>NZ_CALEMX010000350.1 GCF_937910335.1 uncultured Gimesia sp. | reverse complement strand
GCCAGTCGCCCCGATACGGTTGCGAATCGTTTGATTGCCGTCATCGATATCGGTACCGGTGCGATTCGTATGGAGATCGCTGAAATCAAAGCGGACGGAAGCGTAAATACGCTGGAGAAGCTCTCGCAAGCCGTGACTCTCGGCGAAGACACATTCCAGATGCGTAACATTCAAAAAACGACGATGGAGGAATGCGTAAGAATTCTCAAGAGCTACCGCCGACGGTTGGATGAATATCAGATTACCAGCGATGATCAAATTCGCGTCGTCGCTACCAGCGCTGTTCGGGAGGCCGACAATCGTCTCGTCTTTACCGACCGGATCTTTATCGCAACCGGTTTCGAAATTGCACCTCTGGATGAAGCGGAAGTGAACCGGATCACGTATCAGGGAATTCGGCCTTATCTGACAGCAAAGCCAAATCTTGACGAGGCGCGAACAATCGTCACTGAAATTGGGGGAGGTACGACCGAACTCTTACTTGTACAAAATGGAGATGTCTTATTCTCAAATAATTATCGACTCGGGGCGCTGCGTTTGCGCGAGATGCTGAAAGGGTATCGCGTTCCGTTATCCAAAGAACGTACGATCATGGAAAATCAAATCGAGCGTGTTGTCGAGCAAATCGTACATGAAGTACCAAGTGATAAATCAATTAAACTAGTGGTTCTCGGCGGTGATGTGAGGTTTGCCCTGTCCCAATTGCGACCAGAAGATGAAATTCCTGACCCTACCAATTCACCTGACGAACTGGACCGAATCAAAGTATCTGAACTTAGCAAATTTACAGATCAGATTTTACAAAAAAACGAAGACCAACTTGTTCAAAACTACCATCTTTCCTTTACCGACGCCGAAACTCTGGGACCTGCACTGCTGGCATACACGAAACTGGCAGAAGCCTATCAGTTAAAACACATTTACGTCACCAAGGCAAATTTTCGAGATGGCCTGCTGAAAGAAATGGCAGACCAGCAAAACTGGTCGGATGAATTCAATCGACAGGTTATCCGTTCGACCATTGATTTCGGTAAGCGATTTGACTTTGATGAAATACACGCCAGACATGTTGCATTTCTAGCTGACACCCTGTTCCAGTCACTGCAAAATGAGCACAAACTCGAATTGCGAAATCGTCTGTTGTTATATACTGCCGCCTTGTTGCATGAAATTGGAATTTATGTGAATCAAAGTGGCTACCATAAACACTCGATGTACTTAATCAGCAATGGAAATTTATTTGGTCTAGGGCAGACAGATCTGCTGCTGGTTTCATTAATCGCCCGCTACCACCGGAGGGCTTCCCCCAAAGCTACCCATCCGGGCTATGCCACATTAGATCGCTTAAATCGTATTGCGATCACCAAAATGGCTGCCATTCTGCGAGTCGCTGATGCGTTGGATTCTTCCTATAGTCAACGCGTTAAAGAAATCGAATGTGATATTAAGCAGGGAAAATTGATTATCTCCATCCCCCATGTCGAAGATGTTTCATTGGAACAGATTGCACTGGTGGAAAAAGGACCATTGTTTGAAGAAGTTTTCGGGCTCAAGGTCCAGTTGAGGAAAAAATAACAGGCAAATGAAATGACTGTGCTGATGAGTTTTTCACAACCATAATTTTTAAATTCCGTTTTTTTACAACAGGTTAAACATGGCTGCTAAAGCATCAAAATATCTGAATCGGGAACTTAGCTGGCTGGAATTTAATCAACGAGTTCTTGATGAAGCCCATGACACTTCGATTCCCTTATTGGAACGATTGAAGTTTCTGGCGATCACCAGTTCGAATCTTGACGAATTTTTTATGGTCCGCGTGGGTGGGCTGCATTTATTGAAAACGAGCGGCAATACAACGGCTGATCCTTCAGGTATGACACCCGGTAAGACATTGAAAGCAATCAGTTTGCGGGCTCACCAAATGATGGTCGATCAATATCAGTGCTTACTGGATGAAATCGAACCTGCTCTAGCTGAAGTCGGGTTCCACAGAGCAAAACCTCAGGAACTGTCCGACTCTCAACGACGCATTGTAGAACATGTTTTCCGTGATGAGATCTATCCAGTCTTCACCCCGATGGCAGTGACGCCGGAAATGGATTTCCCTTATCTGATGAATCAGACATTGAATATGATTGTTCGTCTGGCACCAGATGAAAAAAGTGAAAATTCTGACAATCGCTTTGCAATTATTCCTTTTGGCAGAACAGAATTTCGATTTATTACACTTCCCTCGGAAGGCGGCTATCGATATTTGCCTATGGAAGATGTGGTGAGCCTGTTTATTGAAAATTATTTTCAAGGCGAAAATGTTCTGGAGAGCATTCCCTTTCGTGTTACCAAAAATGCGGATGTCAGTCTGCAGGATGAGTTTGCTTCCGACCTGCTGCATCAGATGGAAGACATGCTGGATCAACGAAAAAAAGGAGGTTGCATTCGTCTGGAAGTTGCCGAAAATGTTTCCATAGAAACGCTGGAATTTCTGGAACGTGGATTAGATGTGCTGGACGAAAACGTTTATCGTATTCCAGGTCCGTTGGATCTCACTGCGTTTATGAGGCTGACAGACATCTCCGGATTTGATGCGCAAAAAGCAAAGACCTGGCCTCCTCAACCCAGTCCCGACGTGGACCCTGAAATCACGATGTTCGAAAATGTCTCCCGGCAGGATATTTTACTCTGCCATCCCTATGAAAGTTTCGAGCCCATCGTCCGACTGATTGAAGAAGCAGCCGTTGATCCAGATGTTTTAGCCATCAAACAGATTTTATATCGAACCAGTAAAAACAGTCCGATTGTAGCTGCTTTGATTCGAGCAGCAGAACAGGGAAAGCATGTAACAGCCCTTGTGGAACTCAAGGCTCGTTTTGATGAAGCGCGGAATATTGAATGGGCCAAAAACCTGGAACATGCCGGCGTTCAAGTCATTTACGGCGTGAAAGGACTCAAGACACATGCAAAAATCTGCTGTATCGTCCGCCGCGAACCACAGGGGATTCAACGCTATCTCCATTTTGGTACAGGAAATTACAACGACGCCACCGCAAAAATTTATAGCGACATCAGTTATTTTACTTGTGATGAAGCATTGGCTTCTGATGCTGTCAACTTTTTTAATTCGATTACAGGCTACTCTCAACCCCAGAAATATCAGAAACTAGAAGCGGCTCCCATCAGCCTGAGGGACAAAATTCTGGATCTGATTCAGCATGAGACGGAACGAAAAAAGCAGGGACAGAAAGCCCGAATCGTGGCTAAGGTTAATTCGCTGGTCGATCCGCAAATCATCGATGCTTTGTATGAAGCTTCTGAAGCAGGTGTGAAGATCAAACTGAATATCCGCGGAATCTGCTGCTTGCGTCCCGGTGTTTCCAAGTTAAGCAAAAATATCGAAGTCGTCAGTATCATTGATCGATTTCTGGAGCACGCCCGGATTTTCTATTTCTATCATGGTGGAGACGAACGGGTCTTTATTTCCAGTGCCGACTGGATGCAACGAAACCTTGATCGGCGCGTTGAATTACTGGTGCCGATTGAAGATAAAAAAAGTTCCCGTAAGGTCATCAAAATACTCAACAGCTATTTTGAAGATAACGCCAAAGCCCGCATATTAAACAGTCAAGGTGTTTACGAACGCATCACTCCCAGTAAGGAGAAAAAGATCGTAAGCTGCCAACAGGTTTTGTATGAGGAAGCGGTCGCTGCTGTAAAGCAGGCTGAAAAAGCAGGTCGTACCACTTTTGAACCACACATGGCCCCGGGAGATCAATAGCCGTTAAATTCGTTCAAATTGAACCGGTAACAGTACACAAGAAACCAGTACAATATCGACCTGCTCTCTGGCATCCTGTAATTCTCAATGAAAATCCGATGAATTATAAAGTCCATATCTCATTAAAATTAAATGAGTTACGACTTCGTGTTATCTTTGGGCCTCGAATTTTTGATTGATTCAATATAAATAGGTATTGCCACAATTAAAGGATTTGCAAGAATAAGGTTAGATCATGTATCGCACCCACGCAGTGCGATAGGACTAAAGCCTGTGTTCTAGTTGGAGCTACAAACCGATGATGAATCAGGGAGTTTATCCAAGAATAGGAGGTGATTGAGTGGACAGTTATTGTTGTAGCCAGAAAGGTGGTTGTTCTTAGCGACTGCTGGCGGGTTGTCATAGACGACCACCACTCGTAAGGGTCACCTCGATCCTAACGAAATTAGACTGGAGGCTGACCTGCGCGAACGTGGGTCAGCCTCTCTTTATTTACAACTTGATTCACAACTTGAAGTAATA
Organism: uncultured Gimesia sp.; assembly: GCF_937910335.1. Lineage (GTDB taxonomy): Bacteria > Planctomycetota > Planctomycetia > Planctomycetales > Planctomycetaceae > Gimesia. The sequence continues at coordinate 31,080 of NZ_CALEMX010000350.1, read as the reverse complement.
AAAAACAGCACCGGAATGATCATCCCGTGCTGTTTTCGTAGATATATCAAATTCTGTCAGTCGTCATTGATCAGACTTCGTTGGGAACAACGAATGGCTTACGATACTGTCGCGTTAGATACTTATCTGCTTCGGGATCATTGACGAACTGTTCCGTTTTGGGATTGAAATTGAGTTGGCGTCCCAACCGATAGGCGATATTGCCCAAGTGAGCAATTCCGGAACTGGTATGAGCCGTCTCAACAGGACCATTCAAAGTCTCCGACTTTCGTGAACGCACGGCGTCGAGGAAGTTTGTGAAGTGAGCCACAACCGGATCATCGCCACTGTTCTTGGGACCCGGTTCTCGTTTTTGTCCCATAAAGATCTCGTAGGATTTATATCCCTTGACGACCATATAGCCTTCGGAACCGTAAAAGATATTGCCGACAGTCGCGCCATCTTCTGTATTCGTGTTCCACGGACGCACTTCAAACTGGATCATCTTGTTTTCATCCGGATAGAAATAATTAGTCGAGAGCAACTCTGGGGTTTCCTTATCGTCATCCCACAGAAATTTCCCCCCCATGGCCGTGATTTGTGAAGGAAGTTTGACATCTAGCCCCCACAGGCACATATCGGTTTCGTGAACTCCCTGGTTTCCTACATCACCGTTTCCATAATCCCAGGTCCAATGCCAGTTGTAATGCACTAAACGTCGTGAGAAATTGGTCTCCTGCGCGGGTCCTTGCCAGAGATTCCAATCGAGATAGGCTGGAGCCTTTTCATCAGGTTTGCGTCCGATAGAAGCCCGCGTGCGGAACACCAGACCGCGGGCCATATAGACTTTTCCAATCGTCCCGTTTCGCATATGTTCGACTGCTTCCTGAATTGCAGGCTGGCTACGGAGTTGTACTCCATGTTGAACAATGCGCTTATATTTGTGTGCTGCCTCGATCATTTTGCGGCCTTCGAACAAATTATGTGAGCCTGGTTTTTCCACATAGACATCTTTTCCCGCCTGACATGCCCAGATCGTAGCCAGAGAATGCCAGTGGTTTGGAGTCGCCACCGTCACCACATCAATGTCGTCTCGATCAAAGACTTTTCGCATGTCTGTTTCGGTTTCAACCTTGCGACCGTATTTTTTCTCAAAGTCGGCTGCGCACTTTCCCAAAACCTGCTCATCGGGATCGCAGATCAACACGACATCCGCGCCTTCGATTTTCCCAATGGCTTTAATATGCGTCTTACCACGACCGTGGACCCCCAAAACGGCGACTCTGATTTTTCCATTTATATCTGCGCGTGAGGTATTTCCCAGCAGTGAAGTCGCGGTGATTACCCCCGCGCTGGTTTGAAGAAAATTACGTCGCGTGAATTCACTCATAATCGATCCTTTTATCTGTGTTTTTGAGTATGTTGTCGTTTTAGATTTTCGGCTCAATTTCCGGCTGAAACAACCATATTATCCTAAGCATCGCTCCCGGCAATGTCCAGACAATGAGCAGAGTTCCGCTGAATAAACACCTTCGAATTCCTAAACACTTTGAGAGATCAATCTTTGTAAACCGGTGCGTATACAAAATTTGACAGCAACCCGCCTCTCGCAAGACAACATTGTATACATCGCGCGAGAGTAACGATATTTCCACGTGTGTGAAAGGTTTTCTGTGACAATTCTGAGTCATTGAAGTTCCTGTTTTTTTGCCTCTCTCATTATTCAATCTCGCAATTCCGATGGCGATCTGCTGCCGCAGTAAGTATCATCAAAAGCTGGAGTTCAAATAAGGATCTCCATGCGAAAATAATTTTTGTTTTACATCCTGAGATGAGAAGACGACTATGGCTGATCAAAAAACGCTGCTGGCAATTGGTGCTCATTTTGATGACTGTGTTTATGGTGTTCCCGGAATCATGCTGAAAGCGGTGGCGAAAAACTATCGAGTCGTGCAATTAATTCTGATTGGCGACTACAGCAACTGGCCCCCCACCAAAGGTCGTGAAGACATTTTCAGAAAATCGGTTATCAGCATCGCACAGGACTATGGCGTCGAAACGCGGTTTCTTGATTTCGCGTCGCATCAATTTGATACCAACGAAAAAACGAAACAAAAGGTAGCGGGTGCGATACATGAGTTGAAACCCGACATCGCATTACAATTGTGGGAGCACGATCACCACCACGATCATACGGTCGCATCACAACTAAGTAAAATTGCCCTCAATCATGGCGGTCGGGTTCTCAATGAAGATCGATTTCGAGGCCCCCGTAAGATCTATCACTACGACAACGGCCCGGGACACACCATCGGCTTTGAACCAGATACCTTTGTAAATGTCTCGGATTACTGGGAGCAATCAATGACTTGGCTCGGCCGTTACATGGCCCTCCAGGGAAATATTAAGTATGATCCCAAAAAACCGCATGGTGCATTACGGGGAAAAGAAACACTGGCCCGCTATCGTGGTCAGACTTGTCGCGTAAAATATGCCGAGGCACTCTGGGCACCCCGAAAGTATCCCGTAGAAATTTTATAATATTTCGATCTCGAGCGTGAATCAAAGTCCCGAATTAAAGCCAGTTCCGCGCACTGTCTCAAATTCAATGCGAAAGTTTTACGATGAGTCTGGCAGAGCATATAAAAGTATCATTAGAACTTCCCACATATATTGTGAATCATTATCTGGAAGATTTGACTGATGAAAATCTGTTAGTCAGACCTGCTGAAAAAATGAATCATATTGCCTGGCAACTGGGGCATCTGATATCCAGCGAACACTTTCATATAACAGAAGTTTTCCCCGATTCGATGCCAGTAATACCGGATGGATTTAAAGAACAATATTCAATAGAAACCGCAACCAGTGAAAACCCTGCTGATTTTCTCACCAAAGCTGAATATCTCCAATTGATGCAGCAACAACGTCAGGGTACTTTGAACGTGCTCTCAGAACTCAGTGATCAGCAGCTCATGGAAGCTTCGCCCGAAACCGTTCGCTATCTGGGGCCAACCGTGGGCTCTGTGTTCGCCGGCGAGTCCACTCACTGGATGATGCACGCCGGTCAATGGGCGGTCGTCAGACGAAAATTAGGGAAACCGCCCCTGTTTTAGTTTTTGTGTTCCCTCTCTGGTTGTTCAAATGGCTCGGGTTGGATCCATTTGGTATAAACACGCGGTGTATTAAGAAAACTGAACTTTGCGCCTGCTGGCGTTTCAACGGTGACTGCATAGAGGTATCCGTTCATCTCACCCACGAGCCGTGTATGAAGAATCTGATTCTTGTCATTCGTATGAACCAGCAATCGAATCTGTCCTTCAAGACCAGAATACGTATCAAATTCTCCCTGTCTGTTTTCTGTGAATTTGAGATCCTGTCTGAATCGATCCAGCATACGATTCGTTGCGCGAAAAGTTCCACCGGTGGGACTCACCACTTTTTTGCCGCGAAACAAAACATTGCGATCATCATAAGCCAAAACAACGAGAGTGCGTTTTTGATCTCCCTTGAGCCAGTTTAAAAACTTTTTTCCATGACCATAGGCCTCACTGAACGAGTAGTTAGCATCCATAAAAACAAATCGGTCTACCTGTTCAGGAATCGTTTCAGAACCGTTGAGAAATCCCCACAAGAAACTTCCGCCTCCACTATGACAGGCGAGTGTGATCTGCGGTTTCTTCAATGGAATCGCATTCAGAATCTCAGCGATAACCTTTCGAATCAGTTTTGGATTATCGGGATGGGAGGCGCGCCAGCGAGGCCAACTCAAACCCCGGGCCTCCAGACAGACCAAAATCAGATTTTCTCGTTGATTCAGAGACTGCCATTTCCGGTGCTGTGCCCCGATATGCTGAATATCATAGTGCCAATCGCGTCCTTCCTTCTGTTGGCACCCCGAAGTCTGCTCGATGGTACTTCCGTTGGGAGTCGTAAACAGAATCACACGGCTCGGCTTTTCAGGCATGATTCGCTGGGGTTGTGGAGCGACAATAATTGCGCGTATTTTCGGTTCCAGTTGCAGATAAGAAATCTGCTCTTCAAACCAGGGACTTTTTTCAAAGCCCGGCCAGCGTGGCATTGTCGCGTCTGCTGCCGTCAAAACTGATGTGCACGACAGTACAACGAACAATATCAAGTAAGTGAACCGGTGCCGCATTCTATATTTCTCCAAAAGAATCAGGCTGCAATCTACATCCTATCGAAACTTCAATTGGGTATGAATCTTCTACATCTGTTTCTAAGATACCATAATCTGACTGTAAAGCAGCAACAGAATGGGCTCCATTCTTTGAACACGTAAGCAGACCATTCCTTTCATGAAGATACGGAACAGAAGCGCAGATGATACCTAAAGCGATAGATGGTCTTTTTGATCAGATTGGCGAAGAGAAATTACAACAATTGATTAGCGCCTTTTACAACAGAGTGAAAACAGATGATATTCTTAAACCCATGTATCCCGCAGAGGATATGCAAGGTGCTGAGAATCGCCTGAAGGAATTCCTCGTCTATCGGCTGGGAGGCCCTCAGCGTTATTTAACAGAACGTGGAAACCCGGCCTTGCGCATGCGACATGCTCCCTTTACCATCAACCAGAGTGCCCGCGATCGCTGGATCGCTTTAATGAACAGCGCCATGGACGAGATAAACTTCACAACTGAGGTTAGGTTTCCTCTTGAAGTCTTTTTTGAACATATGGCAAGCTTCCTGATTAACCAAGCTGAATAATTTTCGTAATTCCCTTTGCAAAAAACGGATTCAAGCATGAAACTGGACGAAAGACTACAGGCTGACAGTAAACATATTTATGAACTCGAAGAATCGACGCTACTGCTGATGAACAATTCGCTGGTCGACTGGTTCATGTTAATACCACGCTGTGACGAAATTGAATTTACGAAGCTGCCCTTCGAACTCCAAACTGCGATTTTAAAAGAGATCAATCTGGTCGCGCAGTTCATACAGGATCAATTCTCACCTGACAAACTCAATATCGCGACTCTCGGCAATGTCGTCAGCCAAATGCACATCCATGTGATTGGCAGAAAATTTAATGATCCCTATTGGCCAGCCCCTGTGTGGGGACAGGCTGGAAGCCGAATTTATACAGACGATCAAGTCGCAGAGATTAAACAGGCCTTTGAACATTTTTTTGCGACGAACAACACTCAGGCATAACGATCAGATTATTTTCCCGTTTTAAAACATTTCCATAAATTGATTGACGAAAACAAATGACAAAGCAGCCACTTCGTATCGGCATCCTGGGAATGATCCACGATCATGTCTGGGATCATCTGCCACAATTACAACATTCCGAGAACGCAGAACTTGTTGCTGCCTTTGACACGAATCAGGTGTTACGCGATCGTATCAAAAACGAATATGGCTGTCCTGTTTATGAAACACCAGAAGAATTATTTTCACAGCATGAATTAGATGGCGTCTATATTTTCAGCAGTAATCAAGCAGGAGCAGAGCTTGCGATTTCCGCGTTAGAACGGGGAATCCCGGTGATGATCGAAAAGCCTATGGCTGCCAATCTGTCTCAGGCAGAAGCGATGTTTGCTTTGGCTCGCGAAAAGGATGTCTGCCTGATGGTGAATTGGCCATTTACCTGGTGGCCTCAAATGCAACACGCCATTACGATGGCCAAAGCGGGTGAGATTGGAGATATCTGGCAAGTCAAATACAGAGCCGCCCATGCCGGCCCGAAAGAGCTGGGCTGTAGTGACTACTTTTGTGACTGGCTGTTTAACCCGGAATTAAATGGAGCCGGCGCCATGATGGATTACTGTTGCTATGGCTGTGTTCTCTCCAGCGTTTTACTGGGTTTACCCGAATCCATCACGGGCATCGCCGGTCAGTATCGGCCAGAACCTCTCGGCGTCGAAGATAACGCGCTCATTGTAATGCAATATCCGAAAGCAATCGCAACCGCAGAAGGTTCCTGGTCACAGGTCGGAAAACTGACAGCTTATGCCACTGCCATTTATGGCACAAAAGGTACCTTGATGATTGAACCACAAAAGAAAGGGCGATTGATGCTGGCCACCGAAGACCAACCTTTGGGTAAAGAGGTCAAGGTCCAATGTCCCCTGCTCTACTTACAGACTGCCACCGAACATTTCGCACATTGCGTGCAAACTGGTGAAGAACCGTGGGAACTTTGCAGCCCCATCGCGAGTCTGAATGCTCAGGTCATTCTGGAAGCAGGCATACAGCAGATCAAGTAGGAACCATTGGGGAAGTAACTCTGTTTTTCACTACCGGTCTATTATCTCTCCCTTCCGCGTCGTAGAATAAAACTGGAAACTAAATTTAAAGCGAAGGAATGAGATCATGGCTGTTTCACATGCGGGAGCGGGTGAATTAATAAACGTTTGCCCTTTAGGCTCTCAGTTGGAGTCTATAAAAACAACAACGCTTGTCAAAACCGACCAGCTGCAAATCATTCGTCTCATCATGCAAGCGGGAAAGTCGCTCCCCAACCATAGTGCCCCGGGAATCCTGATCATTCAATGTCTGGAGGGGCGTGTCATCTTTCAGTGTCTGGGTAAAACTCATGAACTCAGCCCGGGGCACTTGTTACACCTTCCCCCAGCCGAACCTCATGCCGTTGAATGTCTGGAAACTGCTTCACTCTTGCTCACAATATTCAGCACACCTGTTCCCAATGGAGAATAAACTGGTTTTGGTTTTAACGGAAAGTTAAGCATGATTGCCATTTTAAATAAAATTGAGCGATCTCACATTTTTTGAATTCCATAACACTCTGATTATTAAACTGAAACCGCGCTTTAAACTATAATGCAAGAAGAGTTACCATCACATTGGCAAGCTGGAAGGAGCGAATTATGAGGAGTCTTTTATTAATCATCGTCTGCGGAATTTTGTTCGGAGGCTTGGGAGATCAGGGGGATTATTTTTCTCCCGTGCTCGCTAAAGAAAAGGCGAAGCCTAAAAAAAACCCCACTCAAGAGAATGTGTCAAAATTTATGCAGGCGAAACTGGACAGCTCTAAAGATGTTCTGGAAGGACTGGTTACGGAAGATTTCGATCTAATCCAGAAAGCAACGAAAAAAATGATCGACATGAGTAATGCCACTGAGTGGCAAGTCGTAGAAGGGCCGATCTTCGCTCAACAAAGTGCCGAGTTCCGCAATGCTGCGAAAGAGGTCTCGAGATACGCGAAGAAAAAGAATGTCGATGGCGCTTCTTTAAGTTATCTGCATCTGACAATGACCTGCATTGCCTGTCACAAACAGATCAAGAAAAGCGTTGTCGTGATGAGATAAGTCTGCGCTGCGAATGATCATAAGCTGACCTGCCTCATCTCGAAAGAGCACACAATGCAGCATGAATCGATAAAAAAACTGTTAATGGAACAGGGTGTAGAGCTTGTGCGTGCCATCTATGTCGGTCCTGATGGAATCGCACGCGGGAAAGCATTTCGACCTGATAGTCTTGATGAAATACTGGAGTCCGGAATCGGACTGACCCAGGCACAGGCTTCGGTAACGGTATTTGATCATTTGCCCGAGGAAAGTCAATTTCAACCTGTAGGCGAAGTGCGCATTCGTCCCGACGTAAGTACATTTCAGGTGTTGCCCTACCTCCCGGGGCATGCCAGAATGCTCTCGGATATAGAAACGATAAAAGGCCAACCTTGGGAACTCTGTCCGCGCAGTCTGTTAAAGACATTGCTGAATCAACTCTCTGAACAGGGAATGGTCATTCGCGCAGCTTTTGAAAATGAATTTACCATTCTCAAAAATGTGAATGAAACATGGCAGCCCCTGGAACAGTTGAACTGTTTCAGTTCTGCTGCGATGGATCTCGCCAGCCCTTATGTGTTACCCATCATTTCCGCTCTTGAACAACAGGGAGTGATGGTGGAAAAATACTACCCGGAAGCGGGCCACGGTCAGCATGAAATTCCAGTACGGCATCAGGCTGGTTTGCAAGCCGCTGATCAGCAGGTTGTGTTTAAAGAAACAGTACGTGGTACCGCGTCGGCAAATAACTTCCGTGTCTCATTTATGCCCAAGGCAGCGCCAGATTCTGCAGGCAATGGTTGTCATATACATTTCAGCCTCTGGGATTCGAATTGCGAGAAAAACTTGTTTTTCGATTCCTCCGGAGAATATGCTCTCTCAGAAATTGCCCGACACTTCATGGCGGGAATTCTGAAGCATGCACCCGCTCTTATGGCGTTTACTGCTCCGACAACGAATTCCTATAAACGTTTTGTTGAACGTTGCTGGAGCTCTTGTTATGTCTGCTGGGGACCTGATAATCGGGAAGCAACCGTGCGTGCTGCCTCTGGTTTCAAAGGACAGGAATCCGCTACCGTAAACCTGGAATTTAAACCTTCTGACCCGACATGCAATCCTTATCTGGCATTGGCGGGAATTATCTGCGCAGGCCTGGATGGAATAGAGAACAAAGCCGATCCGGGGGAACCGGTCTTAACGGACCCGGCCTTACTTTCGCCTCAGGAACGACAGTCACTTGGAATGGCAGGCTATCCTACTGATCTGAGTGCAGCACTGGCTGCATTAGAGCAGGATGAAGTGCTGCGAACCGGCTTTGGAGAAAGCCGCATTACTGATTACATCACGATGAAACGGGCTGAAATCGAAATGATCGATTCTCTCGGAGAAGACGCCGAACAGTCTGCCTATCTATTTCGCTTTTAAAATTCACTGATTTGTATCAGAATGATCAATGGTGATTTTGACTATGACTTACAACTTTGTTGAACAGGTGACAAAATGAGACGATTGCTGGCTCTATGTATTCTGTTAGTACTACAACAAGAAGTTTTGTTTGCCGATGAGAAGATCATCGATATCGGTTCACGGCGTGAGTTATTCGTGGATCGACTGATTGTAGAAGACCTGAAAAACACGACATTGAAACTTCATACCCCACAGCTCATGCCCCCCGTTTCACCGGCCCGTCCACACGGACATTACGCGACAGTATTGAAAGCCGATGACAAGTTTCAATTCTATTACCGCGGCGATACGAAAGCGGGAAATCACTGGAAAAAAGGCTGGGAGCAATACCACGATGGCGAGGTAACGCTTTATTCTGAAAGTAAAGATGCCATTCATTGGATACAACCAAAACTGGGAATCTATAAAGACCATCCGACGTTCCCGGCAGGCAATGTCGTCCTGATGAATGAATTTCTGGTCACTCATAATTTCACACCCTTTATTGATACGCGGAGTGGCGTGCCGGCTGAGCAAAAATACAAGGCTCTGGGAGGGTTGGCCTATCAGCCTAACCAACACCTGGAAGTGAAAAAAAGACGCGGTCCCGGCGGCCTCAAGGCGTTTGTATCTCCCGATGGAATTCACTGGAAGAAACTTCAGGAAAAACCTGTCATACCTGAGGAATGGGGTAAGTATTTTGATTCACAGAATTATGCGTTCTGGTCTGAAAATGAACAGGCTTATGTCTGTTACTTCCGCCGTTTTATTAAAGGCTATCGAGGTATCGCGCGTACGACATCCAAGGACTTCATTAATTGGACACCCCTGGTCGAGATGCATGCCAACTTACCGAACGAGCATCTTTACACACCCTGTACTCAACCTTATTTCCGTGCACCGCATATCTATTTCGCTTTGCCAACGCGTTTCATGGTCAAACGTGGGGCTGCTACAGACATCCTCTTTATGAGCGCTCGTGGAAGTGCCCAGTTCAATCGTGAATTTACTCAATCCTTTATTAGACCTGGAATTGGAAGTAGTGGATGGGCGAACCGCGCCAATTATGCAGCCATTGGTATTCACCAGACGGGTCCCGCCGAAATGTCATTTTTTCTGACTGGTGGTCGACGATATGCGATGCGGCTGGATGGAATCGCTTCCGTGAACGCGCCGCTTGAACAAGGAGAGCTGACGACAAAACCACTCAAGTTTGTCGGCAATGAACTGGAGATCAACTATTCCACCAGCGCTGCCGGCCAGATTCTGGTGGAACTTCAAGATGAGCATGGTCAGCCTATTCCCGACTTTACGATTGAAGATTGCGAACCCATTTACGGGGATCATATCGCGCGCATCGTGAAATGGAAAAACGGTTCAGATCTGGCCAGTCTCGCAGGCAAGCCTGTTAAAATTCGTTTTGCAATGGAAGATGCCGACCTCTTTGCCCTGAAGTTCAATCAACAAAGACGAGTATCTGCTACAGATAAACCATATAACAAATTTGATTGGGATATTTTAGTAGATAAAAACTATGCACATCTTCCTGGGATGTCGTTTGTCAAAGAAGATCCCCAATTGCCGCGTGTCCTGCTCATTGGCGATTCCATTTCGATTGGTTACACCGTTACTGTCAGAAAACAACTGGCTGGCAAGGCGAACGTCCTTCGCATTCCTGAAAACGCGGGACAGTCAAGCAATGGAGTTCAACGCTTATCTCATTGGCTCAGTCACCAAAAGTGGGATGTGATTCATTTTAACTGGGGACTACATGACTGCTTTCGAAATATTTCTCTTGATCAATATAAGACCAATTTGAAAACGATCATAAAAACATTGAAGTCAACAGACGCGAAACTAATCTGGGCGAACTCAACACCGATACCAGAGAATAACCCCTGGGAAGCCGTCGCTGGCATTGAGAAGAAATATAATTCAGCAGCTAAAGCGATCATGCTAAACAACGGAATTATGATTAATGACTTGCACTCATGCATCGCACCAGAATTCTCAAAGCATAATGTAAAACCGGGTGATGTTCATTTAAAATCAACGGGAAGTATACTCTTAGGAAAGCAAGTTTCTAATCAAATCCTTGCTTGTCTCACCCAGAAATAAATAATCTGAAATCACATCGAATCATCCCACTCACTATTCGTCACAACAGAGATTTATTTTATTCGTGACTTGATATGCAGGTAATTCCTTAAAAAAATGGAATTGATTCCCTGTCATCGGTTTAGAGCGAATTCCTAAGACGGTAGACTTAAGTGTTGAAGTTGATATTCGCTACTAGAGTGCGTCCATTTTAATCATAGAGGATTCGATACTAAGATACTCGAACCGAATGGTTCTGGAGACGCTACAATAAACCTGGATACAGGCTAACGATTGAAGGAATGAAATATGAAACCGTTTCGAGAAGCAGTGATTCTCGTTTTTTTGTTGTCTCTGGCAGTCGGCTGTTCTGAGAAGTCGGCAGAAAACCAACCAGCTCCCAATAAAACGCCCGAAGTGAGCAAAGCAAAATCACCTGCGAAAGTGAAAGTCCCAGGGGAAGAACTCAAACTGGCGGAGGCGTTGAAAGTTTCTGGAGCGAAACTGAAAACAGACAAAGATGGTTTCGTAATCGAGGTCGATTTTCGGAAAGCCCCCATTGATGACGCCGCGCTTCAGGGAATTGAAGGTTTGTCTCGTCTTCGATCGTTACTCCTGAATGAAACGAAAATCACCGATGCCGCATTGGAACCCGTCGGGGAAATCAAAACACTGGAAAATCTTGATTTACGAGATTGCTCTCTTAATAACAAAGCCATTTCTCATCTGACAGGACTTTCGAAGCTCAAAGCACTGCGGCTGTCAGGAAATTCTGATATCGACGATGATGCGATGGCTGATATTAACCAACTGACGAAATTAAAGGCGTTGATGCTCGATTTCCTCTGGGTCAGCGGCGATGGTCTGGCACATTTGAAAGATCTGAATCAACTCGAAGAGTTATATCTGGCAAAAACTCTCGTCGATGATGAAGGCCTGGCCAGCTTAACACAATTTCCTAAACTGAAGAAAACACGGCTTTCACAAAACCAAATTTCCGACGCAGGACTTGAGGCACTCACCAAAATTCCGCAACTCATCGAACTTGATTTAAGCGAAAACAGCCTGCTCTCCGATACAGGCATGAAGCATCTCTCTGGACTCGGCAAATTGAATAAGCTCAACTTATGGCGCGTCGGTCTCTCTGATGCAGGAGTAGCGCACTTAAAAGATCTGACAAACCTGCAGTGGCTCAATCTGGACAACACTCGATTAGGAAATGCTGGCCTCAAGAACCTGAAAGGAATGAGTCAGCTGAAATTTCTACATCTTGGTTCCACTGCGGTCACAGATGCCGGTTTGCCTGACCTGGAAGGTTTGACGAGTCTGGAAGATCTAAAGCTGACACGTACCGCGGTCACTGAAAAAGGGGTCGCCAACTTGAAAAAGAAATTACCGAATACGGAAATTCAGTTGAAGTACATTGAAGGCCAGTAAAGGCCGGCTCACTCATGATCTGAGGAGCCGGACTGATGTTCTGGCGTTGATCAACTAAGAAACTTCCCAGCCCTTTCGGTATTCTTTGCTGATATACTTATCGGCTGCGGGACAATTTGTGGCCTTGAGATTCGCGGCATCCCATTCGAGAGGCGATTTTGCACGATATGAAACATTGCCGAGCAGAACGGCTTCCGTTAATGCTCCTGAATAATCAAAGTTGCAAGTCGTTGGTGATCCGTCTTTGCAGGCCTTGATCCATTCGGCATGATGGCCGATCGATTTTGGGATGGTTTGCTTAGGTGGTTTGAAGTCAGCAAATTTTTCCTTCGGGAATAATTTGTAACCACCATAGTTGGCAAACATTGTGCCTTCTGTACCTACGAACATGACTCCACTTCCGGGAACCCGTTCGCCGGCTACTTTTTTCGGAATCATGTTTCCATCGTACCAGGTCAGTTTCACGGGAACCAACTTACCCCGCTTGGGGAATTGATAACGCACAGTTAACCCATGTGGACAGGTTTCTGGATGGACTTCCGGACCTTCTGCCTCACAGTGTGTGGGATGCTTTAAATCCAGGGCCCAGAAGGGGAGGTCCATATAATGGCATGCCATATCACCCAGTGTTCCCTGACCGAACTGCCACCAGCGACGCCATTGTGCAGGATGATAGCGGCCTGCGGCAAAGGGCCGTACGGGCGCTGGTCCCAGCCATAAATCCCAACTCAAATTCTTGGGAGGTTCTTGAGTATCGGAAGGAAGTTCCCCTCCGCCCCAGCCTTTACCAACCCAGACATGAACCTCATTGACATCGCCTAAAATTCCGGATTGAACAATTTCCACAACACGCCGGTAATTATCACTGGCATGCACCTGCGTCCCCAATTGGGTTGCCACACCATGTTTTTTTGCTTCCTGGGCAATGATGCGAGCTTCCTGGACTGTATGCGTAAGTGGTTTTTCGCAATAAACATGCAGGCCTTTCCGAATAGCCCGAATCGAGGCAGGGGCGTGATGATGATCGGTCGTTCCAATCACGACAGCATCAATTTTTCCATCTTCGCTTTCGAGCATCTCCCGATAGTCAGCATATCGCCGAGCGCCGGGAAAATTGGCTGACGCACGGTCAAGGTAGTTACTATCGATATCGACCAGAGCGACTATATTCTCACCCTTAACGCCATCAATGTCTGCTGCAGCACGATTGGCAGTTCCAATGCAGGCGATATTCAGCTTTCCATTCGCTGATTTGGAAGCAGCTGGAGCGAATCCGGTCCAGACCCCTGTAGAAATTGCGGCGGCTCCCGCGGTTGTTGACTTAAGAAAATCACGACGGCTGAAATTAGAATTCTTTTGCATTAATCATTTCCATGAAAAGAGGCAGGCCGACAAATTCATCGGCGGGTTGGTGTGATTATTGATTTACAGTTTCATCTCAATTGGAATCTTTTCTTGAAGTCTCCACCTTTCTCTTTACGTTTTCCCTGACAATCTGCTGGATCTTTATCAAGCAGAATCGGCAGAAACCAATCGTCAAGAGAGTGAATCTCCTATAATTTAGTCTTCCTTATTTATGTTAAATGGAATCACCACCTATGGCCATTCCAGATCGGTCTACTTTCATAGATTCTTCAAGAAAGTAGGCCTGAAAATAACTGATTTCTGACTGAAGTCTATTTTTTCGTAAGATAAACCTGCATGGGACCCCGCGTGAGGTTATCTTCCACGACTATGACATCAATCGTTTGTTTTCCCTGATGAAGAGTGACGTCAGAGAACACATATTCTGAACGGTCGGCAGGAACTTTGGCTTGGACCTGATCGGTTCCCACTTTGACAGTCAATTCGGTTCCTGACTGTTCTCGTGCTTTCGTAAATTGCACTTTTATGTCGTAGGTTCCCGTTTGCTCAACATTCACCAACCAGTTGCCGCGTGCATCACGTGTCCAGCCTTTTCCCTTGTGACCCGCGTAACGCCAATCCTGTCGTGTTAATACCGTCATTGGTTCTTTCGCATTACCAATATGAATACGAGGGGGGGCATAATTCTCAGGACGTGTGGAACTTACATCGGCAAACCAGGCATCATATTTCTTCGTCAACTCATTGGCCAAAGTTGATTTGTTGCTGGCAATATCGCTGCGTTCCGCTGGATCATTTCGGAGATCAAATAACTTTCCGGGTTCGCCCTGTTTTGAAAATGTCATTTTATAATCCTGCATCACAACCGCAGCATTGGTATGTGGCGTGGGTTGATCGCCGCGATGCCATTGCAGATAGAGAGATCGATCGGGCCAGTTTTTTGCTTCATTTTTCAACAGCGGTAATACGTTCACGCCATCCAGTTCTAATGATTCTGGTTTCTGCACGCCAGTCGCTGCAAGGATGGTCGGAAAAATATCATAATGGGCGGCAATCCGATCATTGACGGTTCCCGCTTTCAACTGAGCGGGCCAATGTGCCAGTAGCACAGACCGAATACCTCCCTCATTCACAGTGCCTTTCGTTCCACGATGGGAACCTACAAAACGAGGACCATTGGGACCATTGTCATTCAGAAACAACACCAGCGTATTCTCGTAAGCGCCAATCTTTTTCAGATGCTGAAAGAGTTTGCCAATATTTTGATCGATATTCTCAATCATGGAAAAGATACGCGAGGTTTTGTCGAACTGCTTCTTGTTCTTTCTTTTTTTACTCATATCGAAACCATAGGCATCGTTCAAATCCATCGCTTCGTACTTTTTACGCAAGTCTTCGGGCACATCATGAAACGGCCCATGTGGTGCATTCGTGGCGATATACATGAAGGTCGGTTTCTCCTGTGATTCATTTTTCTGAATGAACTTCATCGCATTGTCAAAATAAATGTCGGTACAATAACCTTTCATCTGTTTTTGTTCGCCATTATGAAACAGAACCGGGTCTGTGTATTTGCCAGCTCCTTCCGGCGGGTCGCTGGGTTGTCCAATGCCACCTCCCCGGTGAACGAGCACTTCCTGAAACCCTTGATCCTGCGGACGCAGGGGATAAGAATCACCAAGATGCCACTTCCCAAAGATTCCCGTTGCATAGCCGGCAGGTGATAATGCTTCAGCGATGGTTACTTCTTCTGGTTCGAGCATTGCACGACCAATATAGGTATCGATGGCGCGCGTGCGATAGTTATAACGGCCCGTCATCAGATTTGCTCGCGTGGGAGTACAAACGGGACTGACATAGAAGCGATCCAAGCGTGCACCGCTGGCGGCCATTGCATCGAGATTGGGAGTATTCAGGATTTTGTTCCCCATGAATCCGTAATCCCAGCCCCCCTGATCGTCTGTCATGATGAGTATGACATTCGTGTGTTCAGCGGCTTGGACTTCAGATATCAGATTACTAAATAAAACTAAAACGAAGGAGGAGCAAGTCAGACAGAATAATTTAAGATGTGTCATATTGTGATTTCCAAAAAGTAAGTATGAACCGCACTGATGATCGTATTAATTGGTGAAACTCAAAATCATGTATATTGATAGATTTTAAACTCCCCATGAGGGATGATATAATCCCAGTCTATTCTTTCTTTGAGAACTCTGCAAACCGGTACCCTGAAGAATTGTGTGTACAGGGTTCGTCAGTTTCATTTCTGATTATTTATCGCGAAATTTTTTATCGAGAACAACAATGCAAAGCAGGTATTTTATCTCATTCATTCTGTGCAGCATCGCGATTTTCTGTATGACGACGTCTGTGGTTCGAGCAGCGGAACAAAAACCGAATATTTTATACATCATGTCAGATGACCACGCCGCCCATTCGATAGGCGCTTACCAGGGCCGGTTGGCGGTTGTCAATCCTACACCCACCTTAGATCGTCTGGCCAGCGAAGGCATGTTGCTCAAGAACGTGTTTTGTACAAACTCGATCTGCACACCCAGCCGTGCGACCTTGATGACAGGGCAATACTCTCACGTCAACGGAGTGACCACATTGAATGGCGCCATCGGCGAGGAACATCAACATCTGGCACGGCTTATCAAAGATGCGGGTTATGAAACTGCCATGATCGGAAAATGGCATCTTAAGAAAGAGCCAGCCGCATTTGACTTTTATACCGTTTTGCCCGGGCAGGGAAGTTATTTCAATCCTGTTTTTCGTGTGAGAGGTCCCAAGCCATGGCCAAAAAATGAGTTTCGCTCGAATCGGTATGATTCGAAACATTCTTCAGATGCGATCACAGATATCTCACTCAAATGGTTGAAGAGTCGAAAACAGAAAAAGAAACCATTCTTTTTGATGCATCACTTCAAGGCACCGCATGACAATTTTGAAAATGCGGAACGGTATGACTGGCTCTATCAGGATGTAACCATTCCGGAACCGGAATCACTGCGAACACGTGGGAAGCATGGTCCGCTTGGCCAGGCGCTTTATGGTACTTCGGTAGGCCCCCGAAACAAACGGCGAAATATGGGGCATCACATGTTTGTCGATGAAAATCTGTCGGCTGAAAAATATACAGGTGAAGCATATCAACGTTATCTCAAAAAGTTTCTGCGTTGCGTACGAGGCGTGGATGACAATATCAAACGACTGGTGGAACATCTCAAAGCGACTGGTGATCTGGAGAATACCATCATCGTCTACACAGCAGACCAGGGATTTATGCTGGGTGAGCATGACTATATCGATAAACGCTGGATGTATGAAGAATCTTTACGAATGCCTTTCATTGCACGTTATCCAAAATGGATTAAAGCCCATTCCAAAAATGACACCATGATCAATAATGTCGACTTTGCACCTACTCTATTGGAGATGGCAGGAGTCAAGAAGCCGGAGTTCATGCAGGGACGATCCTTTTTACCGATTCTGAAAGGCGAGCCCACTCCCGCGGACTGGCCTGATGCCACGTATTATCGTTATTGGATGCACATGGCACATCATGACAATCCCGCGCATTACGGAATTCGGACGAAAGATTTTAAATTGATCTTCTTTTATGGTCTGCCTCTGGATGCCCCGGGAGCTGTCAAAACTCCCACACCCCCGCACTGGGAGCTCTATGATTTGCGAAAAGATCCTCGCGAAATGCAGAATGTGATTGCGGATCCCGCTTATCAATCCACTCTTAAGAATTTGAAACATCGGTTGAGCCAGCTCAAGCAACAGACCGGAGATACTGATGACCGCTTTCCGGAATTGAAAAAACGCCGGGATGCATCATGAGTCTACTGCACGGATAACGACAGTCAACAAACCACTGGTCGTTTGAAATTTTTAATAGACCATTAGAGGAACCACCATGAGACCCTGTCAATTGCGCTACCTGCTCTACTTCATCACTTTAATCGCTTTCCCATTGCAAACGATTCAGGCCGAGGAGAATGCGAATACTTATAAAACACTTTCTGATCTCTCTTATCGTGATGCAGATCAACGGCAGCAGACTGAGTATATGCGCGAGCGCTGCAAACTTGATTTTTATTATCCCTCAACAATCAAATACTACCCGACCGTGGTCTGGTTTCACGGTGGGGGCTTAAAGGGGGGCAAGAAAGTCATTCCAGAGGAACTGAAGAATCAGGGCATTGCCATTGTAGCAGTCAATTATCGGTTATACCCCAAAGCTAAAAAGCCGGCTTATCTGGAAGACGCAGCGGCAGCAGTCGCCTGGACTTTCCAGCATGTCGCCGAATATGGCGGCGATCCCGATCTGATATTTGTAGCCGGCCATTCTGCAGGAGGTTATCTCACCAGTATGCTCGGTCTGGATAAACGCTGGTTAGCCACGCATAAAATTGACGCCAACAAAATTGCAGGTTTGATTCCCTATAGCGGGCATTGCATCACACATATGACGGTCCGGGAGGAAATGGGTATCGAACGAGATCAACCGATTATTGACGACATGGCTCCGCTATTTCACGCCCGCAAAGACGCACCGCCGATCCTGCTGATTACGGGTGACCGCGAATTGGAATTCCCCACGCGCTATGAAGAAAACGCTTACATGCATCGTCTGCTCAAAGTGGTCGGACACAAACAGGTACAATTATTTGAACTGGACGGTTTTACTCATGGCAGCATGCTTGAACCCGGTCATTATCTGTTATTAAAAGAAATCAGACGCATTGTCGGCGGCGAGAAATCTGATAAACCCCTGCCAAAAAAGAAATGAATTCGAAATCGAGTCAGGTTTGTGTTCTGAGTCGCAAAGCATTGGCGATGACCGAAATGGAGCTGAAGCTCATGGCGGCGGCGGCAATCATCGGGCTCAATAGTAAACCGAAGAACGGATAGAGAATCCCGGCGGCTATGGGGATTCCCAATGCATTATAGCCAAAGGCAAATAACAGATTCTGATGAATGTTGCGCATCACCAGACGACTTAAGTAAATGGATTCCGCCACACCCATCAAATCCCCTTTTACTAAAGTTACCTCGGCACTTTCAATGGCAATATCCGTCCCCGTGCCCATGGCAATTCCCACATCGGCTTCGACTAGCGCAGGGGCATCATTAATTCCATCACCGGCCATCGCTACTTTATGGCCCGCTGCACGCAGTGTTTTGATTTTCTCGTATTTATCCAGCGGTTTCACACCCGCTTCCACTTCATCGATGTTTAACGACTGCGCCACGGCATGCGCTGTTTTTTCATTGTCGCCCGTTAACATTACAATTTTCAGTCCCAGTTGATGCAGCTTTTCAATCGCCTGCGGAGTCGTTTCCTTAATCGGATCGGAAACAGATAGAAGACCTGCTAACTCATCCGCGACGGCTACGAAGATCACGCCCTGTCCCTGTTCACGGAGTCGGTTGGCGTTTGACATGAGTTCCTCGTTGATGATGATCGATTGTTCGTTCAGAAACCCGGCGCTACCGATCAGAACTGGTTTCCCATCCACTTCACCTTTGACGCCAGAGCCGGTCACTGAGTCAAAATCGGTAACCGTCAGCAGTGCCAGCTCTCGCTCTTTCGCAGCCAGCACAACAGCCTGCGAGAGGGGGTGTTCACTCTGCTGTTCCACGGAAGCGGCCAGTTGCAACAGATTTGACTGATTAAACGCGCCGGCTGTGATGCATTCTGTGAGCTTTGGTTTCCCTTCCGTCAGAGTCCCTGTCTTGTCGACGACCAGTGTATCGACTGCTTGCAGTGTCTCCAGGACTTCGGCATTTTTAATCAAAATTCCACTTTTCGCGCCCCGTCCCACACCCACCATAATCGACATCGGTGTGGCCAATCCTAGTGCACAAGGACAGGCGATAATCAGGACTGCCACAGCATTAATCAACGCATACGCAAATCGCGGTTCAGGACCCAGCCAACTCCAGAGCAGAAATGTCACGATAGAAATCAATAATACCATCGGGACAAAGCGGGCGGCAATTGTGTCAACCACGCGCTGAATAGGAGCGCGGCTGCGTTGTGCACTGGAAACCATTTGGATGATTTGCGACAACAGCGTATCACTGCCTACCTTCCGTGCTTCCATGATGAAAGAACCCGTCTGATTCACGGTGCCTCCAATCACTTCTGCCCCCTGCTCTTTTGAAACGGGCACCGATTCACCCGTTATCATCGATTCATCAATCAGGCTTTTCCCTTCGTGAATCTCACCATCGACGGGAACTTTTTCACCCGGACGCACGCGTAGCAGATTTCCCACCTGCACCTCTTCTAAAGGAATCTCCTGTTCCTTACCCTCGATCATCAGGAACGCCGTTGGTGGCACCAGAGAAAGTAAATCCTGAATGGCACTATTGGTTCGCTTGCGGGCCCTCAATTCCAGCATCTGTCCCAATAAGACGAGGACGGTAATCACCACGGTCGCCTCAAAGTAAAGCTCCACCGTACCTGCCTGCCGAAAGGATTCGGGAAAGATTCCGGGAAAGAGGAGCGCAATGACGCTGTAAACATACGCGGTTCCCGTTCCGATGCCGATCAGGGTGAACATATTGAGATTCAAGCTGCGAATAGAACGCCAGGCGCGTTCATATAAAGGCCAGCCGGCCCAGAACAAGACAGGCGTACTGAGAAGGAACTGGAGCCATCCTGAGACTTTGAGAGGAATCCATTGATGAACGGGGAGGCCTGTCATCGGCAGCATTGCGAGGAGAAAGACCGGTAAGCCGCAGACCAGGGCCAACCAGAATCGACGGGCCATCAATTCATACTCTGCCACTTCTTCGGGCGAATCTTCCTTTTGAGGCATCAGTGGTTCCAGATCCATGCCACAGATGGGACAACTTCCAGGTCCCTGCTGCTCCACTTCGGGATGCATCGGACAGGAATAAATCGTTCCAGGTGGTAACGCCCCCTTCTCTTTCGTTACTGGCTTTGAATCAGCATTCTCATGCTGATGACCGGGATGATGACAACATTCTGATTTGTCTGCGGGCTTCGACTCGTTGGTATCAAGATGCTGCGCCAGAAATTTGTCACGACAACCCTGACTGCAGAAGTACCAAGTCTGATGATCAATGGTTTCCTTGAGTGCTTGGGACTCGTCTACTTCCATATGGCAAATCGGATCAATGGCGGTCATGCTCATCCTATTTCATTTTAACTGAAGAAGTTCATTGATCGAGCTTTGATTGCTCTTTCTCAATCATTCTATCTTTCCAGCTCGCTGCGCTGGCGTGACCAAATACTTTGATCGCGTGGAAAAACAGTCCGATCCCCCAGCCTCCCAATGGCCAGATGAACCAGAGTTTTTCCGGAGATCGTGTCAGGTTTAACGTTATTAAACCCGCATTCACGACAAAATAGATACCGGCATGAATCATAAAACCGATCTTTTTTTCGACGCGGTCTTTGGCCCGTTGATAGTTTTTTTGATTCTCAACCATAACGGTAACTCCTGTCGCCATAAATTAATACTCGAGTCATCTCAATAGAAACAGCTTGGTTTTTGAATATGCAATTCTGACATTCTCAGCTCATACCAGTGTTCTATCAACAAAAAACGGTTATTTGTCAATCACTTGAGAGACAAATAACCGTTGTTAAATTTCGATGCAAAACGATCATTCAGTCTTTCGAAAGATCCAACGCGAGTGCAATCTGCTTCGTTTTTCCGTTAGCTTCAATTTGTATCGGGATTTTCCACTGTGCGGTATGTTGTTTACACAACCCGCCGACTCCATCCCGGCAGTATCCAAAACGTAGATTTAACAAATAGGTTCCCTCTTGATTTTTCAGAGCAGGAAGTTCGATCACGATTTGATCTCCTGCAACCTTAGCCTTTCCTTTCAATACAGTTCCTTGTGCATCTGTGTCTGATTTGAAAGAAAACTTCGCCGGCGCCAGAGGGGACAGTTTAAATTCGGCAGGTAGTTTAGGAACTACACTGATTTTGAGTGGACTGTTGGCTGCCAGCTTTTGTGGGGGAACGGTTAAAGATTGCTTCCCGGTGGCGGCAAAACTGTTATCCGTTTTTTTCGGAGGACTTGGTGGGGATAAGCCCTGTATTTTGAATTCACTGACTTTGTTATCTTTCAGGTTCACGACACAAATACGATGATTATTCGTATCAGCGACAAACAGTCGATCTCCGGCTAGTGCCAGGCCTGAGGGTTCTGAGAATTCAACAGGATTCAGCGCAGCGCCATCTTTACCGGTCCCTAGGAACGTTTTGACCTCATTCGTTTTAAGATCGATGGTTTTGAGTTTGTGATTATAAGTGTCAGCCACGAACAGGCGGCCCTTGTCATAAAGAACTCCCAGTGGATGTTGCAAGCGCGACTTTTCACCGATACCATCTTTATCACCAAACTCGAACAGGGATCGGCCGCGTTCCAGATCGGATGTACCCGCAATTGTTGTCACATTTTTCTGTTTGGTATCTACTTTTCGAACTGCAGATCCTTCACTGTCTACGACGTAAAACAGATCGCCATCAACGGTGATATCAGACGTTTGAGCAAATGCGGATGCTTCCAGAGAACCGTTGGTAATATCTTCACGACCTGAACCGGCATATACGCCGATTTGATCCGAACCGAGTTTGTGCGACCAGATCTGATGTGGTCCTGCCATACAGATATAGAGTACGCCGTTGATTTCCGCTAATGCCCACGGACTGTTGAGAGCCAACTCTCTGAGTTTCCCACCTGGAGAACGATGGCGAGCCTGTTCGCCGGTTCCCGCCAGTGTCTGTACTTCTTTCTTGGAGAGATCCACGGTGCGAATCATATGGTTTTCCGTATCAGCCACATACAATGTATTTCCGACCAGTGCCATGCCTTGTGGATGATCAAAGGAGGCTGTTTTGTAGTCACCATCTTTTTTACCGATTTGCCCCGAGCCGATGACGTCAATCAGCTTTCCGTCAAGTGAGGTAATCACAATCCGGTTATGATTGCTGTCGGAAATAAAGAGTCGCTGATGTGGTACATCCGCAAGGAGTTTACCGGGGAACTTTAAAGGAGTCGGTTTTAATTTGGCTGACTCCAATTCAAACTGGAAGGGGGTTTCGTCAAGCGTTCCTTTGGCACGATGATATGCGATCAGTTGATCCAGGACCTTCACAAGAATCTCGCGGTTCCCTTCTCCGGACAAATGCCCGCAGTATTTACCTTCCGGATCAATGAGTACCATCGAAGGCCAAGCGCGCACTCCATATTTTCGCCAGACCGTCATATTGGAATCGTTGATGACCGGGTGTTTGATCTCATAACGTTGAATCGCACGGCGAATATTGTCCGTATCTTTTTCATTTTCGAATTTGGCGGAATGGCAACCGATCACCACCAGTTCGTTGGGATACTTCTTCTCCAGATAAGCCAGATCGGGCAAGACGTGCATGCAGTTAATGCAGCAGTATGTCCAAAAATCGATCAGGACGACTTTGCCTCGCAGGTCTTTTAGTGTGATCTCACCTGATGTGTTCAACCATTCTTTCCCGCCATCCAGACTGGGAGCCGCTGGCCGATTCGGAAAGGGATTTTTTTCAATCACCTCTTTTTTCTCTGGGGAAGTTTTTTCAGACTGTTTCGATTCTTTCGCAGGCGTCTTTTCATCTGCCAGGAGAGACGAACCGCAGAGAAGAATACTGGTGATCGCTAAAAAGAAGCCTGAAGCTATGAAATGAGATCGATTCAGAAATACTTGCTTTCCGGGCATACCAGATTCTCCACGTTTTTTGGTTGGCGATTTTAGGTAGGATTCAATTTGATCGAGTGCTTCTCTGAAAGAGTACATACCTATTGTAGGCCCTACTTTTTGCAGTGGAACAGTTCAGAGTCGAAAATTCACGAAACCAATCAAGATTGAGTGATGAGTTGAACAGGATCGAACTTCAGATTCAACGGCCAGAGAGAAAGCAGATCTGTTATTCGTGTCGAAGTGCTTCAATGGGATCAAGCTTGGCGGCAGAGATCGCTGGATAAATTCCGGAAAGAATTCCGATCGTCACAGAAATACCAAAGGCGACCGGCAGGCTCCAGAAGGCGATCTGCGGTTGCAAGTCAAAGAACATTCGGCCGACATCAGAACCAGCCGTATTGCCTTCCATGACGAAATTTTGAACAAACCATTGAATTCCCAGGAATGTCACAGGCGTGAGTAATCCAAACACAACACCAATTAATCCACCCGAACCAGCCAACACGATGGTCTCTGTAAGAAACTGTTCGACAATATCACTCTGACGGGCTCCCAGTGCGCGACGCACGCCGATTTCTCTTGTTCGTTCTGTAACCGTTGCCAGCATGATATTCATAATCCCGATGCCACCTACCA
The DNA here is from genome assembly GCF_937910335.1 of uncultured Gimesia sp. Classification (GTDB taxonomy): domain Bacteria; phylum Planctomycetota; class Planctomycetia; order Planctomycetales; family Planctomycetaceae; genus Gimesia. The sequence goes on along the minus strand of NZ_CALEMX010000350.1, from coordinate 7,104 downwards.
CAAGACTGATGGCGGCGATTGATCCTAATACGACATTAAAGATCATTCGAATCTGTTCTGCCTGTTTGAGTAATTCCAGGGGAACGACAACGGCATAATCTTTGGTGCGCGGATGCGTTTGCTCCAGGGTTTCACGAATTGCCTCAGCGGTCGAGAGCACCGCGTCTTTATCATTCACGCGCAGAGTAATCTGGTGTAGTTCAATCTGCTCAGCCGTATTACTGCCGGCTTGAGTTTTGATATCAAGATCCCCTTCGCGCGCTTGCAGCGTCTTGATGGGGACGTAAACATCTTTGTTGTAATCCTGACCGGACAGACTACCCCCAATTGCCGCAGAGGCGGTACGATCTTTTGTAACGCCGACCACGGTGTAATACATTGAGCCAATGCGAATGGATTTCCCGACGGGGTCTTCGAACTTAAATAAGATATTGGCAACTTCATTGGCGATCACAGCGACATTCAATAAGTTTTCCTGATCACTGTTCGTCAGGAATCGACCTTGTGACAAAGTCAGATGATTCATTTCCAGATAATCAGCAGTGCAACCGACGACACGTGCATTCATGGATTCTTTGAGATGGCGAATTTCTCTGTCTACTTCACGTATCGGTACCGCCTTCGTGATGGTGGGTATTGTATTGGTCAGAATTTTATAGTCTGATCTCAATAATCCATAAGACAAAACGCGGCTGCCCGAAGATGACTGCACGACTTCAGTCGGAGGTTTGACACTGCGGACAATCACATTCGTGGCCCCCAGTTCCAAAACCTGTCTTTGGGCCTGCGCGCTGGCGCCTTCGCCAATCGCCAACATCGCGATCACAGAAAAGACTCCAAACACAATTCCCAGCATCGTCAGTCCGGACCGCAGCTTATGGAGCAATAAGCTCTTCAGCGCGAGTCGAACAATGCGAATAATGTGAGTCATGTTAGTGACCTGAGTGAAACGAAATTAAGCAAGTACAAGGATGGTTAACGTGTGGGGATGGATTGTTTGATCAGCGTCTCGTTTTCAATGAGACCATCTTTCATAGTAATCTGACGTTTGGTTTGCCTGGCGATACTCGGTTCGTGAGTCACCATAATAATAGTACGTCCATCCTCATTCAGTTTGTGAAGAATGTCCATAATCTCGGCTTCTGTTGTGGAATCCAGGTTACCCGTTGGTTCGTCTGCCAGGATAATCTGAGGATCATTCACAAGCGCTCGCGCAATCGAAACGCGCTGCTGTTGCCCACCGGATAGCTGAAACGGACGGTGATCGGTTCTATCGCCTAAGCCTACCATATTGGCCAGTTCCAGGCACCATTCCCGTTCTGCGCGTCCAATAGGAGGGTAGCCAGCTCGATACAACAAGGGGACTTCGATATTTTCCAGAACTGAATATTGTGCAATCAGATTGAACGACTGAAAGATGAATCCTATCATGTCATTCCGCATCGCCGAAAGTTCATCATCATCCAGCGTGGAGACATCACGGCCTCCCAGAAAATACTGGCCGCTGGTGGGACGGTCGAGTGCTCCCAAGAGATTGAGTAGCGTACTTTTCCCACTCCCGGAAGATCCCATAACGGCAACGAAATCACCTTCTGGAAAGTCTGTTGAGACGCCCCGTAATGCTTTTACCACAACGGAGCCCAGATCATAGAATTTGGTGAGGTCGACAACTTGAGCAGCCAACCTCATGGTCGTTTGGCTCCCGAAGGCCTGCCGCCTCCTGAAGGAGGTTTCAACTTGCTGAGTTCACCCGCATTGAGAAATCCATCTTTGTTGGTATCAATGGTGGAGAAGCGTTCCTTCAGTGCCGCTGGTACTTCCTCTTTGGAAACTTTGCCATCAGAATTTTTATCGAAGCGTTTCACAAACCCGGCAGCACCTCCGGTTGATTTTTTCGTTCCGGCGGGTTGCTTTCCTGATTTTCCTGATTTTCCTGATTTTCCTGATGGTTTTCCGGGTTTTCCGGACGGTGGAGATTTCTGCCTCGCTTGACCGGGAGCTTGCTTAGACGCCTGCTCTTTCTTTTCCAGAGACAATTGTTCTTCCAGTTCAATCAGTTCATCAGCAAAGTGTGTTCGAGGATTCAAAATCACTTCTTCGCCAGTTTTGATCCCATCCAGAATTTCGATCATCGTATCACTGGCTTGCCCGATTTTAATTGATTTTCTGACAGGGTTGCCCTCTTCGGAAATCACAAAAATGTACCGGTTCTCTCCGATGGTGATTACCGATTGCACGGGAACCTGGAGGACACCATCTCTTTCCTCGATTCGAATTTCGATTTCCGCAGTTAAGCCGGGTTTCAGCTTGGTAATATCAGCCCCGTTCGGCAGGATTTTGATCGTCGCCTTGTATTCTTTCAGATCGGGACGCATCCAGTTAGAGGAAATCGGGACGGAAGAAATCTGGTCAACAACACCCGTGTAAATTTCTTCAGGAAAGGCATCAACGCGTATATCAACCGGCAACTGTTCTTTAATCAAACTGATTTTAGATTCATGAATCCGTGCATCGACTTTCATCAGCGAGAAATCGGGCAATTGAATAATGGCCTGACGCTCACGGACTTGAGTCCCTTCTTCAATCACATCTTCGCCATTGCCACGACGACTGCTGCCCTGATTGGCATAAACGACTTGTCCATTTTGAGGTGCGATCAGTTTACAGGAATCAATCTGTTCCAACATTCGTTCCAGTTCACTCTTCTCAACTTCGTAAGTTAACTGGCTCGCTTTGAGCTTGGCTTCAAACTGGGTTAGGGTCGCATCCCCTTTATTTTTAACCCGAGTCATATTCCTTTCTTTTTCTTTGACGTCAGCCTCTAATTCTTTACGCTTGCGTTCCTGAACATAATCTTTTTCAACTTTCAGATCTTCTTTTGCAATCTCAAGATCGATCTCTGCTTTCACAACAGTAATGCGGTCTGCTTCCACATCATTCTGATTTTTATAACCTTTCTTCGCGATCCGTTTCGAAAACTCAAAGTTTTCTTCGGCACGTTTCAGGTCTTCCCGGGATTTGGTGATGGCCCCCTGTTTGACATTCAAATCGCGTTGCGATTCTCCCTTCAAAAATTTATCCCGATCAAGTATTGCCAGTTCCCAGGCAAGCTTCGCTGCATCGTTGTCACTCTCATTTTGCGTTTTCTGAATGTCAACATTCAGTTCAGCCTGTTTTAGAGTGGCGTCTGCCTGTGTCACCTGAATTTGTTGCTGCTTTTCTTTATCAACCAGCAGCGCAGAGTCAAGCAAACACACCTGCTCTCCCGCTTTGACCATCGTGCCTTCAGGAACAATGCTGAGGATCGTTGTATAACCTTTGACTTTGCTGGTGAGTGTGACGTTATTCAAGCTGTCGAGTTGGCCGCGCTCAGTTACCGTGACACGAAAAGGCCCTTTTGTTGCCAGATCAGTTATATAGGTCATATCTTTCTTCTTTCCGGAAGAGAAAGAAGATAAGACAGGCTTTCGCAGCGCAGGGACGAGCAGCACCGTAATCCCCAAAACAATTACTGTATAAAACAGCAGCTTTGCTTTACTGGGTAGTTTTCGGTGAGTTTTCATTGTCTGTGGCGATGCTGTTGAGTTCTGCTGCAGGTCGGAAGACAACTTGTTGGATGGCTTCGTCTGCAACGACTCTTGCTTCAGCTGGTCCTGGGGGGGGTTGGCGGTGCTCATGGGTGGGCTTGGTTCTTCCCGCGCGGTGTTGGTAGAAATCGTCTTTCCAAATTCCATTTTCATCTATCTCCATAATACCCATATCGCGATAGATGTTAAGTCGGTTTTGTTCATAATTTACCCAGTTACTGATTAAACTGTTTTGTGCGGATAATACTGTACGTAACGCATTTAACAAATTTAAGCCTTGATTATTGCCTTGATTTCCGCCTGCCTTTTTGGGATCTGTAGTCGACTCGACTGCATTATCATACTGTAAAGCTGCTAAACGAATCTGAACCCGGGATGTTTCGAAATTTTGACGCAAGGCCGAGAGTTGACGCCAACTTCGGCGAATTTCAAACTTCGTTGTATCTTCGGCTGCCATAAAATCACGCCGTTGTCGCTGGTAATCTATTTGAGACTCCCGGTAGGCATTTCGCTCTTGTACCAGTGATAAGGGAGCTGTAAATTCAACACCTGCACGAAATCCTGCACGACTACTGCTGAAATCCAATGGTTTATTTTGGCCGAGAGGAGTGCTGACATCTCCATCGACTACGACATTTAACACCGCTTCGAGAGAATTAGACCGCACTTCCATTAATCTTCGTGCATCCATCACGAAACCACGCTGGTTCATCAGATCCAGCCGATTATCAAGACCTATCCGAACCACCTCTGCTGGATCCATCATAAATGGTTCCAGGGTAATCATTTCCACCCGCAGGCCGATTTCAATCACCTGCATCCCCTGGGAGGTTCGCAGCATATCTTCCCGCAGATTTGCCATCTCCAGGACGATTTTCTTTTTTTGGTCATTCGATAATTTGTCTTCACTGAGAAAACTTTTCAGTCCATCAAGACGACTCTGTATGTTTTGGATTTCTTTGCGAACCCCCGAGTACAACCGTATATCATTCTGCGTACTTTGACGAACACGGTTTCGATCTTCGTCTGACAGGAAACGACGTTTGCGTAATGCCAGAAGCTCTTCTGATACCCCTTCCTGATTATCACCCAGCAACAGTTCTACATTTTTGATGTCCTGCTCCAGGGTCATGACAGCATCTGTTTTTAGTTTACTCAACAGTTGTTGCAGACCTTCCACCACATGCTTTAACTCTGCCGTTGTGGGGGGCACTAGTTTTGGATCTTCCCAGTCTTCTACATAAACCTGCGCCCAGACCTCAACATAATCATAGATTTCCTGTTCAATTTGAGGCAGAATGGGATCGATCAACTCAAAAGGTTTCAAGAGTGAGTCATCAATGCTCATAGGCATATTGGGAGGCAAACCGAGAAAAATTTTGAAACTTCCCAACGAATCCTGGAAAATACGTTCTATTGTTCGCAGGCTATTGATCGACTGTGCTAATTGAGATTCCAACTGTGCCACATCTAATGTCACGACTTCCGTGCGGATGCGCTGAACTAACTCGTTGACGGTTGTCTGATAGTCTTCTTCATCGCTTAAAGCCAGTAGAAGTTTTTCCTGTTCTTCGGTCATCTCTCCATTCCAGGAGAGCATGCGTTTTTCATCATCAAATTCCAGTTTGTCTACGAGTTCCGGAGGAAGGTTCCAGTTTGGAGGCAGCTGATCCAGTCGTTCCGATTGTACTTTCGGCTTCTGTGAAGAGAGCGCCCGAAGAATTTCGACCTGACGTTCGAGGCGTTTGATATTACCCCGCTCGTTGTTGATGACCTGAAGCTGTTGCAGCAACTGCAAAAAACCATTGCCGCCGGCTACTGTATCGGTAAAGAATTCTTTTCGAAACCGGGCCAGGGTTCGAGTCTGATACAACACATTCCGTTCATCCTGTGTCAGATTATTCAGCACGACCTTGCGACCCGCGCCTAATAATAAAGGTTGTACGAGAGAATAAGAGAGTAGACTGACGGAATTGGTTTGATTGGAACCTGAGAATAACCAGAGTGTGTTATTGGCAATTTCGACAGCCCATTGTGCACCGGTGGGAAGTACCTGATTGATGCCAATTCGGCTGGCTAAATTCAATTCCTGCGAACCGTTTTGTCGGCGTCGTCGGTTGAGATCGGCTGTTGGGTTTTGTCCCCCGACGCCAAGATAACGCACGTCAAACTGAAACCGCCCGAAGGTTAAATCTAACGCTGCTAGAAACAGGTTTTCGATTTGAAATTGATATTCGCGACTATTAATGTTGGCAATATCTATGGATTCACGCAGTGTGATCTCATTGAGCGCCGGCAACTGGGTGCCCTGCAGTGCATTGCCTGAAGCAGCAATTTCTGCGCTCAATTCCGGATTGATGCCATACTGTACCAGCCAGTCGGGATTTTCGATACTCAATGCCCGCCCCAGTTTATGCCAGCTTTGATACCCCTTTTTACACTGCAACCAGTGCATATAAACATTGGCAGCAGGGTCATCGGGTGGCAACGGTTCATGGTTGGGATCATAGGGATCATAAAATCGACTGCGCGGATCAGGTTCTACATCAAATCGAGGGACCTGCCATGCAGGGTCGTTCGCATTCTCAGCGAGAATTTCATACGTGTCCTTATTCGCTTGATCAAACCAGAATGTCGGAGAACAACCGGCGTGCATTACCATTCCGAATACGATCAAGACCATCGTATAAAATGGTTTGAGATAATCACAAAATGAAAACGGTTTTGTGCGTCGCATGAAAAATCCGTTACAGTAATTTATTTTGAAGTTTGGAATCGTCAGAGTGATGTTTGTTAAATAATTAAGCCGCAGGAAAACCCTGGAATGGATAGGGACTGGAAACGTCCTGAAATGTTTTTACGGTTTCGCGTTGAGAGCGTTGCGTATATGCCGACTTGAGCAAGGCCTGCAGAATGCCGGTCAGTTGACGACGTTGATCTGAATTTAAGGATGTCAGCAGACGATGTGATACCATTCCATGACAGGTTTTGACCCGTTCCAGAAGACGTAATCCCTGATCAGTTACCTGCAGCACGCGTTTGCGACGATCTTTCTTTGACTGCTCTCGGATCACTAATTGATCACCTTCCATGCGTTCAATCAGCGTGCAGATATTCGATTCAGATTGCCCGAGTTTGCGTGCAAGTTCCGATTGCGAACATCCCGTTTCATTCACGGCAACAATGACCTTCAGCGCTGAGTAGCGCACTTCATTGATATCCAGTTGTGCAAAAGTATTGTTCAAAGCCGACCTGGCTAAATGCGCGGTCCTAATCAGTAGATCAATCTGTTCGACACATTCATTATTTTGCAATAATCTCCAATCGGTTGTTTCTAACGGAGATTCTGAAATTGGTTTACTATCCTGTTCCATATACACCAGCCTCAAACTTACTTTTAGAATAAATTTCGTTCTGAAATTGACGCCACTTCACCTGCGCGCAAAGTACTACCGCTAAGTCATATTTCGGACATGAAGTATTAGTATCTGAAGGAGTTATCGGCATAACCGTCAAA
>NZ_CALEMX010000349.1 GCF_937910335.1 uncultured Gimesia sp. | reverse complement strand
ACATCTCGGTAATGAAAACCAGGGTCAGGGGAATATCCGGACAGACTGCTAGTGGCCAGGACGGCGGCGACGGCACTGCGGGGCATGGGGGTTTCCGTTCCCCTTCCGACTCCGCCAAAACCGGTTTCTTTTCTGATTTGCCATAATTGCAAACCTTTGAAGAAAGAGCACGTGAATTATGAAATAATCGGAACCAGCGGGTGCATAATCGGCAGTTTGACCACGGATGATCAGGGGTATTTGAGTCTCGAGGGCGAACATTTCGTGGACCCCAAACGCTCAGTGAAGCAAGTGCAATTCAAGAGTGGCACAATGAGTCGTTTGGATCAAAAGGTGTTTTTTACCTCAGTTGATCCACCCTTCGAGCGAGAGAATGCTGCGAAAGTTCAGATTCGAACGCACGCGCTGACAGTCACCCTGAATGACTTACCCGATCCAAAGGCGCTCAAAGGACGCCCCATGATTCTAAGTCTCTCCTATTTGAAACCACTTCAATCCGTCGATGAAGATCAATTCTACGTGCGGGACGGTCAGTTTACTCTCGTCCCTTCTGACACTTGTGTATTTCCGCGCCTCGGAGACGGATGCTACAAACTCACTGTCGAAATTCCGGGACGGGCGCGCTGGGAATCCAAGGAAATCGTGATGGATCAGGATCGAGAACAGGTGATTCATTTGAAGCCAGGCGCTGATCTGCATTTTAAAATAATAGCGCCCGGAGGCGAACTGGCAGACAATCAGGTCGAGTACGAACTGATTGGTTCAAAGAAATTTTTGCAGCACAAATATCTTGACTACCAGACTGATAGTTTCAAAGGAGTTCCAGAAGGCAAGTATAAGTTGAAAATCTTGTCGAGCAAAGAAAAACGCGCCTCGAAGTGGGGTTACCAAAGCACTGCCCCTAAAAAATGTAGTAATCAGTTCGACTATTCAGGTAAGGAAATCCCTTTTATCGTCTCCGGGGATTTGCCGCTCGTAGATTTGGGCACTATTCGGTTACTTCCCATTGACGACAAGTAACGGCAAATACCGTGATAGAGCATTTAGTCCTTGCGGCTTCCTCTCAAACCACCGTTTTACGTTTTTCGGAAGAGAGACGATGTAGACACTTTCGTCAATCAGAACTATCACCGGAATTGGGGAGGAAGGTACTTTCACAATTGATCTTCCACTGCAAGAAACTGGTGATTTCATTCAAAACATGAATTGGTTTCTGAAATCCCGATCGTCCTGAAGATACCCTGTTGACTACGGGGTAAGATTGCGCAATGGATTGTATGTAGAACAAGCACTGGCGATACTGGTCCGCGCTGTGACTGGATTTCACAACGCAGACGGTCTTTTTGATGAAAAATCGGCCCTCATCTCGTTCGGATATTTTCACCTTACGGGGTTGTGGATTACAAGATTTCGATGATTGGATGCTACTAATATCCGGCGTGAACAGGTACAATCCTGTTTGTGAAACCACAAACAGGATAGCGGCAAGGATCGTTCGCAGCAGAAAAGAGCTGGCGCGCCAAACAACAAGCAGAGGAACCTCCACTTCCGATGACCGACGATGAGCCCACCGCCCACGAGCCTGCTGACGGGCAGCCGTTTCGTCGCCGGCAACGTTACCGCGGCACGCATCCTCGCAACTACGCCGAGAAGTACAAAGAACTTTCTTCTTCACCCGACCCAGAGACGATCGCGAAGCTGATCGGCTCTGGAAAAACGCCGGCCGGTCAGCATCGCCCGATCCTCGTCTCGGAAGTACTCGAGCACCTCGCCCCTCAGCCTGGCGAACGAGGAGCGGACGTGACTCTGGGTCATGGCGGACACAGCGAAGCGCTGTTGGCAGGACTCCAGCCCGGCGGTCAGCTCCTCGCCCTCGACGTCGATACTTTGCAGCTCCCTCTTACTGAGGAACGATTACGAGGGCTCGGATACGGAACGGAAGCACTCATCATCCGCCGCTGTAACTTCGCTGGACTCGCGGGCATGCTGCCACAGATCGGTTGGCAAGATGGTGTGGACTTCTTGCTTGCGGACCTCGGCTTGTCCTCGATGCAAATTGACAACCCCACTCGTGGCTTCTCCTACAAGCACGATGGGCCGCTCGACATGCGGATGAACCCCGAACGCGGAGTGAGCGCTCGGGATTGGCTCAGACGCTGTCGCTCCGACAAGCTGGCACGCGTCCTGGCTGACGGGAGCGACGAACCGTTTGCGGAACAGATCGCTGCGACCCTCGCCGAACTCTCCAAGCGAGAACCCATCGACACCACCGGGCAACTGCGTCGCGCGATCGAGAGCGCTTTGCCCAATGGCATCACGGACGACGGACGACGCTCCACGGTGGCTCGCGTTTTCCAAGCCATCCGCATCGCTGTCAACGAAGAGTTCAACGCCCTAGACGCCTTTCTCCGGCGTCTCCCGGACTGCCTCCTTCAGGGTGGCAGGGTGGCTATTTTGAGTTTCCACTCCGGTGAGGATCGCCGCGTGAAGCATCACTTCCGTGACGGAGTTCGGAGCGGGGTCTACCGCGAGATCGCCCCGGACATCATCCGTCCAACCGGCCAGGAGGTGTGCACCAACTCCCGGGCCGCCTCAGCCAAGATGCGCTGGGCCATTCGGATGTAGAAAACGGTTTACGACTGTTTGTCAGAAAAACCAGGCACCGTCAGTACGTGTCTTAATATCACCCTATTCGCGAACTCGGTACATGTGCGTGGAAGCCATACGTATTCGCGAAATGATCGCGAACCGAAACACTCTTGCCAGAACGGCTCCTGCAAGTGTCAGATCAAACCAACGTTTTTGAGACACGCCGTTTCATCGCCAGCTTCACTTTACCGATGCGGCAGCGATGTTCGTATCTCACTCCAAACATTGTGAGTAGCCTCTATCGAACGGGTTTTCCAGGGGAACTTCTTGCCTTTGGAGAGCCAATAACAGACAATCACAGCAGAGGCTTGTCAATCAGAACCCCGTTCCGTCGGGTGGCACTTGATTCAATAACGAAAGTCTGTCAAGCCAGCAAAAGGGAGCACATATGAATTCCGTAAAATCATTGGGCTATCTCGATCGCGCTGCATCAGCCATGATCTTTGCTGGAATAGGCTACTTTCTACTCTCCAGAACAGGTGAATGGGGGGCAGCGTTGTCTTGGGGATTAATGGGGCTTGGATCTGTCCTGATACTGGCCTCTCCGACTATTGCCGCTCGATTGCAGCGGAACCAACAAGTCAACATACCAGACTAAGAAACACTTTCTATTGCGGGTTTGAGACGTTTCGAGAATAGACCCTATTTGCGAATTCTGTAGCTGCTCCGAGAATCACGACTTTTTTGTCGATTTTGATTTGATGAGATCATTCCTGTTGCCTGCGGCAATTCCGAATTTCATTCGGAAGCACCCGGGGTTGTTTGTCTTGGGGTCACAAAAAATAAATGCTGGCTTCCTGGGAGAGGCAGTATCGTCGGTTAAGCCGAGAGTGCCATTCGGTTATCTTCTTTTTATCCGTTCAATTCACAGTCTCGACCATGAAGACTGTCGATGACATGACTGTAAAGGCCCGTCTCTTTCGGAGAACGGAAGTAGTCAGCCGGATGGAGCAATGTCCCTTTCTCTTTGAACTTGGCTGTTACTTTAAGAATCCATTCACTCAGGGAAGTTGCGATCTGCACCAACACATCAGGAGAATGATTCATGAATAGAACCGATCCTTCAGGGAACTCCGATTTCTTAGTGGCGATACACGAAAAATCGCCATTGCCCCAATCGTGAAAAACAATAAGCCCATAGTCTTGATAATAATGTAAAGAGTCAGTGTCATATATTTCTTGTGAGAATAGATCCATGCCATTCGTGATGGAATAAAACTCAGCCAGTTCATCAGTGAGCTGGAATTGTTGGGAGCCTGCTTTCAGGTCTTGGATAGAAGCGGGTGCATTTAACTCAACACCTTCCTCTTCTCCGTCCTCATTTTCGAAACGAAGTTCGACGATTTGTGAGATCACCTCTTTAATTTTCGACATTGTTTACATGCTATTGAACGACAAGTCTGTTCAATTATCGTTAAGAGAAAACTTATACCAAATATTATAAAACAATAATCATTTGCATGATTCCTAAATTGGCCAAAATAAAGGTATCTGGAACGAAAAACACCCCGCGGGAAAGTGAGAACTGATGGATATAGAATCTCTACGCGAACAGCATATCTGCTATGCGATTGATCGTCAATTATTATCGTCAGATTGAATTGAAGAACTGGACTGGAGCTATGATGTTCCGAGCGGTGTATTGTCGATTGTTGACCGTTATCAGTTTCAATTTGAATTTTTAGAACAAAAATTTAATAATGGACCAGGTTTCTATTTGGTCTTCAGCCGCACGGCGTTAGCCGCGGTTTATGCACATCTCGGTATCAGAACCGGGGCTAATGCCCTTCGGCTAATGGCGAATACCTGGTGGGGCACGGAGAAGGTGTCAGCGACAAATGGTGTGGTTTGAATTAAATTCGGGCTGTGCGTAGCGAGTCGGAAGTTACAGGGAAACCGTACTGATTCTACTCCATCGGTTGAGCTGCGCGGTGGATTAAGGGGGGTCGGTTTCCTGTTTGTTACTGGGATGCATGCTCTGACAGTTTCCTGTTGCCTGCGGCAATTCCGAATTTCATTCGGAAGCACCCGGGGTTGTTTGTTTTTTGGCGCATTAAATAAAAAAAGCTGGCTCCCTGAGAGAGCCAGCGGGCGGACACATGGGTCCGCCCCTTGTATCTTACTGTTGACTGTCTGCTAAAACATTTATTCGCCACTTAAGCGTTTGCCTAGTTTGGCGATTTCTGCTCCTAGTTCTTTGCGTGCTGCTCCGAGTCCTTCGGGGGTCAGGTTGCCTTCTTTGAGATAGTCGAGGACGATGTCTTCGGCTTTCATCAGGTCTTTGCAGGCGTCTGCAATTTCTGAGGCGATTTCCGTGGGGATCGTGGTGACGCCGTTTAAGTCGCCGTGTAGTAAGTCGCCGGGATAAATGGCGATGCCGCCGACGGTGATGGGCACGCCGACCTGCAATGTATGGCAATAGCCGTGGGCACAATTGGTGCCGTTGGTGAATGCGGGGAAGTCGAGGGCTTCGACCTGATCCAAGTCGCGTCCTGCGCCCGAGGTGATAATGCCTTTCGCGCCGTAGGCTTTATAGGTGGAGCACATGACTTCGCCGAAGGTGGCTGAGGCCGTTGGTTCGTCGATATCCTGATACACGACCACGGGGGCACCGGGTAGTGATTCGAAAGCAGCGACCTGTGCATCGAGTCCCGAGTAGACATCGCCACTACGAGGTGGTGCCATACTGCGAAAGGTCGAAGTCAGAGCATAACCTACCATGGGTGGCATCTTGGGGAAGCAGGCTTTGATGGAATCGTTCATGTAACCTGTGTTGCGGGGGCGAATGTTCCAGAGTTCGATCACATTGCAAACGGTGGGGGTATCATACTTGGCGAGTTCTGCAAGAGCAGCTTCGGAGAGGCCTTCGGTAGACATGAATTTCTTTCTGTGGAGTTAGTGTGAGTGTAATGGGTTAGTGTTGAGATTTTTCAAAAACGGGGGTTAAATTATTTTGTGTATCGAATGGGAATTCAAACGGTCCGGACATGATTTCCAGATCGTCCCGCTCGTTGATTTCATTCAGATACGTTTCACTGACGATGACTTCACTTAGTTCGAGTGTGTCATAAATTTGTACGATACGACTTTGTTCGGGTTCGACGAGTCCGATGGTTGATAAAGCGGCTTCGATGGCTTCTTTGTCTGTTTCGTAGACCAGCGGGACCATGGCCGAGGTGGGGTGACTTCCGGTATTTGCGTTAATGCGTGTAATTTTCCAGTCAATGCCGTCGATTGTGCGTTGGTTGGTGAATTCGGCTAAGCCGATTCCCAGTGCATTGCCGTGTGTTTCTTCGGTCAGGCTGCGCACCATAATGCGTTTCACGTCAACGTTGTCCTGTTCGGTGGCAGCGTGGTCGTTAAACTTGCGACCGATGACGCAGGCATCCATTCCGGAGCCGCTGATGTTTTTTCCAATGCGATCGACAATCAGAAAATCTATTTTTTCGAAGGGTAACCTTGGCAGCCATTCGCGGGCAATGTTCAACAGTGCTTTTTCACGTTCATAAAACTGTTTCGGGGGAATGGCTTCAATCAACCCGGTTTCGTCGTAGGAGTTTTCTACGATTGCCAGTCCGCCGACGACAGAGCATTTTTCCAATACGGATTGTGCGACGGATTTGATGATTTCTTCAAAGCTGAAATCTTCAATGGCACGGTGATAGATTTTGGCGCCGGCGTGTTTGCCCAGGCCGATGAGCATCATCTTATGCAGGCCCGATTCGATATCGCCGACAAAACGGGTGTGTGGTTTGACGCGTCCGCAAATCAAAACATGGTCTGCTTCAAAGGCGTGCTTGTCGAAATGAACGGGGATGCCCTGGGAGGTGGTGTCGACGATCACGGTTTCCATGGAGGAGCGGATCTCGACGCCCATGGTTTCCTCGGTGATTCCATACCCGGCGATGACAGCGGCCTGGCCTTCTGCCGTTCCCCCGCCATGACTTCCCATTGCGGGAACGATAAAAGGCACCGCATCGAGAGATTTTAGAAAATCGACGGTTGTTTTGGTTATCAAGTCGATATTGGCAATGCCCCGGCTGCCGACTGTGATGGCAACGGAGTCTCCTGCTTTAACTACTTTTCCTAAATTGATTTTTGCGAGTTCTGCCTGAATGGTCTCTGGAATGTTCTCCAGCCGAGAAGATTGGAAGTTCTGGCGAATTCGGTAGGCCTTGGGTAGGTCGATATTCATTAGTGTTCTTTGATTTCAAGGAGTCATTCTCACGCGACATTCAGGATCTCGATCCCTGTGTATTGTGAAGAGTCGGTTATTGTACGAAATCAGCGGGTGTTTTCGCTACATAAAGAGACTTTCGGTCTCTAAGATTATCGGTAATGACGGGAATCTGGTACTGATGGTCTGTTGCTCTTTCAGGTCTTGCCAGGAAAAGTCTTGTTCTAAAGTGTTAATTCCGATAACTTAACGATTCTGATTTTGAAATTACAATCAGCAGGTCGAAGCAAAGAGCGGAGTCTTGTGACTGCAGGGAAGCAGGTATGCGAAAAAATTTTGAGCGGATGATTTTTGCCGTTTCGGTTTGTGTGTTGTCGGTGGTCTTATTCATCCAGGGGATTCTGTATTTCAAGGACCTGGGATTTACGAATGAAACTGGCGCGGTGACCGTTGCCATAGAACGCGCGCCCCGCGAAAATTTCACAGTTCAAGTTCATGAGCCATTGGTTGATGAGTCATTGATTGAGCAGACAGATTCTAGCGAAGATCCGTTCTTCTCTGCGGAAAATTTCTCTGTGGAAAATCTGAATCCGGTGGAATTAGCGCTTTCGGAAACGAGCGCGGACGAAGGTGCCTCGGATGATCTCGAGGTGAAAGGTCCCGAATTGAAATTTCCCGGGACTGTCGAAAAACGCATTGAACCGTTAGAAGTCAATCAGCCGCGGGCTCCTTTGTTGCTCAATCCAGGACAGGAAATTCAGCAGACTCCGGGCCCGTTGATGCCGCCTCTCAATGCCGAACCGCTTAAAGGTTCCAGGAAGCGAAGTGCAGCTAGAAAAGACCAGATGATGCGTTCGATTATTCGCGAACATCTTCCGCATGCTTCGAAAGAAGAACTGGAAATCTGGTTTGAAGAACTTCAGGGTGTGCCTCATAAGGTGGCCTCTGATCTCCTTTCGATTCGCAAATTATTACAACCTCAAAATGTTAAAAACTCAGCTGAGACCCCGGGGGAATTGCCGCTTTCCCGTTTGGAAGTCAATGCCGCACCTCAGGTGGGTTCAACTTTGCAGAGGCCACCATCCGATCAGACCGGCTTCATCGGGTTTTCTTCCCAAGCGGACCGGGATGAATTGCTGCATCGCTTGAAGCCGACCGTGGATGCTTTAAGGCTATCGCGCGATGTGATCGTCAACAACATAGCGAATGCGGGAACGATTGGTTTTAAGCGTTCGTATGTCGAATTTGAATCGTTGCCTTATGATTATGTGCCAACACCGGCGAGTGAAGCAGCGAAGTCAGAACCTCCGATTGCCGTGGGTATGGGCAGTCAGGTTTTGCAGACACGGGTTTCGCAAACCAGTGGTGAAATGATTAATACCGGGCGTGCGTTGGACATTGCCATCAAAGGTCAGGGATTTCTGCAGGTAAATCTGGGTGATAAAACTGTCTTAACCCGAACGGGACGATTATTAATCGACGAAGAAAACCGTATTTGTATTCGTGGTTCACAAAAGAATTATCCTCTGGAGCCTGAAGTTACTTTGCCGCCAAAATCGCATTCAATTCAGATTTCCGAAACGGGTGAAGTGACGGTGATCGTTACGAGTGCTGACGAAGGACAAAAACAGACCATCGGCCATGTTCAGTTGGTCTGCTTTACAGATTCGAGTGAATTGTTCCCCCGCGAGTGCTGTCTGTTTGAAGCGACTCCGCGTTCCGGTGCCGCCCGCATTCTGACGCCGGGTGAGAAAGGGGCGGGACAGATTCAAGCGGGTGCTTTAGAAGCATCGAATGTTTCGATCAGTGAGGAGTTGGAAGAACTATCGTCAATCAAGCAGCGTCTGGATGCCTTAAAAACGGTTTACATGACGGAGCCTGATAAGCCGGCTCAGGCTGATCTGGGTCTGCCTGCAGAGCGTATTGCCCGACCTGGCGATCGTCGGGCATTCAAGTAAGCAGCTATTCTTCCCGTGTTTTGGATTAGTTAAAGATCGCTTTTAAGGCATTATGGCGATGGAAAAAGCCTTCGTCGAACAGTTCCAGGAGCTTTGATTCGGTAATTAAGAAGCCGAGTAGTCCGCCGGGGGGTTCGAACTCCAGTCGATCAATGACGGTTACCTGATTGTCTCCATTCGCTACAACGTGATGTTCATGCCGGTAGGACTTGAGTGGCCCGGTAATCTGTTTTTCGATATATAACTCGGGAGAGTTAAATTCGATGATTTCATGTGACCCCTGCTGAACCTGTCCAAAGCCTTGAATCTGGAATTCCAGAATGGCGCCCTGATATAATTTATCCGGTTTATTGGTAAATGCCAGTCCGGTATCGGGAGGGCTGATTTTCAGAATGTTCTCGGTATCGATGAGAAATTCAAAGATCTCATCGGCTGTGGTTGATAACTGAACGCTGGTTTCGAAACTCGCCATGGTGTCTCTCTTTCGACATTAGACGCTGATAAATATACTACATGAGAAAACGAAATTCTGAGCGGCTCAGAATGTATGATGTGTATCGTAGCCGAATGAGCCAAAAATGACGAGCCCTGGCTGGAAGAGTCTCACTCTTTTTGAAGTGAGGGATCAGGTCAGTATGAGATGAAACGAAAATGCAGTTTTCCACGGAAATATTACAACAGTGCTGGTTTCTGGCAGGTCCGACGGCTTGCGGCAAGACCGAATTGAGCCTGTTGCTGGCAGAACATCTGAATGCAGAGATCCTGGCAATGGATTCGATGTCGCTGTATCGAGGTATGGATATCGGCACCGCGAAGGCTTCTCCTGCAGAGCGAGCGCGTGTGCCGCATCATTTGATTGATTTGATCGATCCTCATGAGAAGTTCAGTGTTGCCGATTATTTCATGGCTGCAAAAGAATGTTGCGAGCAGATCATATCGCGTGGACGAACGCCGCTGTTTGTGGGAGGGACGGGTCTTTATTTGCGGACCATTTTGAGAGGTGTGTTTGATGGTCCTTCTGCGGACTGGGAGTATCGGAATGAGATGGAAACGTTTGCGGAGGTCGAGGGAAATGAGGCGTTGCATGATCGATTGGCAGCCGTTGATCCGGTTTCGGCAGAGAAATTGCATCCAAATGATGTTCGCCGCGTGGCCCGTGCGCTGGAAGTGTATCATGTGACTGGCGTTCCTCTTTCGGCACAGCATGCTGAGTCGATTCTGAATGCGGAAGAATGTCCGGCGCATATCTTCTGGTTATTGCCGGATCGTGAGTGGCTTTATGAACGAATCAATGATCGCGTGGATCAGATGCTCGCTGAAGGGTTGCTGGATGAAGTCAAGTATATGCTGGCGGCGGCAGAGCCGATGAGCCGCACGGCGCGGCAGGCATTGGGATATAAAGAGCTGATCGACTTTCTGGAAGGCGCGTATTCTTACGAAACGGCCGTCGAATTGCTGAAGCAGCAGACGCGTCGCTTTGCCAAACGGCAGCATACTTTTTTCCGGAACATTAAAGAGTGCCGTGAAATTGCCGTTCATCCGGAAGATCAGCCGACGGATTTGCTGGAGCGGATTTTGAGTTATGAGGGCGGGTGACAGTTCGTTTTTTTCTACCACGAAAAACACGAAAGGCACGAAAAAATTAAAATAAGAAACAGATAGAAGGCTGGATTGTTTGATTTAGCGTTTGCCGCTTGATCGCCTTTTTTGTACAGTGCTGTGTGCAATAAAAAGTCTTATACTTTAGTGATTTGGAATCATGCAGGTCAATAAAAGTTAGGTACCAGAAGATGAATTTACTTCGAATTACCTTCGTTTTTTTCGTTTTGCATTCCGCGTCGGCTCAGGAACCAGATGTTACCTCTTCGAAAATGGAATCGACAAGGCAGGTATTCCTGGCGGAGGTAGACGATGCGCGCTTGAAAGTCATCGCGCAGTTAGATAATAAAATTCGCAATGCACAGCGCACTGGCGTTTTGGAGACTATTGAGAGATTCACGACTGAAAAAGAAGAATTTACCAACAATGGAACTAATCCGTCATCGGTCAACATGCGAGTGTTTCAGCGCAAGGTGTCCCTTGCCCTACTAGCTCTGAAGCGTGATTTCGAAGACGCCATAAAGAAATCTGTAAAGCAAGGGAAAATTGAAGAAGCCCAGAGTCTCAGGGACGAACTCAAAACATTTGAGGATTCACCATTGAGTCGCTCGAATTGGGGCTTTGCTGAATACAAAGTTGAATCAGGTGCAGGAGCATGGCGACCGTTTACCAACGGCGCTCGTGCCTATACAAATCGAAGTTACGTCTGGAATAAGATTTCTCCAGAGTGGCCACTAAAGCAGTTTGCCCCTCTTAGTGTTGGCAGAAAGCAGACACAAATTAAGATCACCGTCACTTCCCCGGGCTGGGTGTTTATCGCACTCAGTCAAGGCGATCAAGCCCAGGTTTCGGCATACCTCACACGTCATTCATGGCAACCGACACCATACGCATTTTCCTATATTTCTAATGGCAAGACGTCGATGCGTATCTTCCGAAAACAACTACTCGTCGGAGAGCATGTGATTCTCCGGTACAATTTCTCAGGGCCAGTTCTCCTTAAGCCGTAGAGGACAGCAAAACGGAATCGGCGGACACGTAAGATCAAAGGTTGATTTGCTGGAACGGATTTTGAGTTATGAGGGCGAGTGACAGTTCGTTTTTTCTACCACGAAATACACGAAAGGCACGAAAAAATAAACTGAAAATCTGGATGATTTTATTGGATGCAAGTTCTCTCGCGGTCCTCTAAATAAAAAACCATTTGTGTTTGA
>NZ_CALEMX010000348.1 GCF_937910335.1 uncultured Gimesia sp. | reverse complement strand
CAGCGAGGAACGAACTATGATTAACTGGCAACACATCATTGTATGGGGAGTGGCTTTTTCAGGAATCGCGGGCTCGATGGTCTACGCAACGACTCCTGCTCCCTCCGGCGATTCATCCATCGTCTCTCCGCAATCGAAACTGGAAGAACTCTGGGTCGATAAAGGATTCACGGAAGGCGCCTGCGTGGGCGTGGATGGAATCATCTATTTCAGCGATATCAATTTTGATGGTGGCCTGGGAAAAATTATGGCCTTTGATCCTGCGACGAAAAAAACGACCGTCTTCAGTTCAGACAGCGGACAAAGTAACGGCCTGATGATTAATCAAAAAGGAAAAATGCTGGCTGCCTGTGGTGCGAACAATGGAAAACAGTGTCTGGCTCAGATTTCGAAAAAGGGAAAAGTCAAATGCATTGTCGACCATTTTGAGGGAAAAAAATTCAACGCCCCCAATGATCTGGTTGTCCATCCGCGCGGCTGGGTCTATTTCACCGATCCTCGTTACGTTGGCAAAGAACCTCTGGAACTCGATCATATGAGTGTCTTCCGCTACGATCCCAAAACGAAAACCGTACACCGCGCTACGACTGATATCAGTAAGCCGAACGGGACGGTGGTTTCTCCGGATGGTAAAACGCTTTATGTTGCGGAAACCGACAATGGTGTTTCCGGCCTGGAAAAAGAGAAACCCAAAAATCCGAAAATGCGAATGACGCTTAACGCGTTTCCCATTCATAAAGATGGGTCGCTCGGTAAGAAAACGATTCTGGCCGACTTCGGCGGAAAAGAGACGGGCATTGACGGCATGACCGTCGATCAAAAAGGGAATATCTACGCGGCCTTCCGCGCTGAAAGCCGCTTTGGCATCGTTGTCTTTTCTCCCGAGGGCAAAGAACTGGCTTACATCCCGACGCCTACGCTGCCCACCAACTGCACGTTCGGTATTGGGAAAGAGGCTTCCATGCTTTACATCACCGCGGGGAGTGGCCTGTATCGAATTCCCTGTAAAATCGCCGGGTTCCATCCCGCATTGCCTGTAGACAAATAGAAACTTAACGCGAAGTCTTCAAACGAACCAGACGGGCCAGAGGGACATTCTGTCTGGTGATTTCGGTCATCGGGGTCCATGCATCTGATTGCCGCGCTTGTAGAATTTTCGGCAAGTAGGGAATTCGTTGAAAGGACAACACGTATTCAGAAACGGGCCTCTCTGATTCGAAGGGGACTAATCGTATCCCCTTCTGTTTCAGTTCGGGTGTCTCCTGCATAGTCTGCAGATAGGCGGGGTGCAAGACAGGCACCACTTGAATGACGCTGTTTTCAGGAACATCCTTGATCACCTGCGTCAACATCTCTGCGGTAATGGTGTCGCCCCAATAAGTCGCTTCCATGCCAGCGGCGTCTGCCCCTTTCAATCCGCCTGTCAGTAAACTGTAATAACTGAGCCAGCAGGGAGCATACGCAATTGTTGCGTACGTTTGCGTCAAAAGCAGTAACCCAAACGCAGTGGTAACAAACATCTGTGGAAGGCGTTTCTGTAACCAGTCAATGGCTGCGACTGCCCCGACGCCGATAAGTACTGCTGTCAAAGGAAAGACCATTAAAAACAGACGCACGCCATCATAGACTGTGATTCCCGGAAGCGTAAATAACAGTAGCGGCCACAACAAAGAAAGTAGCAGCAGGACTTCCCCATGGGGTCGATGTGGTGGATCGTCTTTTCGTACACGACCGATTTTCAAGGAGCCGATAAAACCCAGGACCAAAAGGCCGATGGGAATCGTCGTGAAAAACATGACCCAGGGATAATGCCAGGGTAGATCCCGGTCTGCGTATTTAACTCCGAAGTATTCGACATAGAGAGCTGCGCGCTCGGTGGTTCTTCCCAGGTATTCACCGATTCGATCCACGGGATCAAACCAGAGCCAGGGCCAGCCGACAAAGAAAATCAGAACGCCGACACCTCCCCAACAGAGCAAAGGCACGATCGCTTTATGGCGCCATTTCCAAAGCGCCCAGAGGATCACGGGAATCGGTATCAGTACCGCTTGAATTTTCGTCAGTAATGCGAGACCCAATAAGAATCCTGTCCCACAGGCACGTTTGTTTGTGGGAGGTTGTTCGGTGTTCCAGAAATGAATCACTGCTAATACAGCAATCACATAAAACAGCGTTGTGGCTGTTTCCAGCGCCGCTAGATGGGCATGTCCAAACAGGCGCGGCATACAGATCAACGAAACGGCTGCTATCAGACCCGCTTTGTTTCCATAATGAATGGCAGTAAATCGCCCGACTACGAAAACAAGACAGGCAAAACAGAAAGCGGAAGCATAGCGACCATAGGTGACGACAAAAGGCCGATTGTCACTGCCTGCAAACCAGGAGACCATTTCGTGCGTGATTCCAATCAGCAGACGTCCCAGGGGAGGATGATCGGGGAGATAGTTGGGATGTTCAACGATTTCCCGCACGCTTTCGGGGGAGAAGATACCCAGGCCATAGACCTGAATTGCCCGTACGAGAAACACCCCCTGACTGACGTTAAATGGTTCATCAACGGTCAATCCCGGACCAGCGCTAGTACCAGCCAGATCCTGTGCACAATCGAGCTGAGAGGCGACGAGCATAAAGGCTATGAGTGAAAGCAGCAGGTACCAGAGGGAGTCAAAGATCCCTTTTTTCTTTTCGTCTCCTTGATGATTGTTAAGTAGATTCATATCGGTTTACCATCGGACATCAAGCGCGCATAAAAAAACCCGGCCAAGAGTCTTACCTCTTAGCCGGGTCAATTCGTTCACGCAAACCAGCAAATCCCTTTGCGATTGTTTTGGTTGACCAGTGGGCCGTTCTCTCGACACCGTCCATGTTATCGAGAACTACACGTCCCTGGCAATCTCACCACGGGGCATTCCAGCCCGTCATTAGGCGATTTGCTTTTTTCGTCCAACCAGGGTCCGAATCCGTTCAGCCAACAGTGCAGCGTCAAATGGTTTCCGGAAGGTTTCGTTGAATAATGTTCTATCAAATCCGCTGGCGTTATCTTCATCGCTCAGCAGGGCAATTAGAACAGAATCCGTGTAGTCTTTGTTTCGTCGCAGGTTTTGAGCGATCATCAGAGCTTCATTGCGACCCATAGCAAAATCCACAATCACGCAATCGGGATGTAAAGATTCTGCCTGGATACCAGCTTCAAAACCGCTTACCGCGTATTCAATTTTGAAGTCTTCGGTAGCCATCAGGTCATCGAGACTTGCTCGAACCTGAGTGTCTGCCCCAACAAGCAACAACTTGCCCATTGCTTCATCTTCCAGCTCACCTAATGGCATGCCGTGTTCTTTAAGAAATCGAATAAGGTGCTCACGAGGGATTCGGCGGTCCTGAGATCCCGGAATTCGGTATCCTCTCAGGCGTCCAGAGTCGAACCACTTACTAACCGTGCGGGGTGCAACCTTACAGATCTTTGCTACTTGGCCAGTAGTGAAGATCGTTTTCATTGCGGGCTCTCCAATCACATGTTTGACATTTATTTAGAAGAAATGGTTACTTTTCTTCTGCTTTAACCCCAACTACATTTTGCGGCTATCCTGGCCAGTCAATATCAAGTTGTAACCCGTGTAGTCTTGGGTCGGGGCTTGTTTAAGGAGACAGCATCTCCAAAAACTGTTTCAAAATGCCAATCTTTAATTTTAAGGAAATTTGGGATCTGGTACGTAATATTTTTGGGGTTGGACTGAATGACAATCGCAATACCATTCAGATCAGTTCGTCAGACTAGATCCATCTTGTCCTCTCCCCCCTTTGCAAACATTTGAATGGTGTCACCCACTCAAACTGTTGTGAACTGGATCGACGTGGTTTTTACGTCTTTCCGGTTTCAACCGTCTGCCCTAATTGCATCGACGAAATTAACGTGAGGACTTTAAGTTCTTTGACAAGGGAGAGTGCAGTACTGACAGAGACGCTCAGAATATCTGGCAGGGAGGAATCAACTGTGAGGAATATGATGCTGTAATTCCCTAGAATTCAGGGACTTAGATTCACTTCCGATAATTGCTTAAGATATGAACCAAATTTCTCGGGAGACTTCGATTTTTCATACCGGATTCTCGCTTTTATGCCCTGAGACAGGCAGAAAGAGGTGGTTAACTGTTCTGACAACAGCGACCTGCAGCAGGTTCATTGCGTTTCAACTCTCAAACTTATTACGTCAGTGATCCCCATTCGCGTTGGCTGAATTTGAAAAATATGAGGTCAACCGTCTCCCCGGAGAATGTATCTGAAATCTCTTTTTATGCTTGCTCTGCCATAGATGTCTGGTCTAAGATCGGAACACGATCATTAAACTTTACCAGTAACCCCTGCTATGATATTTGTCTAATGTAAAATTTGTGGATGAGAACGGTGAGTGGGTTTACTTTATTAATAATTGTGCCGGTTTTATTCTCAATAAGTTCTGCCACCAACTCATTGCTTTACACGAGCTGACCACTGAATTCCTCAACCTGGAAATGATTTACTCGCTATGCCACAGTCTCTTCAAGAATATGCGGATTGGTTAGCCAATCGGGATGATCTCAAGTGGCCTGTCGCACCGGAGCTGGTCACACCCAAGGCAACCCCTTATTTAAAACCACTGCAGGAGATTGCTGCTGTCACATTCAGCGTTTACGGAACATTATTGCATATTTCCGATGGCGATCTGCTGTTTGATCATGAACAACAACTGCGAATGCAAATTGCACTGGATAAAACCATTCAAGAATTCAATCTGTGGAACAGCATGTCACGCAAACCGGGAGCCCCCTGGGAATATATGCTTTCACAATATCGAAACATCCTGGAAGACCAGAAGATTTCAGGGAATGTAGCAAAAGGAGAAACTCCTGAAACGAATGCTTTCGAAGTCTGGAAACGATTGATCGAACGCCTGCAGAAAAATGAATATACGTTCGACGAATCATTTTATGGCAACCTGGATGATTTCAGCTTGAAGGTCGCTTATTTCTTTCATTCTTCACTACAAGGGCAACAGGCCATGCCCGACGTATTGAATACGTTCTCCCAATTAGCGGAGAGAGGCAAAAAAGTGGCTCTCTTTGCTGATGCACAGCCTTTCACTTTAGTCCAAGTACTGCGCGGATTGGCCTCACAGGGTACACTCCCCCCCCTTTCTGAACTTTTCACTCAGGAATGCTTTTGTGTCTCCTATCGTGAAGGAGTCCGAAAACCATCAGCGTCCCTTTATCAAAAACTAATTGATTCCGGTTTGAATATTCGGATAGCTAAAGCTAAA
>NZ_CALEMX010000347.1 GCF_937910335.1 uncultured Gimesia sp. | reverse complement strand
CGGTGAATATCAAGATCGGGGCGGCCCAGCGATTCAGGATTATCTTGGGGAGGTCTTAACCAGCAACTGGATTCCCGTGGCCCGCGTCATTCCGGACGATCTTTCCACGATCACTGAAACTTTAATAGAACTCAGTGATCAACAGCAATGCTGCCTGATTGTCACTACAGGAGGAACCGGGCCGGCGAAAAGAGATATTACTCCCGAAGCGACATTAGCCGTTGCTGAAAAAGAGATGCCAGGCTTTGGTGAATTAATGCGAAAAGTCTCATTAGAAAAAGTCGCGACAGCCATTCTTTCCCGCCAGACTGCCGTCATACGTGGCAGTTCGCTGATTGTCAATCTCCCAGGGCAACCTAGTGCGATTCAGGAATGCCTGGACGCAGTTTTCCCTGCAATCCCCTACTGCATCGATTTGCTGGAAGGCCCTTACCTGGAAACCAATGCAGATCGGCTGGTTGCATTTCGCCCCAAAAAGAAATAGGCGCAGCAAAACAGGAGCAGCCACTTTCATAACTGCTCCTGTCTCTTTTGGCTCGAATTCAGTTTTCAACCAGACTGGAACTGGACTCTTCTATCGTTTCCAGTCGAATCGGTTTAATGTCAAATTTGGGATTTTGTCCCATAAAACGAACGGGATTATTATGGAAGATTTCAATGGCATCTTGGACAGAGTAGCCTCTGGCCCGGTATTGAACAATACACTCCTGTAACGTAAAGGGATCACTGGGTCCCCAGTCGGCAGACGAGTTCACCAAGATCCGCTCGTGCCCATATATTTCGAGCATATCGACTGCTCGTTTGGGGGTACACTTCGTGATCGGGTACAATGTAAAACCAACCCAATAACCGGCCTCTAAAGGTTCTCGAATTGTGTGCTCTTCCACATGATCAATCCAGACCCGTTCAGGGTTCACATTCATATGTGACAATACTTCCAAAGTACGTTTCGTTCCACGAACTTTATCCTGCAGGTGAGGAGTATGAATCAAAATCAACTGATCATACTTGATAGCCTGCTCTACTTGCGCTTCGAAAATCTCTTCTTCATTCTTCGTTGTTTTATGAAAGCCGATTTCTCCGATACCAAGCACGGTTGGCTTTTTGAAGAATTCAGGCATCTGCTTGAGTACTTCGTGGCTTAGTTCCGGGTTTTCTGCTTCTTTAGGATTTACGCCAACCCAACAGTAATGCTTGATTCCATAATCGGCAGCGCGAGTCGGTTCAAACTCACTGATCTGACGAAAGTAGTCAATAAATGTTTCTGGATATAAGCGATCAAATCCAGCCCAGAACGCGGGTTCCGCAACGGCGACAACGCCGGACATTGCCATGCGTTCGTAATCCTGTGCGGTTCGAGCAATCGCGTGATAATGTGGTTGAATGATTTGCATGATGGTCTCACTGATTATTCAATTGTACGAGTGGGTAAAGAATGTCAATTCACTTAATCTAAGTCTGAAAAAAGCAATAATAATCGTTCTGCTCGATTCGGCAGATGGCTTTCTTCTGTCAAGATTCCCAGCGCCTGCTTCAATAACTCCAGACGGGAATCGTTAAACTCACCAGCATTCTCTTCGTGATCAGATGCACGATCAACACGATCAAAAGCCGCACCAAGTTCCACGAGGGAACAGCGGGCTTCGAGGTATTCCCGATCCAAAACCTGTAAAGCTGTTTGCATCATTAAAACCTTTCGGATTTTTCTGCTTAAATAAGATCCGTCATGATAGAAATTGTCTCCATTTCCATTATATAACCTACATCGGTACTTCC
This sequence comes from uncultured Gimesia sp., assembly GCF_937910335.1. GTDB lineage: Bacteria > Planctomycetota > Planctomycetia > Planctomycetales > Planctomycetaceae > Gimesia. The sequence continues at coordinate 3,781 of NZ_CALEMX010000347.1, read as the reverse complement.
AACTGTTTGAACTGAGTTCAACTCACATTCAGCAAATCTGGAGACAGAAATTCAGTATATGCGGCCTATTTGGACTAAATAAACAAAGAAAATTCAGGGTAATTGTGGGCTACCCTCTGTTTTGGCTGAAATTACTGATGATTTAAGAGAGGGGTCAAAAAAACTGCTCGATTTTCCCCTGTGAATTAATTGGTTAAACTGTACCGATAAGCGGGTATAAAACTAAACCGAGCATAATGTAGAGGATCTCCCAGAACGATCAAGAAAGCCCGATTGAGGATCTGCAGCTTATTCAGACCCGCTTGAACGAGGGTACTTCGTGCTCCCTGCTTCTTGTGATTGACCAACAGGCAAGTTCGTGAACTTCCCTGATTGAGATGAAATCGCTCGGTTCATAATGTCGAATACGCCATATTACTTTGTCTCAGAGGATTCTTGCGTTGATGAGCCTGATTTCAAAAACGCTTCCAATTGGTTCAACTGGAGTCGCATTTCTGTCAGATAATCTCCCCGCGCAGGTTTCGCTGTGAGTGGATTCAATACAAACGAAGACACACCACGTTGCTGAAACTCGTTCAACAGTTTTTTATCAGGTTTTTGTTCCCATATCATGAAGGGAACCTTGTGTAGTTCCTGTATTGTTTTCATTGTTTCCCAGGTACTCTCATTGGGCTTTGTATTCTTTTTCCAATGCAAATGATGCACTGTCCAGTCAGCACGCCTTGTGAGATATTGATAAACGGGACGCTGAGAAAACCAATGCAGACCGGGATATTTTGATCGAAGCTGATCCAGTTTTAGATTCAGTGGTTCTAAGGAATCCTTTAAGTTCTTCAGATTTTCTGTGATACTTTCTTTTTCCCGGGGAAGTAACTGTATCAGTTTTTTTCCAATCGCATCCGCTTGCCTGGCCAATAGCGCTGGATCAAGCCAGAAAAACGCAACTGTTCCTGCATGCGAATGCGCACCCCCAGATCCATGACTGTGCACTTCATAGTCGGGAACTGTAATCAAATCCTCTTTCAAAAAAATAGAGGTTTTCAACACTTTAGAACGGGGAAGTGACAGTTTTTTGACCCAGTCGGCAAAATTGGCTCCGTTGGTGACAATCAGATCCGCCTCTTGAATCGTTTGAATTATCTCATCATTTGGAAACCAGGTTTCGGGATCAGATCCTGGGGGAACTGGATTAAGAACCTTGACATCGGGCCCCACAAGTGATTTTACAATAAACTCCAGAGGATAATTGACCACAACGATGACCGGTGACTGTTTTTCTTCTGCAAGCCTGGTTCCCTCCTGAGGTTTTTGCTGGCAGGCATACAACATAGTCATCGAAAACAAAGCCACAATAAAATAGATACGATGCATATTCCCATATCACTAAATAAATAGAAATTTTATAATTTGATACGCATAAATTCGACAGACCAAAGTAAGAACCAGCACGATGATCAAACTGGCCAGCACAATGAAAAGAATTTCTGTTAATTGCAGTTTCCAGATAGTTGAACGACTGCAACCCAATTGAAACATGGTCTGCCGTTCCCGTTTTCTTAAACGCAATGAAAGCAGAAAAACAAGACACAGCAGTAAACCCACCGAAACAGAGACCAGAAATGTATTCATGTCAAATAACTGTTTGACGCGGAATACCATTTCCATTAACTCATTGACAATTTCTATTGGGCGAATCAGCTGCAATACTGAAGTATCTGAATCATACATCCCCAACAATAACACTTCAGATTTTTTATCGAAGGGTATTACTATTATCGATGAAACAGGAAATGTTTCTGTGTCGCCATGAAAATGAAACGATGTTATGTTTTCCTCGGTCACTTCATTGAACTGCGGAACAGCGGCATTCGCTATCGTTGTCGACCCTTCCTGCTTCAACACAAGATCTTTATTCGTTGCCGCATTGATTTTCTGATGCCCATGCCCAATCCCCGAGATAATCCATTCGGTATGCACATCGACGAAGACGGCATCATCATCCGCTGAGCCCGATTTTTCCAATACACCTACCACACGCATTTTGAGCGGATAAGTTCCCGATAGATCAAATACGTTTAAAGGGTCCGACATCAGTTGGTCTCCGGGAGACAACTGTAAGTTTTCAGCTAAATTGGCTCCGATCACACAATCTCCCAATCGTTTCAGATTGGATCCCTTTGCCATTACCAGCTTCCGAAATTCAAAATAATCTAAAGTTGTACCGACTACAGGAGCTCCCTGTGCAGTAAATCGGAGTACCAGGGGAATCGGAAGGGCATAACCTGTTTCCTCAATAGCCTCCACCTCAAGCATGTTTGTAGATTCCCGATCTGCCTGGTTAAAGTACATTGATTGTAAAGCCAGATCGAACCGGCTGCCTTTGGCTCCCGCAATCAACGGAGTAGAGCGTGCTCGAGATAACAAGTCTTGTTCAAACTGGGAGACACCAAATTGCAATAAAACGGGCAGCAACAAAGCCAGCGACACACACAGAATCAGAGTCACTGTTTTGAGTCTGTTATATGCTAAATAGCGGAATGTCAGACGAAAAACACCATTCATGCCGTTTCCACCACTTCATGAAAACATGCAATATCAATGGTACGCTCAAACTGATCCAGCAGGCTGTCATCATGTGTTACCATGATCAGAGTAGCCTTGGTCTGAGTCGCATGTTCGATCAATAAATCGCGAATCAATTGTTTATTGACCGGATCCAGATTACCCGTAGGCTCATCCGCTAATAATATTTGAGGTTGAGGTAACAGCGCCCGGCAAATGGCAACACGCTGTCGCTCTCCTTGTGAGATTTGATCAATTCGTGAATTCAAGTATTGATCGATCTGCATGGATTTGGTCAACTCGCGGGTTCGCTCGTCAACAGCTTTATCCAGTTGCAATGTGCCATTAATATAATACGGCAGCATAATATTTTCACGAACATTCAGATAGTCGATCAATTCAAATTCCTGAAAGACAAACCCAATTTTGGAAATGCGATACGCACGTCGTTGACTGTCATCGAGCGTTTTCAGATTGATTCCGCAGGAAATAAGTGTCCCTTGATCGGGAATCAGAATACTGGAAATCAAATTCAATAGTGTTGTCTTGCCACATCCACTGGGTCCAATTACGGCGAGTTTCTCTGATTCACTGATTTTCAAATCAGGTATGTGCAACCGAAATTGTGATTTCGGATAACTAAATTGAAGCTGTTGTATCTGAATCATCAGGAGCCCGATTTTGCTGACTTTGTTTCAGGTGGACTTTTTTCAGATCCATCCGTTTCTTCGCTATTTACTTCTCTCAATCTCGTCTGAAATCGCAATCGCTGTTCATCGAGTAAGTTCATTCCAGTCAGTTTCCAGTCTCCTTCAACGGGTTCCAGATAAAAGACCGCCTGATACTGATTCGTCCGCGTGTGAATATGCCCCCAATGTTCCACCGTACCTGCGACGGTCCATGTAGACTTCACAGCGAAACCACGTTCATCCTGTGTGATTTGATTCTTCCTATTAATGGCTGCTTCAGGCTCAACAGACTCCCACTGCACATCAGATACACGTGAGATTGCTCCCCCCTGCTCTTGCATTTTCAAACTTTGATGAATCTGACGATACAATGTTTCCAGAAATGCCCCATCCGCACTTTTTGCTAAGGCATCATAGATATCGCTATCAGTATGATAATCGAATGATCGGTAGATATTTTTATGCAACGTTTTAAAAACGGCTTCTGCATTCTCATCGGAAACTTTGGGAATTGGTTCCAACGGGCTCGA
>NZ_CALEMX010000346.1 GCF_937910335.1 uncultured Gimesia sp. | reverse complement strand
AAGACAAAAATCGATGGTTTAGATGATTTCGATCTGGCATTAAGAATGTTTTCCCCCGGAGAATCCGTGGAGGTCACAGTCTTGCGTGACGGAAAACGCGTCAAGCTGACAGTCAAACTAGGGAAGCCTAAATAACAATATTTTCGCGTTCCGCCTTTTACTTTCGTGTGTAAACCAGTGACACACTACCCGTGTAATCACTTTTTTTGCGACCGGCATTGGGGACGGAGTTGTAAGTTTGTAACAAACCAAATTTCAAGTTCCAGCGATCTTTATTATCTAATTTGAAGAATAAACCTGTATCTGAGGTAACACGCAAAACCTGAACGTTATTCACGCTGGGAGTCCAGGTTTGTTTGTGTTCCAGCTTTGCATGATCTGATAGCGGCCAATGAAATTCCATTTCGGCAAACACGTCTAATGTACTCCTTCTTAACCGTGGACTATTATAAATTTCACGCGTTCCACCAGGCCCCACACGCACGATCAATCGCTTATTTTTTTCATTGATGAACCTATAACCAAGACCGGAAGAAAAGGTTCCCCGCCAATCCAGGTTTTCAAATTCATCATAGGTATTTTTGTTCGTCATGAAGACGATCCAGTTAGTCTTTCGAGCAATATCCAGTGTGGCATTCCCATACCAGCGATTGGCATCCCGAACTCCATTTGACTGCCCCCAACGACCGCCAATTTCGAATTCGAATTTATTGTCGTTGTCTGATTTTTCCAAAAGTAGACTGGTTGTCAAATAATCACGGTCCGTATTCCCTCCGAGAAACGTACCACCTAATTCCATCCGCTTGGTCCAGATCTCCACATACTCCCAGTACTCGTCAACATATTCTTCAATCTGATCAATCGGAGTTACACGATCAGATACTGAATCAGGAGTCGGTGGAACTGCATCTAATGGATCCACAGTGATCAAGGGGGGGACTGCGGGAGGAACGACACCTGCATTATTCACGAGCAATTCCGTTCCCTGATTCGAAGAGTCAGCCTCCAATTTCCCTGCGTGAAACTCTAGCCGATCTACTAAACCCATTACGATCGGACGGACTTCACCATCTGGCAGGCGAAAGAGAATAGTCCCCTCTTCAAACCCGACACTTTCTCCACTGAGGTTTTGTCCATTTTTAAGATAAAGTATTTCGCTTCCGCTTCCATCCGCTGTAAAGCCGATACCGGAACTGCTTAGCAGGCAGAGAAGTGGAATCACAAGAAGACGAATCACCTGATTCGTTGAGAAAAGGCTGTGAAAACATCGCATTTAAACTTCCGGAGGTGGATAAATAATTTGTGAGATATGAAATAGAAGAGAGATGAACGGAATTGGTCATTAGATATGAAAATCAGGCAGGATGCGATTTATAGTTCTGATCGAGATTGACTGCAATATGTCTCTTTGTAGACATCCATCCGACTGAATACCTTAATTCCATTTTACATCCACAGCCCAATGAAAATCTTCCTAACCTTCTCACAATTAGATGCTTACAAAGACCAGAACCAGCGAGACCCCTAAATAGATCGAATTGCTCTCTCAATCTTGACGGTGAAAACAAATACAGCATTTCTATCAGTTATAATACATACCGCCCTGATCTCAATCTTACCTGATCCTCATAACCGGACGTTTTAACTGTCTGGAACTCTTCCCGCATCTCATCTTTCCGGCTCATCTGTCTCAAACTCAGCAAAAAAGTGAGCAACATCAATACTACTTCAGACCTGCCCTCGATTTGCATGCTAGAGTTTTTTGATTCCAGTTTGTTCCTGGCACTTCAACTACTGAACGAACTGAGCAATTCATCCAAACAAAACAAATTATAACACTAAAGCATCATTGGCGATAGAAGACCAATGGACAACAGATTTGTTGTCTGTCGTGGGGGGGAGAGATTTTAATATGGGTTTCATAAAAAAATTCTTAAAGACTACCTATCGGGATAATACTGCAGGTAAGTCGCGCAGTAGTTTCGAGAGTCTCTCAGAAGACCAGTTAGAGACGCATCTGCGAATTGCTAAATATGGTAACTTCAATCTGACAGACGCCATTCGGCCGTCTTATGATCTGGAGGTAGTACCTCAATCTGGCTACCGGCACGATGTTTATACGGACAAAGAGACGGGGATCAAAATCCCGGTCCTGATGGCGGCTGCTTCAAAAGAAGTCTTGTTTGATCTGTTCATCGATTTACTGGACCCGCTTGGGCATGAAGTCGATGTGGTACTGGAAACGAGCCATGATGGTTCGAATAATCAGCACCAGGATCTGTATCGTGAGCATATGGATCTGCCAGTTCTTAAAAGTACGCTCTATGATTATGAAGACCTGCTACTCAATGATGGTTGTGCAGGGATTGCAGTTCTGAACCCACTCATTCCGCTGGAAGTTCAATTTGATGAACACAAACTTCTGATCATGTATGGCCAGGGAATTGAACAGTTCGAATATACCTTAGAGGAATACGGAATACCTCATATCACAGATTTGAAATTTATCACCGAAGCGGAACACGTGCATTCTTCGTGCGATGAAGCGATCGATGAACTGGATCAACTGAAATACCGTCTGGGAATTGATTTTGAGTAACTGAAATACTGCGTAACCAAAATACTTCGAAGTTTCTCAAACAGTGATATTTTTCTGAGTCTCTAATCCGACTTCATCAGGTGGTGCAGCAGCTGTCTGAGAATCTACCAGTAACCCAGGTCGCAAGAGATTCAGTCCCCATTGTTTGGCATCCATTGTCAAACTGAATAGTGTTGGTACCAATACTAACGTGAATAGCGTTGACACGATCAGTCCGCCGAGCACGACACTTCCCAATCCACGATACAATTCGCTTCCAGCACCAGGGAATAATACCAGAGGCAATAGACCCAGAACCGTTGTCGTGGTAGTCATGAAGATTGGCCTGATGCGCGTGCGAATGCTTTCCAGTATCGCTTCCCTAGGTGACAATCCTTCTTCTTTGATATGATTAATTGACTGGTGAATAATCAAGATCGGGTTATTCACCACGGTCCCTATCAAAATCACAAAGCCTAACATGGTGAGTACATCCAGCGTCTGAAGCATGAACAGATTCAAAACACTTAGCCCCAAAACTCCTCCGACGGCTCCTAAAGGGACGCTAAAAATAATGACCAGAGGATAAATCCAGGATTCAAACAATGCCGCCATTAAGAGATAAGTAATCATTAAGGCGAGTATCAAATTGAACTCCAGGGCAGCCCAGGTATCGCGCAATTTATCTGCGGTTCCGGATAATACAATGCGATAGCCCCCCGCCAGTCTACCGCTTTCCCGTAGCGGCTGAATGATTTCTGATTGAATCTGGCCCATCGCGTCTTCTAAGGCCATATCTTCAGGGGGAGATACTTCAATCGTTATCGCGCGTTGACGCTCGCGATGATTGACCTGCTCGGGCCCACTGGTAATCTCTACATCTGCTAATGCTCCCAATGACACCAGCGATCCCATCGGAGTGGCCACTGACAATGCACTTACATCCTGCGTATTTTGAATATGCTTGGATCGCCCGATGATTGTCAGATCGATTTTATCTCCACCCAGATAATAGTCTCCGGCATAAGCGCCATCAATCAAAGCGTTCGCCGTATAACCCAAATCGACACTATTGACTTCCATTTCGGTTGCCTCAAACAATTTTGGTACGATATGAACTTCCGGGCTGGAAAGATCGAGGCTGGGAATCGGACGTACCTGGGCGGCTGGAATCATTTGTTTTACCTGTCCCAGTACCTGCCCTCCCATACTCACCAGTTTTTTCAAGTCCGGCCCAATGATTTCCACCTCAATCGTACGTCCGCCGGTCAGACCTCTCTCAAAAAGACTGGATTGCTTGGCCACAGTGAATGTTCCGGGTAGTTTGCTGCCTGCTTTTTGAATCAGAGGAATCAATTCCCCAACACGTTGTGAATCAAAAGCGCGAATGCCCATAAATACTTGGCGTCCGCGCGCGACGAAAAAGAAATCGCCGATCACCGGATAATCGAGTTGTTTCGCTTCCTCACTGTTCGGATCAATATCCCAATAAGGCCGTAAGTCATTTTCAACACTCTCCCCCAGTTCCATTAACTGATTGAGATTGTATCCGGGAGGGGGTAGCAATATGGCGAAAATCAAATTTCGGTTGCCTGTCGGAAGATATTCTACTTTAGGCCATAACTGCCAACTGATGCCAATAGCAGCACCAACAAGTAAAAACACCACAAGAATTCGACGAAGCAAACCACTTTGAATCCAATGATTTACTCCCACAACCGTTCTGACAAGTGCCGCACAACCAGATTCAATCGGACTGATAATTGCGTTGTGTAAAATACTTTTGTTGATAGGATCTTTCGCCGGAGATTCGTCTTGACTGAAAACACGGTCATCTTCGATATCCTGACCCTCTCGCTTATTTAATAAACGTGCGGATGCCGTTGCAATCAATGTCATTGATACTACTAACGAAAGCCCCACCGCGGCACTGATCGCTAATGCAATATCCTGAAACAACTGCCCTGCTTCTTCCTGAATAAAAACGACTGGTAAAAAAACGGCGATGGTAGTCAGTGTTGATGCAAGCACCGCCCCCCAGACTTCATGCGTTCCCTTAATGGCAGCACGAAAGGGTGATTCTCCCAGTGAATAACGGCGAAAAATGTTTTCCAGAACCACGACTGCATTATCAACCAGCATCCCTACGGCAAACGCCAGACCCGCCAGACTGATTACGTTTAACGAGCGTCCCATTGCCCCTAAAATTAAAAACGTACCGATAATACTGGTAGGAATAGCCATTCCTACCACTAATGCCCCTCGGGCAAACCAGAAACCAGCTCCAATAATTAATGCCAGACTGATCACAAAAAACCAGGGAGAGAATAACATCGCAGCAACAGCGGTGAGGAGTATAAATGGTACGATCAATAAAGTACGCACTCCCAGATGCAGAAATGACATTAACACTATCATGGTTAATGCCCCGCCGATAAAAATATTATTTTGCACCAGATTAATTGAGGAATAGATATATTCGGTTTCATCATAGACCTGGATCAGTTGCAATCCGCGCGGCTTGAGTACATTTTCATCGAGGTCCTTAGTGGCTTCTCTCAAACCATCCATAATATCCAGTACATTGGCTCCCGTTTCGCGTACGCAGTTAATGGCAATACTCGATTCACCAAACCGCCGGACCAGACCATCAGGCTTTTTATATCCCAGACGAACGGTAGCCACATCTCGCACATAAACGGGTGCCCCCGCACGAATTGTCAATAACTGATTTTCGACTTCTTCCACACTGCGAAACTGCCCCAGCATGCGAACGACCCAGCGTCGTTTACCTTCCCAGAAATCGCCGGAGGAAGTATCTTTGTTCTGGCCTCGCAAAACGTCACGAACATCGGTAATTGTGATCTGGCGCGCAGCCAGTTGTTCCGAATCAACAACGACTTGAAGCTCGTCTTCCAGCCCACCTAACACGTTGGATTGTGACACTCCTGAAACGCGTTCAAACCGTGCCTCGATTTCATCTTCAGCAAAACGGCGTAATTTCGTAACTTCCAGGTCTTTGGGAGGTAAGAGACCATCTCTGACTTCCGGATGCTCTTTGGCTAAAAGTCGCAATCGCAGCATGGCCAGCCCCGGGTTGGGAGTCTTCCGGATGATGTCTAGCTCTTCCTCGATCTGGGGATTTGCTTTCTGAAATTCAGCGAGTTTCTCATCGGAAGGCAAACGACTACTTAGAATAAACCAGGCAATCGGTCGGTCTGCAGCATTTGAAGTACTGATCACAGGCTGGTCTGCATCTTCTGGATACTCGCGTACCTGCTGTAAGCGAGAATTCACTTTCAGTAATGCTTCATCCATATTTGTCCCGACCAGGAACTCCAGTGAGATAGAGCCTTTGGAGTCAGCACTTTCCGAACTGAGCTTTGTAATTCCTTCTACACTTTTCAGTTGTTCTTCCTGTTCCAGAACAATTTCGCGCTCGACTTCCTGCGGACTCGCACCTGGCCAACGCGTTTCAATTGTAATCGTGGGCCTTTGAACTTCGGGCGTCAATTGCATCGGCATACGGATGAGCGCAACCAGTCCGAACAAAACGGTCATTAATACTCCGACCGTCACTTTTACCGGATTATGCACAATTGAGTGAATCAAACTCATCAAATTTCCTCTTTAACCATTCGAATTAATAGCTTTGGCTTTTGGTTGTGCATCAGGGGTCAAGATATTTCTAATGACTACATCCTGTCCCGGTCTTAAACGTTCATTTCCTCGAATGACTACATGCTCACCCGGTTTCAGATTACCCTTCACTTGAATTAACCGGCCACTGGCGACTCCCACCTGCACGGGAACGGCACGCGCCTTTCCCGGCTTTTGCTGGTCTGATCCAGGATCAACCACAAAAATCATCGGAGTGAGACCTCCCAAGACCAGTGCATCCTTAGAAACTAACAACGCCTTCTGCCGCGAACCAGTCGGTAGTACAGCACGGGCTAACATTCCCGACTTCAGAAGCGGCCCATCATCTGTAATTGTATTTTTGATGCGAACTTTTACTGGAAACGTTCGAGACCGGACATCAGCCTGCGGAATAATCAAGGCGACCTTGCCTGTAAATACTTTATCCGGAAGCGCGGGAACTTCCACGCGCACATCCATCCCCAATCGGACATGAGACACATGGCTTTCCAAAACCTGAACGCTTACGTCAACCTCGTCCAATGCGATCACTTCTGCAACAAGCTCACCCGAACTGACCCATTGCCCTACTTCTGTATGTTCGGCGACAACATATCCATTAAATGGGGAAATAATCGTATGTTTAATAATCTGACTCTCAAGTTTATCGACCACTGCCTCTTGAATCGCTACCCGCGATTTTGCCTGATCGATCTTCTCTTTTCGGGGGCCCTTCACTGCCAACTCATAAGCCGCCGACGCTTCCTGATACAATTGCTCGGAACGAATTGACTCTGAGACAACCTGCTGAATATCATCGTCATTGACTGCTTTTCTCGAATAAAGGGACTCCAACCTCTTCAACCGTTTCTGTTGATATTCCGTACCGGCTTTGGCAGCCAGCATCAGCGCCTTGGCTTTTTTAATTTCATCTGGCCTTGTGCCATTCATTAATTCATCACGTTCATGTTTTCGAAAGTCCAGTTCAGCCTTTTCTGCATCCAGCTCCAAATTGATTGTGTTTGTCAACAACTGAGCCAACGGCTGTTTGGCACGGACGTAGTCCCCTTCATTGACAGGAAATTTTTCAACGCGTCCTCCGACGGCACTACCGATCACACTTCTTTTGATCGGCAAAACCGTTCCCACAAAGATCTGTCCGGCGGCAACTTCCCGCTCCACAATTTCCGCAACATCCACCTGAGCGGGGCCGCGTTGTGCAAACAAATCCCCTGAAAACACAGCACATACATAAAAAGGGACTACAAGTCTCGTAGTTAATCTCATCATTCACCTCAACGACATATTTAATTCATCAACACAATCACATCTTTTTTTCTGTAATCTCAAGCGGTCTCATATTCTGAAACGTTAACACCCAGGTTTTTCTGCACCTGCATCAATAACGACTTCAATGTATCAATATCCTCGGTGCTCATACCTTGCGTAGCCTTCTTTCTAAGTTGTTTCAAGCATGCCACCATCTGTGACCAGACTGGTTTTGCCTCCGGGCATACTTTCACAACTTTGCGACGGCGATCTTCAAGGTCACTTTCGCGTTTGATCCATTGATCCCTCTCCATACGGTCCAATATTCTGACCAAAGTAGGCGGCTCAATCATCATCCGGTCAGCTAATTCCACTTGCGATAACGGACCTTCATAGACCAGCCAACCAATTACCTGAAACTGACGAAATGTAATACCATACGGTATTAACTCCTGATTCAAAGCATCCTGATAGAAGTGCGAAGTAATCGTAATCCAATACCCGACGCTCTCTTCAAAATCATATTGCAACATCAGTTTCCCTCATATATTAAGGCCCCATATTCATTAGCCTGGCTAATAATTAGCCCAGTCTACTATGCCAACACTAGGAATCGCAAGACCTGACTGAGTTCCGGAATCAGTTTTGAGAGTTTTCCAGGCAGGTTGGAAGAGATTTGCGGTCAGTCCGCGATAACGGATTGAATATTGAGGATGTACCGTCAACTCGAAAAATACGTAGCATCGCAAAATAAGAGTTAAAAGGATTTCTTATTTTTGGATTTTTCGGGAGTATCAGATTCGTCGGCGGGCTTGGGAAGATTCAACACACAACGGAACCCGACATCCGCAGGAGGCGTCCGCATGTTTTCCCCTATGCGTTTCCGAACGTCCCAGGATTTTTGATTTCCACGTACGACCCGCATACTGGGAATTACGGATCGCCTTGGACCGTTCCAGCCACGTACTATCCCTGCGTCTGCCAATGTAGTTGCGGCCTGATAAGAATTTTCAGAATACCAGTCATCACACCATTCTCGCGCATTGCCAGATAAATCGAGAACACCATAAGGACTTTGGTCACCTGAAAATGATCCCACAGGGTCAATTTGCCCCGGCATTCGCGTTTTATGCCAAAGGGCACGCCCATTACCCCAGGGATAGACGAAGCCTGATTCCCCGCGTGCCGCTTTTTCCCATTGTGTTTCGCGAGGAAGTTGCTTACCCATTGTTCGCGCATAATTTATTGCGTCGGTATAAGAAATCCCCATTGCAGGAAATGCAGCGGGCTGCCTGTCATTGCCTGCTGGTTCAGGCAGCTTTCCTTTCTGGGCAATCATTTCGGAACGCCACCGCCGATATTGCTCAAGAGTCACCTCATACACATCAATATAAAACGCATTTTGATAAATCGTAAATTGGGGTGAAGCGTTTTTCGAACCATTCTCTTCACCTTGAATCGAAACGCCTGCAGGAACCAGCACCATCTCACTGTAATCCCGATCACAGCGAATTCGATTAGGAAGACCTTGTGCAGAATAACCGGCATCATCGATAGCCAAAAATCCTTTGGGTAGTTCAAATGTTGAATCTGGTATTCCCTGATCACCCTGACTACCAGACTTGATCACGGAAAACGTAGTAGAATCAATACCCTTCTGAGCGGGTAGCAAGACGGCATATTGTTCATCAGCTTCACTGTTTGGCCCGGGCTTCCTGATTTGAAAATTATGAATATAATCTACAACTTCAAAGAAATTTTCCGGCTTCCCATCGAATTCCGGTTGTTTCTTTTTATCTCGAGATTTTGTCAGTGATTTGGGGCCGCTGGATTTTAATTTTGGCACGCTATCTGAGGATGATGATGAACTTCTTTTTTGTCGTAACGTTTGTTTATTTGCAACTTGTTCATTTCCACCACAACCGACGACCAAAAATAAGAGCCCCCCGGCGAGCAAATAAAATGTTCTCCAACTGGATTTCATAATCAGCGCCATCTTCAGACCCAATCACAGCAAATGATTAACTAAACAGATTTTATTGCTTTCAATTTTAACATCTCTGAAATTGATTAACAGGCCCATTCTGGCAATTTGTTCATAAAGAGTCTTTAACAGACTGAACCAGCAGTTTTTGAAAATCCTGCATCTCCGAACATTGCGGTGCAATATTCGGGTGCGCAAATACCCGAACCCGTTTCACAAAGTCATCAAATTGCTTCTGGGCCAAAGTATCAACCACAGGTGAAACAACATGCAACGGCTGATATTTCATATCACGTGCCGAATAGATCTCAACATTAAATTCGACTTCACGATGTGTGGGTGGTGCGTCAATTAATATATCAGTAGAAGCGACCTGCTGATTGAAGCGATGCGACAACCTTTGCGCCAGATTCTCACTCCATTGTACCAGGGAGGCAACCGGCTGATGCGCGATCAATTCGAAAACATCTGATGACTCATAAAAACTGAATTCAGCAACCCTCTTATACAATGTGCGTTTCGTGCTAAAGATGCCCTCAACCAACCTTTCGCACAAGGTCCCTTTCGCCTGTTCGCGTAATACAGAAATAGAGTCTGCTTCTGTCAGTTTAAAATATTCAGACAGATCCAGTTGTTGATAGAGATGGTAAAAAGCGCGGGCAAACATTGTACTGGCAGAGCGAACCGCGTGATGCCAGTAGACTTCGCTGAACATGACATACCGGGCAAACACCATCAACTCCGCTGCCGTTTTTCCTTTGGAACCAATTGCCAGACCATCGCCGGCTTCATTGACCATTAGCGAATGAATCAGCCGATTTTTATCAAAATTTCGCCCATAGGGAACGCCGGCATGCAGACTGTCACGATCCAGGTAATCCATTTTATCGATGTCAATCGGCCCTGATAATATGGAACGTACAAGCCGCATCTCTGCCGTATCTGATCGGGGAACCAGAATGTCCAGGACCTCGTCCGGTTCAATCCCCCATTCGCTTCTCAATACTGCAGCGAGTTCATGCCCATCCGACAGAAATTCTCTGGCGAACGATTCATGTCGAGGAATTCCCTCCAGTGACATATCTTCAATCAAATGACAGAAAGGCCAATGTCCCAAATCGTGGAGCAAGGCGGCAACGATCAAGACTTCAGCAGCATGCACGTCGATTGTAGCAGCAAACCGGGTATCCTTTCCTAACTGCCAAAGATATTGTAATGCATTTTTATAGACTCCCAAAGCGTGTTCGAAACGTGTGTGTGTTGCCCCCGGATAAACCAGTGCAGTAAACCCCAACTGTGTAATGTGTGACAATCTGCGAAATTCCGTAGTATCCACCAGCGCGCGAATGCGAGGCGTAAATGGCACATCCTGTTGGTGGGGAATACGAACTAGACCGCTTCCAGACTGCAAATTGGATAGTTCAGGAATCTCAACATACGGATGGTTCATAAAAGATCAATCAATTCTACTTTGTTTTTTTGTCGTTCAGGCTAACAGGGTTGATCGATCATTGGGAGCAAATAACTCTTCAACGACGGACGCAATCATTTCGTTGTCTTCTTGCGTGCCTTCAGAACACAATGCATCCCACAAAACCTGCCCTGCCTGAACTGCCTTTTGAACCTTGATTGGTAACGCAGTCAATGAAACCGCTGATCGCAATTCATGATTCATAATTGCAACAGACAAAGCATTTGGAATCAGTTCAATTTGATCGACTGATTCAAAATCGACCATACCAACCAGCAGCGGATTCATCCGTCCCTGTATCAGAGAACGAACATCATCCTGATAAGCAATTAATGGTTTTCCCAACATCCAGGTCATAGCAGCTTCTGAAACCGCCCCTTCATCGGGAGTACGGCCATTCAAATTCCAGACCATCGCCTCACATTCCACAACCAGTTGATAAACATCCAATGCAAAGATGGCTTCATGTAAAAACTGAGCCGCGGTCGGAGTATCCCAATTTCGCTCCACCAGAATTTCCAGCACGAGTCGGAATTCCATACCATCCCGGTGAGGTAAATAAACAGAATATCCAGTTTCCGTTAACAGATCGGCAATGGCCGTCATCTCTTCACGTTCGGATCGATTAAATAAGGGGCCAGCGCAGTAAACGCGAATTTGCTCATTCGAATGTTGCATGGTCAAACCTGTGTTGCTTCCCTGCTGAAAGAAAACCATTTAGAATATTGAGAAGGATGGGATCCTGTTGACTATTGTAGCAATGCCCTGTTTTTTTTCACCTAAACCACATTCTTTTCACATTTCTTCTCCAAAAATCGTGATAAGAATCACCTATTTTATCACAATTACTGCGTAAAAACCTGAATCCAGATCGAATTTGATGAATCGCATTACCACTCCCGCATTGCAATTTGACAGCCAACGATTTACTTGCGCAGCACTTTGTATTCTGCTTGGAAGTGGTTCTGTCACGCTGGCGATTCAGACTATATTCAGCAATATGAACATTGCGACTTTGTACGTCAGCTCCTCGCTCTGGCAGGAGCTGGTCCAATTCTGCTCTGGAAAGATTGAGACAACAACCCAATCGGCCCTGATCCCGTTCTTCCCGTTGATGGGTTACCTGCTCATCGTAGCAATCTTAACGGGGAGCATTGGAGCGTTTTTAATTTCCAAAGTTGACTCGCTCCCCTTCCGTATCGCTTTTACAGAATGGGGCTGGAAAGGATTCCGCTGGTGGTTGCTACCTGCGCTCTGGGAAATTTTCCGCGTTATGGCAATCATTCTCGGCTGGACCAGCCTGGAAACTCTGTTGCTGGCAACTTCACAATTCTGGTTTTCGCTGGCTATCGCAGGCTGGTTGGCAACTTTTGCATCGATGGTCATTCCTCTTGCCGAACGGGAGCCTTTGGCTCAGTCTAATGAGACACAAAAAATTGGTATCCCCTTTACAGCCTGGTTCATGATGGGGCTGTTCGTGGCTCTATTTACATTCATGAACTGGCAACTCTATCACGGCTTGTTAATCCCGCATGGTGATTCTGCCATGTATGAAGAACATCTCTGGAATGTCGCACATGGAAAAGGATTTCGCAGTTATCTCGATCAGGGTTTATTCTGGGGAGAACATATTCAGTTCATTCATCTGCTCTTGCTTCCCGTTTATCTCCTATGGCCTTCCCATTTGCTCTTGGAATTCTGTGAAACAGCGGCGCTGGCCATCGGCGCCATTCCCCTTTATCGAATGGCAGTGCGACATGGCCATTCGACAACGGTCGGCAAAGCAATGGTGGCTGCTTACTTATGCTACTTTCCAATGCAGTTTCTTGATATTGCCATCGATTTAAAAACGTTTCGGCCGATCTCATTTGGAGTTCCCGCT
>NZ_CALEMX010000345.1 GCF_937910335.1 uncultured Gimesia sp. | reverse complement strand
GCCGCGATCACTGGGGCAATTTATCACCTTTGATGCTGAGTGGCGGCGGTTTAAACATGGGCCAGGTCATCGGCCAATCCACGCGCCACGCCAGTGAACCACAGACCGAACCCATTGAACGCAAAGATCTGGTTGCCAGCATCATGCATACACTGTTCGATGTCGGCGAACTCCGCATCACCCGCGGCGTACCAAACGAAATCATTCAGGTTGCCACCGCGGGCGAACTCATTCCTGGTTTGTTTTGAAGGATACAGCGAAGGCCGGGCAGCCGAGCAAAATTTGCTTACAGCAAAAAATGCTGACGATTACCCTGGTTTTTCATCACAGCGATTCTTTTCAGTGACGCTATTTGATTTCAACAATGCGGATGTCATCAATCAGAGCCGTACCTCCTGCATTGCCTTCAGCGGGAATTCCGATTCGTAAGCGGAATGTAGATGTGCCCTCGGGAACTGTTACCTCGGTTTGCACATTTTCCCACTTTTCGACATCGTTATCTATTTTCCTCTCTTCAGTGCGGGCAAACGCCAGCATTTTGTTTCCCGATTCGTCAAGGCACTGCACTACCACCATTGGCAACGTTTGCAAGCCTCGCGCCTGCACTCTTGCCGCAACGCGGTACTTTTTGCCGGCTACGACTCCCTGAACATCCTGATGTGCGTTATAAGCAACGCGCTGGTCAGGATGATTTGGGACCACCGAGATAGAAAGTGCGCGAGTTTTCGTTCCCGAGGGAACAACGGCTGTTTTGTAACTGACGAGATGAGCTTGATTCGGCAGTGATGTAAACGACCAGCCGACGGGCGTTTCCGTCCGTTCATTTATCGTTTCAAATCCCGCGTTGACTACCTGAGGCGCCTCTGTTGTAACGGCGCTTAAGAGCAGCGCTAGAAACATTGTCATACTTCAATCCTCCATGAATTGGAAATAGCAAAGCACACCGCTTTGCGACGAAACCGGATTCAGCAACAACTGTGCCAATTCCCCAGACATGCGAAAATACGGGGAATGTTCAACGTTGGCAATGCGCATGGCCTTATAAGCAATGCCATCTTTACAAGGGACGCGTAATTTTTACAGATCAACCGGCCGCACGTCCGGCATTGTTTCCAACACCAGTTCCGAATTCAGCACTGTTGTGTCCTCGGACCTTGTGCATTACCATTGGCCAGCCAATTTCACTCACCATCAATTTTTACAGGAGCTAATCGAGCCATGATCACTGTTGGCATGAACTACCACGTAATCGAAGGCAAGCAACAATCATTCGAAGATAAATTTGCCGGCGTGATTGATGCGTTAAAAGCCGCCGAAGGCCATGACAGCTCAACCTTGTGGAAAGATGTCAGTGACGGCGCTTCGTATCTGATTACAAGCGAATGGTCTGACGAACAGGCATTTAAAGACTTCATCCAAAGCGACGCCTTCCGCGCTGTGACCAACTGGGGCAAAGAACAAATTCTCTCTGGCCGACCACAGCATAAAGTTTACAAGCATTAAAAGACTTGCAGACGATTTCAAAGCATGGGCTCATCGGGGAATCGCCCTGCAGGTCTTCGGGTAACACAATCGCATATTGAAAGGAAATTTCCGAAATGAAGGTAAAGTAAACTTGACATGATGTAATGCAGGCATTACAATTGAATATCGAGATTCTGGAGTGAAATATTCAACTTTTTCAGGGGAGTTCTCCTATGTCTGCATCACTGAAACATGCCTGGTTCAATCTAGCTGTGATTTTGTTAAGTCTAACGGCAGTCGGTTGTTTGTATCCCTTTATAGGGTGGCGAGCCAATGGCGCTTTGGGATTGTGTGGTCTGCTTGGTTTCGGCGTACTGTTCTATCGAAAGCGAAAAAGTGAAGTCGTGATGGATGAGCGTGATTTGCTGATTGAAAAGCGTTCTGCACTCCTGGGCTATTCTATTTTCTGGGTAGTCTATGTCCTTATTGCCAGTCTCTTTTTACCAATGCTTTACGGACAGAATGGCAGCGTTCCCGTGATGGTGGTTCAGTGGAGTGTCTTTTATGCATTGGTCCTGTTTCTCGGCGTGAAGTCGCTGGCCACTCTGATCCAGCAATGTCGAGGTTAAAGGGAATGGCAGGTAAAGAACGGGCGGATCTCACGAATCAAATTCGGCGATTTCGCTTTGAACACAACGAGATGACACAGCAGGCACTTGCAACCCAGGTTGGTGTTACACGGCAGACCATCATTGCGCTCGAATCGGGAAGGTATTCACCCTCGCTGATCCTCGCCTTACGGATTGCTAAAACGTTTGGCGTGCCCGTTGAGAAAATTTTTCAATTGGTTGATGAACCGTAAGACACTTTGTTGGTGATCTTCTTTGAAGATGCGATTCTCTGAATTTGTTTCCTGCTTTTGACAGGTGACTTAAGTCTGGAACTAGCATTGAAACCTGTCAGTAAATTGAATTTGCTCAACGTATTGAGCATAATGAAATGAAACTCTGATATTTTCAGGCCCTCTATGAAAACTCAAACTCGCCGAATAGGACTTCTCCGATGAACTTGCTCCGATCTCCTTTGAAGAAAATGATTGCTTCCCTGTTTGTTCTGGGAATGCTGCTTGTGATTGCTCCTGAATTCGTGCAAGCCGAGCATGAGGGGAAAGTTCAGATATTGTTGCTGGGTGATAGCACGGCTGAAGGCAGTATTCCGCGTCAGCTGAAACCGGAAGGACCGCATTTGGAACGCATTCTGGAGCAACTACTGGCGGCGGAAGGGGATCTGCCGGCCTGTCATGTTGTCAATTCCAGTCTAAGTGGTGAATACATTCGGCGGCTCTTTGATTCGGGCCGTTATGATCGTGATGCTGCGAAACTACCGGGACTGGATTACATCTTCATTCGTTACGGCTTGAACGACCGCGCGAGGCGGGAGAAATTCACCGAGTTTTTTCCCAAAGACTTTCATGAACTGCTGGCACGTTTGCGCAAGGATCATCCCAATGCACTGCTCGTTCCCATGACCGTGATTCCCTTTGCGAATGAAGAAGACAGTAAGAAAATTAACGATCTGGTCTTCGAGGTGGCAAAAAAAGAAAAGCTCGATGTGTTTGATATCTATCCGCGTTACGCGACTGAGCTGAAAAAGGGGCATAACATGCTCAACTATCGTCGGTACCCACTGGCGAAAGTGCCCGAAAAGTATCATGCACTCGTTAAGCCGTTTGTCTCGGGCGACCGAGTGGTCGTCATGGCCAACGAACTTGATCCCATTCTGGGAGATCTGCCGGGCTGGTATGGAGACCGACATCCTAATCTGGCGGGGTACAATGTGATCGCCGACGAAACCGCGAAATACCTTGCGAAAATACTGCGGGACAAGAAAGCGGAAAAGTGAAAGGCATCTGAAGAAAATGCCAATCACTTGGGCTGTGCCAGGATTGAATGAATCAGTCGTTACGAAACCGTAGCGAATACAGGTCTGCATCTTTCAAGACGAAGCGAACACGGACCGGTTTACCAGCGAGTTTTGTCAGGTCCGTTTTGCCTTTCCAGCTTACAACGTGCGCCAGTTCATCGCCGTAGATTTCTTCGCTGTCAGCGAGAGTGAATCCTGGTATCGGTTTTCCTTGTTCGTCCAGTAGTTCGCATTGAATACTGCCCGCCGCCGAGGTTGCCAGATTGAGTTCCAGCTCGACCGGTGGTCCCGGCTTGTCGGAATTTGCTTTCGAACCATCGAAGGTAATCAATCGCGTTGTCATTTCACCGCCGGTGTAGGGGGCGTTGATTGAGACAAAACCATCCATGCGGAGCGTGAATCTTCGCAGACGACAGGGGCCGACATAGTAGTTTTCAATTGCATACAGTGATAATTCCGGTACATGGCCGGGCAGGGGACTGGGTGTGGTTGTGATTCCCCATGCGATATGGTTATTGCGTTGCCACCAGCGTTCGCGGTTCTGTCCTGGTCTCAAAAAGGCTTCATCCCAGCGTTTCCAGGTGGTCCCATCGCGGCTGGTCATCAACACGCCATCACTGACGCCGCGATGATTGTTCTTTGGATCGGGATGCCAGGCGGCTGCGCGGGAGGGAACAAATCGTTTGGGAAACGCGAGGAACAGATGCGGGGCGCGCGGATAGGCGATCGTCGCATTTGTGTAGAGATGTTGGGGAGGAGAATTTTTAATGTCGATAAACTTTGGTTCCGTCCAGTTGAGAAAATCGTTTGAAGTGCAGGTCATGATCGCGCGGACTTTGTTGGTGAAACCTCTATGAAAGTCGACATACTGGCCGCGGTGTGCATCCCAGAACGCGAGGTTTTGCGAATCGAAGGCCCCTTTGGTGATTACCGGTTTGTCCTGCATCAGTTTCCAGTGAATTCCATCCGGGGATGAAAAAGCAACCAGCCCTTTTTTACCACTGCCCAGTGCTTTGAATTTTTCCTCTGGTTTGCATTGGGGATTCGTATCCAGGAAGGGAGAAAAATTATGCTTACCCAGGCCCATCCAGACGATGTTATTCTGCTTTGATCCATTGAACTCAAATAGCCCGAGGTTCGGCTTCTTCCAATGAATCGCATCATCACTTTCGGCATAACAGACCACTTGATGCGTCGTTTTCTTTTTGCTCCAGTCATGATGGGCCCCGCGATAATACATTCGATATTTCTGACCGTCATGTAAGATGCGAACATAATAACTGATGTTACCTTCCGCGGGCCCGTCATACGTGATGGCGACTTCCTGAGGTGCGGGGTGATGCAACTCCTGTCGGGCATTTTTGAGGCTATGAATCATCCAGTCATCTACAAACAGTTCCCGCCGCGAACCGATATGCGCCGGCTCCTCGGCTGAGACTTGAATCGCAATAGGCAAAAATATCAGCGTGCATAACAGAGTCAGTCGATTTTGCATGAGAGGTTCCTCAAGATGAACGGGCTGTCAGAAGGAAAGTTCGGGTATGGATTGGTATCTCTTATAGTCTGACACAGCCGAGCCCGATTTTCAAACCGAATGCGCTCTGTTTCAAGATGATCACGAATTCTCTTGAGGGTTACTTGCAACCTCAAATCGGTTCGTCAAAGGCTTTGGCGATGGAGCTGGCCAGTTGTTCGAGGGAGTAGAATTTGGTGGCTACATCGCGGATATGCGCGACGGTGGCGGATTTGATGAACATCATTTTTGCCAGTTTCCGCGAATCACTTTGTGTGACTTCGACTCGATGCTTGCGGCGTTTGACGTAGAGTGAGAGCGCATGCTCGATGAAGCGGCTATTGGTCCGCGATAACTCGTCCGCCAGGACAGCCGCGGATTCCATGGCCATCGACGCGCCGATGCCTGCGGTGGGTAGAAAGCCGGCGGCTGAGTCGCCGAGTAAAACTACGCGGCCCTGCGCCCATTCTTTCGAACGCACATCTGAGAGCTTCCAGAAGAACAGATCTTCATTATCATCGGGCATTGCAGTCAGGCAGGTATCGACTAGTTCTCCCATGCCCGCGAACTGATCTTGAATGCGCTGCCGTCGTCCCGCCCCTGGTTCTGCAAAGTCTCCGACAGTGGGAGCGCCCGCGTAGACTCCGGCTCCCTCTTGGGTGGGATAGATTCCCACGAAGCGTCCGGCTCCCCAATGTTCGACGAATGTTTCCGCGGGAACGGAATTCAGATCGACCCACCAGACCCAGCCACCCCATTCGGTGTGATAATAGGGTTGCTCGCCAAATACGAGGCTACGCACTTTCGAATGCAGACCGTCGGCACCTACCACAAGATCGAAGGTTTCGCTTGTTCCATCGCTGAAGGTGGCAGTTACTTCTTCACCTTCCTGGTTGAGTGATTCGAGCGATGTGTTGAACCGCAGGTCGGTGTCTCCGATGCCGGAGTGCAATAGTTTGATGAGCTGCGGTCGCGTGCAACTCAGGTTCGGGCCAAAGCGATCGGCGATGGGTTGCATTGACCAGTTTTTGACCAGTTCGCCGTGATTGTCTCGAACTTCATAGTGTTTACATTCAATGCTCTCGGCTTCAAATTGTTTATGGAGTGAGAGTCCATGCAGCACTCGATAGCCGAGGGGCCATAGTCCCAGCATATAACCGGCATGATCGAAATTAGCCGCCCGTTCGATGAGTGTTGCCTGCATACCACGCTGTTTGAGTAAGGCTGCCAGCGTCATGCCACCAATGCCCGCTCCCACAATCAATATCCGCATGATTCTTTCTCTCCCTGAAAGGCGTCGTTTGTTTTTTTATCCGTCCCGTATAATGTAGCAAATCAACGACATGCCGTGCGATACCAGATATTTGTGTCGATAGAAAGAATTTTACGACCGTCGGTATGTTACATTATAGAGTAGGAGAAAGTCATTGGCAAATATTTGATAAGCGTTGCGCTGTCACATAAAAGAAGAGGCTCAAATCACTGCGTATCAAGTTTGCTATGTTACTGAAACCCTTATAATTTTCTCCTTTGATAGAAATGTAACTGATTTGTTCCAATGCATTCGTGACTTCTATCAGTGGATCACTGGCGGTCTGATAATAGAGCTTTAATTCTTGTCTCCACCAATCCGGCGAAAAATTATAGTTCGTGTATTTCCAGGCAATCGATATTAAAAATGCAGCAGTGAGATCAAACAAAATTAAACCAGTCAGTTCGATTCCTTTGAACCAGGTAGAGTTTTCTCCAAATAGAAAAATATGAATGAAAACCATCATATTAATAATACTCATATTCACAATCGAAACCCCGAAAATCCCGGTCATCATTTTCGTGTCCGGTGTAATTCCGTTCCTTACCAATTGAGATGCCAGTCGCTCAATACGTTGGTCGAATGAATTAGACTGATTGAGAACTCTCTGATCGCCGAGTGCGTCATAAACATCATCTGCAATTTTTTCCCAGATGATTTGTAGCATTAACAGACTTTCTTCATATGCATTAAATTCAGATTGTAACTCTTTTTCATGCATCATTAATAATTGCTGAAATTCCAGAAAACCGTGCTGTGCTTCGATTTCACTTTTAGTAAAGTAATCTGTAATTGCCTGATCGATCATGACTCTGATTTTGCCACGGATTAAAAACTGGGAACGCTGTTTACGATAGATGTGAATACAGTTTAAATAATAAAGTTCTTCTTCAACCCAAAAAGGCATATCATGGAAGTGATCTTCTATCAGTGCCAGAGCTTTATCAATCCAGGAGCTGTAAGCGGTCCACATTGCGGGTTTTAAGATATGCAAGTAAAACACAAGTTTGTGATCGATTTGATCATCGCGCATATTCCCTTCGCAGGACGCAAGTGTTTCTCGAAACGCATTAAATGAAGTCGTTCTGATCAGATTGTCCCATGCTTTTTCGGTCAAATAATAAAAGCGATCAGAACGGATGACATACGAGGTTGCTTTCAGCAAGCGTATGATTTGTTCTGGAGAATGTTCTGCAGCGAGGAACTGTCGAAGTAAATCGAAGAGACCGGGTTCTTCTGTGTGTTTCTTTAGTCCTTCAAGCAACCAGTCCGCAAATGAAAGTTCCTCTTTTTGTAGCAGGTCTGAAATTACCGCCAGAGTATAGTAGTCATAGGGAGTTTTTGTTTCTTTTGCTTGCAATACCTGGTAGTGATGTTCCAGTGATTCGTTATCGATCCTTTCATGTAGTGGGGATTCTGTCTGTTTCGCGATCGCCTTATTATTTTGCCGTTGATCTATTGATGTCCCGGGTGACGGATTCACTTCAGCCAGGCCATCACCTTTTTGATTTCCTGGCTCTGTCTGTGGCGTTAAAGTCCAATCAAATATGAATTCCGGTTGGTCAGATTCGTTACCCAGAGATTCCTGGTAGCGCAGGGCATCATGAAGCTTTTCATACGCAGCACGAATGATTTGAAATTCGTTTGGAAATTTTTCCGGCTTGTACTGCCTGATCAAAGCGTTGTAGCTACGCTTCAAATCACGTATGTCAAATTCCCCTGACAGAGAAAAAAACTCAAGGGGATGATCGGGTAGCAGATCCCATTGCGGCTCACTGGTGTCGTTCATTAATTGCTCCATTAAGGTGTAATTGCGACGTAGCCAAAATAGAACAGACAGAAGAGTACAAGTACAAAGAGGCAAATGAATGAGAGTCCATTCAAAATGCCGATCAAATTGCTGCTGAGTGGTTCGGGCTTCGGTTTTTCTCCAAGTTGACTCAGGCACATTAATTCCAGGTCTGCCAGTTCAGGAAATTGACGTTGGAGTTCTATCGCAATGCGTCTATATTCCCATGAACGATGCCCATCAGAATTCTGATTTTTCTGCGCAGCTGAATTGAGCAATGACATGCGAAGGTCACCAGCCTCTTTTGACGAGGCTACCACCAGTGCGCAAAACTGATCATAAAAACGTGTAAAGCAGGCAGGATGCTGTTTTAGGCAATTAAAGGATTTTCGAAGAGTCGCAATTTTCTTAAGCCGATTGATTGCTAAATCGAGATCTGGAAAATCACTGGTGTCAATTGCGTTCAGCTGCCGCATGAGATCTTGTTCTTTCAATGACCAAAACGAGTTTCGCAACAGATCTATTTGCTGGACGATTATTTCTCGTCGTTCAAAGTGCGAAATATCCTCATCCGTTGAATCAGTCGCATTTTCCACATGCTGTAGAAAACTGTTACGGTTCGCAATGATGTCATCCGATTGCTCGAGTGGATTCATCTGTAACAGTCGACGAAGGTAATCAATTTCGTGAGATTCAGTCATGTTGGGAGTACCGGTTCAAGTTTACCGAAAGAGAAAAATACTTCACTGGCAGGCTGCCAATAGTCTTTGTGCGGTGACATAAAAGAATAGGCCCGTATCCGACCTCATTGATTCGGCTATTTTATCGAGGCCATCATAGTTCTCTCGACCTTTTTTTATGGAATTATTTTCTTCTAGTGCATCAGCCAGCTCCAGTAGTGGGAACCACTTTGTCTGGTAAAATTTCATGATCTCGAATCGCCAATGGGTGTAGTAATATTTACGACTATAGCGGTGTTGGAATTTTACAGCCACAATCAGAATCAACACACTCACAAATAATAAGCCAAGTATTTTGATCACACTTAAAAAAAAGGAATCAAGAATTAAAAAGAGAAAATAAAGAGCGACAATTAATGCTCCGAACAATGTAAACCCAATGCTGTAACACAAAATATCTACCACTAATTTGTACCTAAATCCAGGGCCTTCGGTTAAGAGCCAAGTACCTAACTGCAGGGCGTTTTGCTTTACTAAATGCCCTTCTTCTTCAAAGGTCAGGGAATCAATACGATCATAAACAGATTCAGCAATTTTTTCCCATAGGAGCAGTATCGAATCGAACTTGGCAGCGGGAACTTCGAATTCGCGTAGCAGTTCCTCTTCGAGTGACGCTAGTTTGTACTGGCACTCAAGAAAAGATTGGTCTGCGGCTTGTTCGTTTTTTGTACAATAGTCAAATATGGTCTGGTCAATTAATATTCTGACCGGGCCTCCCTCCAGAAAATCAGTACGTTGTTCGCGGTACTCTCTCAGTTGATATAAAAATTCCAATTCTTCCTCAATCCAATAAGGCAAGCGGTCATAGTTTTCATCGATAAACGAAAATGTGGCGTTGATCCAATCTTCGTCCGCTTTCCAGATCGCGGTTTTTAAAATGTGTAAATAAAACACCGGCATGTGATCAACTTCGTGATCCAGTAGGTTTGACTCGCAGATCAGAAGAGTTTTCTGAAAAGCGTCAAAGGAGCGATTTCGAATTTGTTCATCCCAGGCCCTTTCCGTCAGATAATAGAAACGATTTGACCGGATGACTTGCGAAGTGACTTCGAGTAATTTTGCGGTTTCTACATGGAAAGGTTCAGATACGAAGTACTGCCGGAGTAGTTCAAACAGTGCCGGTTCTTCAGGAAACCCTTTTAACCCTTCCAGCAGCCAGTAAGGAAAGCTGTGTTCGGAGTCTCGTAGAATGTCGGAGCAGACCGCTAACACATAATATTCATAAGGTGTTTTTGACTCCTTCGACTGCAGATCATCATAAAACTTAGGTAGCGACTCTTGGTTGATCTTCTTATACAGTAGTAGCGCTACGGAATCTGTGGCGAGTCCTTTGCCTTTTTGGACAGTATTGGGTTTCTCCGGCGGCTGAAACTGTTTGGCCGGATCATTGAAATCCCAGTCAAATTGCAGGTCCGATTTCACAGTTTGTGAGCGTGGTGGTTCCTGATAACGCAAGGCATCGTTCAAGCAGTCATAGGCCGCTCGTATTTTTTGAAATTCTTCTGGAAACTTTTCCGGCTTGAACTGTCTGATAAATGCGTTGTATTTACTTTTGAGATCACGCAAATCATATTCACTCGAAAGGTCAAAAAACGCTTCTGGCTGATCCGGTAACAATTCCCAGTGCGGCTCGATGGGGCCACTCATTAACTACTCCCACTGTCAGATTTGAAATTAACTAAACATATCTTTTACAACAGCAAAAATGCAGAATGCGACCAGGAATGCAATTATGGCGATCACTGCCTCAATAATCTTAAATACGACCGACCCAAATAAAGTATTCGATTTACGTCTAGTTATTATTTGTTCCAACCACGATTTTTCAAGCGCGTATAGTTCTGGCATCTCTGCACGAATGACTTTCGCGATACGATAATATTCATTCAGACTTCGATAGCGGGGATCAGTGGTTCCCTTTCGTAATGAGTTCAGGATTTCCTCGCGTTGTTTGACGACTCGTTGCGGCGAGGCTGTGACCAGCGTGCAGAACTGTTCGTAAAACTGAGGAAAGCAAGCGGGATGATCTTGGAGTTTATGAAAGGATTCCAGGTGTTCAGAAACTGCTTTCAATCGAGATAACGAGACCACCAGATCCGGAAAATCGAAGATATTGATCGTTTCGATTTGCTTGTTCAATGTCTGGCTGTCCAGCGTCCATAAGATTTTCCGCAGCGCGTCGATATTTTTGATGGTTTGTTCTCTTCGATCATCGAACGAAATTGCTTCTTTGAGTAACGTACTCGAATCAGTTTCTGGTTTTAGAAAGCCACGACGCAAATCAAGAATTTCTTCCGGTTGATCCAGTGGATTCATTTGCAACATTCGAAAAAGATAATCCGTTTCGTGAGATTCAGTCATGTTGGGAGTACCGGTTCAAGTTTACCGAAAGAGGAAAAGACTTCACTGGCAGGCAGCCAATAGTCGTTGTGCGGTGACGTAAATGTAAAGGCCGATGTCTTTTCTCATGCAATTTGCGATTTTATCCAGACCATCAAATTCTTCCTCTCCAATTTTGATCGACTTAAGCTCTTCGAGTGCATCTGACAATTCCAGTAGTGGAAACCAGTTTGTTTGATAGAAACGCATTATTTCAAAACGCCATCCCTTGCGATACAGGCTCAGTACGAACCTGTCTTCAATCATTCCATAGATAAGTAAAATTACAAAATTTGCGAATAAGAGGCCGAAGATTTTGGCGATTGTCATCCAGAACGATTCCAGAATAAATAACAGAAAATATACCATCAATCCAAGGGAGCCAAACATTCCCAGGCCAAGGATTACATTGAAGTGATGTATAATTCGATACCGGCGGCCCACACCCTCTGTCACTATGCGATAGGCTAACTTCCGCGTTTGTTTTTCTAATGTTGTTTCGTCGTCATCAAAAATTACGGGGTCGATGCGATCATAGATATCGAAGGCTATTTTTTCCCACAGGATCTGAATCGATTCAAACTCGATTGCTGGAACTTCGAATTCGCGCAGTAGATCTTCTTCAAGTAAAACCAGTTCGTGCTGGCACTCGAGAAAACTTCGGTCTGCGTCTTGCTCGCTTTTTGTACAATAATCGACAATGGCCTGATCTATCGTGGTTCTGACGGGATTTCCATTCAGGAACTTTACGCGCTGCTCCCGATATTCTTTCAGCTGATACAAAAATTCAAGCTCTTCCTCGACCCAATATGGCAAACGGTCGTAGTTTTCTTCCATAAACGAAAACGTGGCGTTGATCCAGTCTTCATCGGCTTTCCAGATCGCGGTTTTCAAAATGTGTAAGTAAAATACCAATATATGATCGACTTCATGATCCAACAGGTTTGACTCACAGGAAAGGAGGTTTTGGCGAAATGAACCAAAGGGGGTACTTTTGAGTTGTTCGTCCCAGGCCCGTTCTGTCAGATAGTAGAATCGGTCTGATCGAATGATTTGCGAAGCTGTTTCCAGCAGTGGTACGGTTTTCTCATGGGATGGTTCCGTCGCGAAATACTGTCTAAGCAATTCGAACAGAGCCGATTCTTCATGATGCACCTTTAACCCTGCCAGTAGCCAATCCGGAAAAGAATGCTCGCGATCCTCCAGAATATCGGAGAATACGGCGAGCGCGTAAAAATCATAAGGAGTTTTTAATTCTTTCGCCTGAAGATCTTCGTAAAGTTTTGGTAGAGACTCACTGTTAACCTGTTCGTGTAGATGTAATGGTACCGATTGTGCAGACAGATCCTCGCTGGCATGCGATTGGTGGAGATGGCCGGGTGGATGCGCATCGGGTTGCTGCAGGGGATCTATTGGAAGATTGCCTGGAGGGTGATCTGGCCCCGTTGCATCATTGAAGTCCCAGTCAAACTGAAGATCCGTTTTCACAGTCTGTGAGCGAGGTGGCTCCTGATAACGTAAGGCGTCGTTTAAGCATTCAAAGGCCGCCCGGATTTTTTGAAACTTTTCGGGAAATTTTTCTGGCTTAAATTGTCTGATATATGAGTTATATTTGCGTTTAAGATCACGTAGATCATATTCTTCCGAGAGTTCGAAAAACTCTTCTGGAAAATCGGGTAACAAATCCCATTGCGGCTCGACAGGGCCACTCATAATCTACTCCCTAAGTCGCATTTGAATCTACATTTGTTTTGAAGCTAAATAAAAGCACAACGTGAGCAGGAGTGCTAAAATGGCAAGCAACGCTTCCCTCAGCCCGAAAATATTTTCCGATTTACGTCTTGAAATAATCTGTTCCAACCACGGTTTTTCGAGCTCGTATAATTTCGGCATCTCACGTCGAATGACTTTCGCTATGCGATAATATTCTCTCGGGTTCCTGTAGCGGGGATCAATGGCGCCCTTTCGCGAAGCGTCCAGGAACTCCGCGCGTAGCTTGACGATTCTTTGAGGCGAAGCAGAGACCAACGAACAGAACTGTTCGTAGAACTGGGGAAAGCAGTCAGGGTGCTCCTGGAGTTTTTGGAAAGATTCCCGGTGATCAGCAATCGCTTTCAATCGCGAGAGCGATACTGCCAGATCGGGAAGCTCGGAGATGTCGATCGCTTCGATCTGCTTGCGGAGAGTCTGGCTATCCAGCGTCCATAAGCCTTTCCGCAGCGAATCAATGTTTTTGATGGTTTGTTCCTTTCGGTCATCGAATGAAACAGATTCATTAATCGAATTTCCCAATTCAGATTCTGGTTTCAGAAAGTCACGACGCAAGGCAAGAATATCTCTCGTCTGCTCAAGTGGATTCATTTGCAATAAACGACGGGCATAATCAATTTTGCGAGTTTCATTCATGGTGAAAACTCCTGATCATCTTCGTCATAACAAAAGCCGAGTTCTGCTAAGATCGTCAGCAGGTTTTCGCGTGCCCTTTCAAACCACTCGCGGTCTCCTGATGCCATCGACTGTTCAAATTGGTCAATGACCATTTCCAGATCATCACGCTGAAACGGACTGACCTCTCCAATCACCCTTTCTGCAAACTGGATCAGATGTTGGTTTTTTACGTCATCACGTGGATAAAATTTCAACTTTTGCAATTTTTCTACAGCAGCATTGATATCAGAACGTGAATCCAGTTTGGCATGCTGTGTCAGCACCGTCATAAACTTTTTACCCGTTTCTGGCAGATAAGCTTCAACCTCCAGGATGCCGTTCAAATCATAAGTGAAGCGGATGTGGATCGGTTTTCCTGAGGGACCGGGTGGAATTCCAGTGACCTCTAATTCTCCCAGAAACAGATTGTCTTCGACTTTACGTCCCTCACCCTGATAAACGCCCACGCGTACTTGTCGTTGATTGGGATCAGCCGTGTAGACGATTTCCTCTCGTGAAACGGGGATGGTCGTATTGCGGTGTATAATCGGGAAATAGTATCCATCAACTCTGCGTCTTCCGAATTCTTTGATAATCTCCGTTCCCAAAGTGAAAGGGCAGACGTCGGTCATAATCATGTCATCAACGGCTTTGTCGTCTTGCATTAATGCAGCCTGCACGGCAGCTCCCAATGCGACCACTTCATCCGGGTTGTGTGAGCAGAGCGGTTCGACCCCAAAGAACGAACGAATAAAATCGCGGACCGCTTCCATTCTGGTTGCACCGCCGACGAGTATCACACTATGAAAATCCGTCGGTGCAATTCTGGAGTCACGTACCGCTTTTGCTATCGGGCGCGCCAGTCGTTTTACCAGCGGATCTACCATTTCGAGGAACTCATCGCGCGTAATCGTGTGGGTCAATGCGTCCTCTGCTAATTTTCCCTGTATATCGGGAATGCGAATGATGGCTTCTGAGTTGGTTGCGAGAGTACATTTGGCAGCCTCACATTCTTGTCTAAGGCGAGACACGAGAAGCGGGTGTTTCACCTCTGCAATTTCCAGTTGTATCTGTTGCGCTTTCAAGACTCGGCCAAGAAGTCGATCCGTGAAATCTTCGCCGCCCAGCATACTTTCACCTGCTGTGGAGATGATTTCCAGTGTGCCTTCGAAAATTTCCATGGCGGTTACATCGAATGTACCACCTCCCAAATCGATGACGATCAATTTTTTTTCAGCCCCTCGATCATGGAAGCCATAAGTCAGGGCAGCTGCTGTCGGCTCATTAATAATTCGCCTGACGTTCAGTCCGGCGAGTTCTCCCGCCAGCTTGGTGGCATTTCGCTGATTGTCGTTGAAGTAAGCGGGGACAGTGATAATGGCTTCCTGAACCTCTTCTCCGAGGTAGGCTTCCGCGTCCTCCTTAAGAGATTTCAGGACCAGGCTGGACAATTCAGGGGCATTAAAAACGTGGCCTCCTATTTCTACTTTTCGATCTGTGCCCATCAGACGTTTAAATACCCAGGCACATCTTTCGGGTTGTGTAACGCGACATTCCTTCGCCGCGGCACCAACCAGGACTCGCTGATCTTCAGAAATACTCACTACGGATGGCGTTAAGACGGAACCCAGTGAGTTCGGAATTAATTTCGGTTGGCCATCCTCGAATACAGCACAAAGTGAATTCGAGGTGCCCAGGTCGATGCCAATCATTGCTGTCATATCGAATTGTGTCTCACGTCTTGAATGAATTCCAGAGATCATCCGTCAGGAAGTATTTTCTGAGGCGAAGTAACGAATTATCAGATTGTAACCCTCCGTTCAGTCAAGTTCCATAAACATTCTCGCCAACTTGAGAAATGTTCCAGGGGACGGCAGGCAGACCAGCGGCGGGTAAAAATTGACTGGTTGCCGTCTTTCAACGCATCAGATCAGGACACCTCAAACTCATGGATGGTTCAACTCTGGTTCTCAAGAATCTCTCTGCATGTGGCGATCTAAAAAAATCTGCTCATCACTCCCTAAGCATCTACAGAGGAATCCGCTTCCACATAACGTGAGCAGTTTCGCGAATTTGACTATCGACCTGTTATTACGTTGGGTAGAATTAATGGCTCTGCGACCTATTAGTAATCGCCGTCATGTGGGTGGGCCTTGGGAGTTTTCAATGAATAACAGCCAGCATTTCAATCGAAGCATCTTCCTGATGATGTCCTTCTTTATCGGATCGATCACTCAGGCTGGCGTCGAGGAAGCGGAACTCAAAGAACGATTCGGTGAGCAACAGTTCGCGCCAGCAGGCGGGTTCATTCTCACACAGGGTCAGAAACTTCCCGATCTCGTCTGGGAACAACCACAGCTGGTTGCCCGGGTGGTTGAGCAACCCAGTATACCCACACGCTGGTTCAACGAAAAATTTGAGGAAGTCCAGACCGCGCATGAGCCAGGCCGTTATTACGTTTATGGTGAAGCACCCGTTCCCGATGGCCCCGTGCTGCGTCGCGCAATGACCTGCTGTTGTGTTGGCAAGGATGTCGCCCTGGAGGAACTTGCTGAAAAACGGCTGCTTTCCAAAAAATCAGTACCGAGTTCCGATCGCAGGGCCGACGATGTCGCTGCCCTGGTACGCGATTGGAAAAACTCCGAAGCGGGTGCGGTGGAGTTGGCTGCGTTGCTGGAGTCGGATCAGAAATCAGAATCAGTCCGGCGGGGTCAATGGCAGATGGAGAACGCTACTCGGCATGTTCGGCTGAAGCGTAAACTGATGGGTCTCGACCACAAGCCGATCGTGAAGGTTACCCCCAGGTTGTTGAAAGGAAAGCCGGCTCCTGTATTGCGTAACGCGCCATTGGATCAGGCAGGGATTACTGCAGGACAGCGGAAGCAGATCGAAAGTAAACTCGACGAATGGTACGCTGCGTCTTCTGAGCCCATGTCAATTGTGATTGCTCGGAACGGCGTTATCGTCACGGCCAAGAGTTATGGGAACATTGACGGGCAGGCTGTCACCGTCGATACGCC
This sequence comes from uncultured Gimesia sp., assembly GCF_937910335.1. Taxonomy (GTDB): domain Bacteria; phylum Planctomycetota; class Planctomycetia; order Planctomycetales; family Planctomycetaceae; genus Gimesia. Next base: position 21,186 of record NZ_CALEMX010000345.1, on the reverse strand, counting down.
TATGAAACTCGACTCGGCCATGAAGCCGCTGATTGGACTTCAACTGGCTACGTACGTTGATCGCGGGATTTTAAGTCTGGACCAGCCGATCGGCGATATCCTGCCTGACTTCAATACTGCCCGCGATCGCAGTCTCACGTTCCGGGCAGGGCATGTCCACGCGACTGGCATTCACTTTCCCTGGTCACTCGCTTTCAAGCGGCTGTTCTACTTCCATACCTGGAATGAGGCATTGATCGCCCATTGCAAACGCGAATGGGAACCCGGTGACAGATATCGATACGGAGTCGTGGGTGTGATTCTCTCTGTCCGGGCACTGGAGCTGCTGCGCGGCAGGAATTACTGGGATGCAATGGAGCGGGATTTGTTCCAGCCATTGGGTATTCAGAATGTGCTGCCGGGCGGTACCGGCTTCTCCGCTGAAAGTCTCGCGCGCATTGGTGTGTTGCTCGACAACCGTGGCAGCTATGGCAAATGGGAAGTGTTTTCCAGGGAGACTCATGCGGCGATCCTGCCGACGTCGCTCAAACCATACTTCCCCCACTTGAACAGGAATTATGGCATCGGTCTGCAAGACGAATCGCAATACCTGGGTCCAGGCAGCTACGGGCACGGCGGCGGTTGCGGCACACTGCTGGTCATCAATCCGAAACAGCATCTCATTTTTGCGATGGGCAGGAACGGACAGGGAAAGGATTTCAAGAAGTACCGCAGCGAAGTGCTGGCCTTGTTGAGAGAGTGGGGCAATGAGTGATTGCAGCCCCGAATCGTTCTCCACTCACATTACGATTTATATCCACCAGGAGCGCTTTGCAAATCCGGTGCTGTTGTGAATAGGAAGCATCTGAAAAATGCTATATGAAAAGTCGATCTCATCATTCGGGCGATTCGAGTGTCTGGCAACGATTAAAGTTGATGTGTTGAAGGCCGAAACCGTTAATTTCACTTTGGGTCAATAAGTGGGAAGTCCAGAAATACAAAACGACGAGCACTTAAGTAACCCGCCGTTTTGTAGTATTAAGTGATCTTAGATTGATAGCTAATTACTATTCATTCCCTGGTTGAGTTTTTCCATCACTTGATCAAGACTAAAACTGGCTGCTTTCTGTCGCGGCGGATATTCTTTAAAAGTCGCGAGAAACTTGCCAACATATGCTTGAGCCGGGACTAACAAGTAGGCACGGTCAACCAACCAGTCGTAATAAGTATTCGAGGTAAGCTGTGCACGTTCATATGGATCACGGCGGAGGTTGAATATTAAAGGCATTCGCAATGGCGTAAATGGATTCGCCCACAATTTCAATGTTCCTGTAGCCCGTTGTTCCATAAAGACCAACTTCCAATCTTGATAACGCAACGATGTCAGATCTCCATCATCGGAAAAGTAAAATATTTCTTTACGCGGCCCTTTCTTTTCCTGACCGGTCAGGTGAGGCAGAAAATTATATCCGTCCAGATGCACTTTGTAATTGCGACCAATGGCGTGATGGCCTGTCAACAATTTTTGTTTAACGTCTGTTTCTCCAGCGGCAGCCAGAAAGGTTGGCAGCCAGTCCATGTGGTGCATAATCTCATTCGAGATGGAACCCGCTTTAATTGTACCTGGCCAGCGAACCATCGCAGGTACACGCCAGGCACCTTCCCAGTTCGTGTTTTTTTCACCACGAAAGGGAGTCATACCACCATCGGGCCAGGTATTCATATGGGGGCCATTATCTGTGCTGTAGAAGACAATGGTGTTGTCGGCAATTCCCAGGTCATCCAGTTTTTTCAAGATCTGACCGACATGCATGTCATGTTCGACCATACCATCTGAGTATTCATCCTGCCCGGAAATGCCACGATGTTCTTTTTTGACATGAGTGCGGAAATGCATGCGTGTTCCATTCCACCAGCAAAAGAATGGCTTCTTAGCTGTATGTTGCCGATCGATGAAGTCGAGCGCTGCAGCGACCGTTTCGTCATCAATGGTTTCCATGCGTTTTTTCGTCAGTGCGCCCGTGTCGATGATTTTGCCTTTTGCAAATGATTTAATCACGCCTCGAGGGCCAAACTTTTTGCGAAACGCGGGATCTTTCGGATAGTCTTCATTTTCTGGTTCTTCTTCCGCGTTGAGATGGTAAAGATTGCCGAGGAATTCATCAAAACCATGATTGGAAGGCAGCATTTCGTCCTTGTCACCCAGATGATTCTTTCCAAACTGTCCGGTTGCATAACCATGATTCTTCAGCAGCGCTGCAATTGTCGGATCTTCAACACGCATTCCAATGTCAGCGCCGGGAAGACCGACTTTACTCAGTCCCGTGCGAAAGACGCTTTGGCCCATGATGAATGATGACCGGCCTGCCGTGCAGCTTTGTTCGCCATAATAGTCAGTGAAGATTAAACCTTCATTTGCGATGCGATCAATGTTTGGCGTGCGATAGCCCATTACTCCTTTGGTATAGGCGCTGAGGTTGGACTGGCCAATATCATCGCCCCAGATCACCAGGATATTTGGTTTTTTTCCGGTGCGTTGTTGGACGGTAGTCGAAATCGTTTCCAGTTCTTGTTCATTCGTCGCAACTAACAATTTTGATTTGAGATTGTCTGTGGACTTCGAATTTTCTGAACTGGTAGTGGATTTGCTCACAGTTTGCTGGGTATCGTCGGCCATCGTTGAACGAGTGCCGCTATTCGCTGCTAGAAATCCCAGCAGTACGCCGACCCCTATGAGTGAGAAAGAAGCGAGTTTGATTTTCATTGGTTGAGTCCTCAAAGAATAACGAACGTTAAGAAATGCTCAGTCAGAAATTGAAAGGGACTGGATCCCCGATGCATCGAGGATCGAATCGCAGTCTCTAAATATTGTAGTGCGGTACACAAAATTAGCGATTTATTTTCGAATTTCGTCGGAATTTCAGCAAAATCATGCCTGACTGCATCGTTCGTTAATATTTGAAGGCACTGAGAATGAGTATGGCTGGCTTTGTTCCCGCCGTGTACTCTTGGCTATAACGTTTGTCGCTCATGTACTCTAGCGTACTGACTTACAGCATGCCGGATAATTCTTCTTTAAGGTTACTAAGACGCCGCCCCATCTCAGCGATGGCTTGCTGGTGTCCGGGGATATCAGTGTTTCCGGCTCGAAGTCGGTCGAGCACGATTGCTTCGTGTTTCAGATATTCGGAGCAGGCGTAAGGCACAGCGTCGGCGATTTCCAGCGGGATCGTTGTGACTCCGTTGCAGTCGCCGTGAAGTAAATCGCCTGGGTAAATTGTAATGCCACCTACATGAACCGGAACGTTGATCGATTCCGTATGGCAATGACCGTGGCCACAAACGACTCCATCACTGAAGCACGGGAAGTCAAGTGCGCGGACATTGTCCAAATCTCGAGCGGCTCCCGATGTGATTAATCCGACCGCTCCAAATGTTTTATACGTCAGACACATCCCATCACCGAACGTTGCACCCGCAGGCGGGTCATCCAGATCCTGAAAAACCACGACCGCCGGGCCAGGAAGACTCGCGAAGAATTCAAGATGCTGAGCGGACAGATTAGGATCGCCGGCCTTCTTCCGAGCCGGTTCCGCCGAACGAAACGTCGCTGTGGTAGCGTAGCCCACCATCGGCGGCAGATCTGGAAAGCAAGCGGCGATGCGTCGGTCCATGTAACCCGCCGTCGGAGGGCGTACATTGAACAGCTCGATCGCGTTGCAAATCGTGGGAGTGTCATATTTTGCCAATTCAGCAAGGTTCGGCGGCTCAAATTTTTTGGTGACTGAATTCATGATGAGATTTCTAATGGTGTGATTGACGTTTCAGATGTGACGAAATCTTATTGAATCGAAAAATGGACGTCAACGACCCTCCGTAAATAGAGCTCATTTCCTAAAACACAGTTCGCACAGATGTGCTACTCAATCAATGAGTCAGGCTCGTTGTCGTTAATGAAGACTGAGGCGGTGATGGTAGCGTTCCCCAAACACATTGCATTACACACTGGCTTTTATCTTTTCCAGTGTGACCAAGGGCTGGTCGTAATAGTATCCATTCGATGTAATTCCAGGATACATTTATTCTGAATACTGTTCCTATTCTTGTGCCCAGCGAGCATAAGCCGCCAAGGATAGAGCCTATGAGAAGACAACCAATAAGCCATCGGTCACCGTGCCACTCGGTTTGAGTTGTATCCAATAAAGCCATTATTACTAAGCAGCATGAACCACAATGCTCCAGGTCGCCTCAGTGAGTGTACGCTCTTCAACAGGTGCCCATTATCGTGCGCTAGACTCAAAATCGTATTATTGTTATATTTATCATGAACAAATATAAAACTATGTATTACGATGTTCAACTCTTGCTCAACTGGCACGTCACGAGGCCTTCGCAGGGATCGTTAAGGCATTCGCTATGAACCGGCCGACCTGATCTTCGAACGACCGGAGAGAAATCGTGAATCTGATTGACGGACGTAAAACCAGATGAGACCACATCTGCGAAACAGTCTGATTCTGTGCGTATTGACTCTAATTGTTTACGCTCAAACATTTTCGTTTGGGTTTGTGACGATTGATGATCCGTCCTGGATTGTCAGCAACTCGTTCGTCAATTCGGGAGTCAACTCCACGAACGTGCGATGGGCGTTCAGTTTGAACACAATCGATGAACTCGCTAACTGGATGCCTCTCACGTTTCTCTCATTCATGATCGATGCCCAGATTTTCGGTATGGGGGGAGGCGGTTTTCATCTGACGAACGTCATATTGCATTGTGCCAGTGCATTATTGTTGTATGCAGCACTCGTTCAGATGACGGGGGCTACCACCAAATCTGCGATCGTTGCAGCGATGTTTGCCATACATCCCTTACATGTGGAATCCGTCGCCTGGGCGACAGAACGCAAAGATGTGTTGAGTTTGTTCTTCGGTCATGCAGCGATTTGGGCCTACGCGAGATATGCTATCGGATCGCGGAAGAAATATTATCTGGCATCCATCGCGCTGTTTCTGTGCAGTTTGCTCTCCAAGCAAACTCTGGTCACACTGCCTTTCCTGTTATTGCTGTTGGATTATTGGCCATTACGTCGTACCTCTGTCCTTGCAAACTCTCACAATGCGGCCTCAGTTAATGGACAATCCGATGGTGTTCCATGGCGTCGGCTGATCATGGAGAAAATCCCGTTCCTGATTCTGACGGTTCTGTTCTGCGGTTTAGCCCTGTTTTCACAGGAGAGGGCTATGGAGTTGTCAGGACAGTTATCGATGCCGCATCGCGTTCTTAACGCGGCCACCTCTTATACGGAATACGTGGGAAAGACGTTCTGGCCGACGGGCCTGAGCGTATTCTATCCCCACCGCACGATCTCTCCGATTGCGGGCATTTTTGCGTCCGTGTTCTTGTTGCTGGCGTGTGTGTTGGCGTTCTTGTGGCGTCGGCGCAAGCCCTATGTTTTCACGGGTTGGTTCTGGTTTCTGGGAACTCTGATTCCGGTCATCGGTCTGGTCCAGATCGGCATGCAACGCATGGCCGATCGTTATACCTACCTGCCGTTGACCGGGATTTTTCTGCTCGTCGTCTGGCTGGTCGATGATCTGGTGCGGGGAAGTACGCTGCGGAAGTTGGTATTGCCGTTGATCACGGTCCTTTCAATCTTGTTGTTGGCGTTCACCTCATTTCGGCAGACGACACTTTGGGGCGATAACGTGGCTCTTTTCGCACATGGATTGGCCGTGACGGAAGAGAATGGAAGGATGCACCAGATGCTGGCCGTTGCTTTGTGCGATCGGGACGAGATGCAAGAGGCATTACCGCACTTTGAAGAGTGCGCGCGGTTGATGCCTCATAATCACATTGTGTACGCGCAGTGGGGGAGGATACTGCGCGAGATGGGACAGGCCGATGAAGCCGTTCAGAAACTGATACGCTCGATCGAAATCAACCCGCAGCATGCACCCGCTTATTTTACGCTGGGCAGAATTTGGGAAAGCCGAGGCCGTCTGGACAAGGCTCGTGAGTTGTATGAAGCCACACTGGTGCACGACCCGAGTTTCGAGAGCGCCCACTATAATCTGGGAATCGTTCATTTGAATGAAGGCCGGCAGACTGAGGCGATTGCTTCGTTTCAGCAGGCACTCTCGATCAATCCGCGACATGCTTCCGCTCACAATAATCTGGGCGTGGCCTATCTATTACAGCAGAAATTCAGTCAGGCGAGATTTCATCTTGAGGAGGCACTTCGCATCGATCCCAAACTAGAGAAAGCAAAACAAGGCCTCGAATATATGAAATCGCGAACAAACGGTTCTGAATGAGGGAGCGTCTCGGCCGTGTTCTTTCTGTACGCCACGAGATAAACTACTTTGGTGAGGCAGGCCTGACAAGTTGTCATTGATGAATACTGAAGCGGTAATGTGTATTGTTTTCCTCAGGCACATTGCATTACACACTGGCTTTCGTTGTGTTTGGGAAAACGACCTCACCGACATCCCAGGGCCAACGCTCAAAGAACATCATACCTCCAGAACTTCGCCCCTTGTACGCCGAAGTTGCTGCCAAGGCCATTGAACTCCGAGATCAGGGGAAGACTCACAGGGAAGTTTGCGAAGCTCTGAACGATCTTGGGTTCAGGACACGAACTGGAAAGCAGTGGCGGCATCCACAGCAAATCGTGAAGTTGCTCCGATCTTTCGAGGGTTGAGCAGTTGTCACTCATCATTCGTGTAGTTGTTGTAGGATACGCCCGAATTCTGACTGGCAAATTGCTAAGAGTGGCCTTCCTTTTTGTAGATTTCGACACACTTTTTGTATGGTGGTTTGGTGAGCTTGCCGCCCCGTCTGCCATAGTATCCGACGTGTTCAGGCCATTCCTGGCTATTCATTTCTTGCACTTGAATCTCCCACCATGACCAGCGAACTACATAGCATTCCTTGATGAGTTCAAGAGCTTTTTTCATGCTCGTACAAGTATAGAACACCATTTCATCCGCACGCCAGTCTTCTTGAGCCCCCCCTATTTCGTGGTGTAGTACGATGAAAACTTTCATGTTGCCAGTCCCCGGTAATCTTTACCTGTACCCGTTTCCGTCTGCCGAGATAATCTATCCGTTATCCGGGATGCAAGCTAACTGCTTCGCCAATAAAGTTATATCCGTCGGCAGAGACCACTTCTGTAAAATAATTTTTAACCTGAGTGAAAAGTCTTTTAATTCGGCTTCAGCATTTTGAATCGCCTGCTCCAGATTCTGAGGATGAACTCCCCAGCGATCAGAGATTTCTGTATTGATTTCATGATAGTCACTTAGGATCAGCCGGGAAGACTGGTATTTTGTAGAGATCCAGGGGTGACCTACCCAGAGTTCTTGCCAGTACGCCTCACGATTTTGTGCAGCAGCTTTCCAATTTACCAGATCTTTCAGGCTGCTACAGCAGGTGGGTTCAATCAAAACCTCTCCTGATTGCGACAGCAAGGCAAATCCTCCATGTAGTTCTGGTTTATTTTTTAAGTCTCCCAGAACCTCGTCGATGCCACCCCAGTCATCGAAAATCACATGCAGGTATTGCTCCAGTTGCAGATCTGAAAAACTCGTCACACCTACTAACCAGGACCCGGTTTTGATTGGAGTCAAGCCTGTGATACCGGAGTCTTCCAGACAGGTTTCCCAGTATTGCTGTTCTTCATTAGTTTGGTCTTTCCCTTCTTCGTAAGGAAAAGAGCGATCCTGAGTAGCAAAGGTACCGGGTTCGAGTTCCAAGACGGGCACTATCTGAAAATCATCGAGATGAATAGGTTCTGACATAGGGACGATGTTTCCTGTTCGAGAAGGTTTTAGTCCCAGGTCGAAGGGCATGTAAACGCTACGAATTAATTGATCAGACAGATGTTATTGGAAATAGGTTCATTTTGCTGTCAGTGTCTGTAAAATTATGAATAAAGATAGCTAATTTTTTCATTCTTCGTTGCACCTTTGACGGTCCAGTCGAGGTCCAGTCGGTCGTGTTGGCATTCCAGCATCGCGGTATAAAGATCATCGCTACAGACGTGAGGTTCAACCGAGTCCCAGCGTATCTTGCCAGTTTGTTGTAGTTCAAACAGGTAGACGGGATTTGTTTTGCCAAATCGCAGATGTTCGAGTCGGAGCAGGTTCTGATCCAGCAGCGAAGTCCAGCGGAACACATTGGTGAATTGTAATTCGGTTCCCTCGTGTGGCGACCAGCAGCCGGTTTCATGATATAGCATGGTCACAGAATCAACGGTCTCAACTTCGACCGAACCTTTACCGGTTCCATTCCAGCCACTGCCGGAATCGAAAGATTGGGCCGTAAACTGAAGCGACTCGACTTCTGTCAGGCGATTCCATAGGGTGTGCAGATCGAAATTTGTAACCATCTGCTACTCCCCAATAATCTTCACCAAAATCCGCTTACGCCTGCGGCCGTCGAACTCATAATAAAAGATGTGCTCCCACGGCCCCAGGTGCAATTTCCCATCGGTAATAGCAACCACAACTTCGCGGCCCATGATCTGACGTTTGTGGTGGGCGTCGGCATTGTCTTCTCCTGTGCGGTTGTGGTGATAGCGTTCAGGCGAAGGATCGAAGGGCGCCAGTTCTTCGAGCCATTTATCGTAATCGTGATGCAGGCCCGACTCGTTGTCGTTGATGAAGACAGAGGCGGTGATGTGCATTGCGTTGATTAGTACTAAGCCATCCTGCACGCCGCTTTCTGTGACCAGTTGTTCTACATCGTCATGGATAGACACGATCTGACGGCGCTGGGGGATATCCATCCAGAGTTCTTTGGTTAGTGTTTTCATGTCACGAAATGACTCCACAGAAAATTTTCATTATGAAAGTAGCAGGCACCTGAAGCTGCCAATTTCGATTGAACGCGTATTGTGAGCTTAGAGTATTTCACTCTGAAAGGTGGTGATCTATGTTGCTTGTCTCTGTATTCTATCCTGTGAATGGTTACGGGGAAACCGATTGAAACTAAAGCGAAAAAGTATCAGTCCGGGTGACTCTGACGAATTGTGAAACATCGGGGGCTACTTTCTTTAATCGCTTGCAGGGTGCCATCTTCGCGGTCATACTGAATTCAGAATCTGATTCTCTGCTTGCATTACTTTTATTATCTCAGGCATTTCTAAAGGATCTATGTCATGTGGCATTGCAGACGACCGCTGACTGTTTTGGCGGTTATCGTGCTCGCGGTTTCAACGAACGTTCCCTGTTGTCTATACGCAGAGGAGCCGGTTGTTCAGAAGCTGATTGAAAAAGGCAAAGTTTTAAAGTTGAAGCGTGATACGATGCTAGGCGTTGTTCAGGCTGATAAAGAATACTTCGGATTGCGTTCTGCGCCGCCTGGAACCGCCGATGAATTTGGGAGTCACTATATCAGTATCGCGATGCTGGCTGATGTGATTCTGGAGCCGGGCGATTTTCAATTGTCTCTAAAAATGGGGCTGGTGAAACTGAGCAAAGCGCCCGGGCCCGTCATGCTCAGTCTGAAGATTGGCAAGCATTGGTATGAATTCGCTTTTGAAGACCAAAAGGTAACGGTCGGTGGGGTGCGACTCGATGCGGTTCGGCTTGACGAAATGGAGATGTCCCATGTTGTGCCGCTCAAGATGGATGGAACGCCGTTTACTTTCGATTTTACACGGGTGGGGGGAACTTTACGCATCGAGTTGAATGGTCAATTACTCCAGACATTCTGGACGGAGCCTACTGGCGGCGACCTTGCAATCTGCGTAGAGCGGAAGAGCCTGTTGCGGGTTGCGACCAGTGTCAACGATACCGAGGCGGAGCTACACATTTACGACTGGGAAGTTACCGGGCAGTTCGAGCAGTCTACCAAAGCGTGGCAGCGTTGGGAAAAACAAAGTGGCGACAGTTGGCGGTTGATGAAGCGAATTGGTAATGCTTACGAATATCAGAAAGACAATCCCGATTTACCCAATGTGTTAATCATTGGCGATTCCATTTCGATCTACTACACCGATACGGTTCGTCGATTATTGGCGGGTCATGCGGATGTCTATCGTACTCCCATGGGGCCCGGTAAAGCGGAGACACTCTTTGAGAGTCTGGATGAGTTTCTCTCGAATGGAAGATGGGATGTGATTCATTTTAACTCTGGACTACATGATTTCGCGCGACATAAAGGAACGGAAGAAAACCTGCAGAAGTATCGAGACAATTTGAATATTATCATTGGCAAGCTGCGGGGAACCGGTGCCAAATTAATCTGGGCCAGCACGACGCCTGTGCCTCCGAAGGCCCCCGCTTCCATTACGGATGATATTCGTTGTCAGAAATATAATGCCACCGCGCAGACGCTGATGAACGAACTGGGCATTCCCGTGAATGATTTATACTCGGCTGTTTTGCCGGATCACTCCCGATATTGGACCGCACCTAATAATATCCATTTTAATTCTGTGGGATCTGCCTTTCTCGGGAGGCGGGTGGCAAATGCCATACTACCGATACTAAAATCTGAGAACTCTTCGAAATGAGTGGCGAGAGAAACGAGTTCTCTTCAACCTGCTGTCATCACCAGCCTTTGTCCTGCGATTTGAGATACCAATTATGCTGACACCCGCGAAACATCTGAAAGAGTTACTTGCCACCGAGAAACCGGTCATCGGGCTAATGGCGACGGACCATGTCTGGCCTTTACTGGTAGAAGTTTGTCAGAAAAGTGGATTGGATTACCTGGTCGTTGATAGTGAGCACGGCGATTTTTCTGATGAGCTGGTTTCACAGATTTGTCAGATTGGACGGCTTGCGAATTTTCCGGTATTAGTGCGCACGATCTCATGTGAGCCAACGGTCATTCGACGCACCATGGACCTCGGGCCCTGTGGAATTCTGCTGCCGTGTGTCGAATCGGCTGCACAACTTGATATGGTTCAAGAAGCGGCTTTGATGCCACCGCGGGGGCGTCGACGTCCGGGTGGAAAAGGCAACTACTGGCAGAAGAATTTTCAATACGAAACATGGAAAACGGAATTCGAAGAACACTTGATCGTCATCCCGCAAATAGAATCTCAATTGGGTGTCGACAATGTGGATTCCATCGCCGCTCATCCGCTGGTAACCGCACTGGGGCTTGGCCCTTACGATCTTTCTGCGGACCTGGGTTGCTGTTGGAATCCCGAACGTGAGGAATTTCAAAAAGCATTGGATTGCGTCAAAGCGGCCGCCGATGCAGTAGGAAAAAAAGTATGGGCGGGAACCGATGTCTCGGCACTGCAAGCCAAAGGATATACGTTTCTGTGGATTGGAACGGCGACATCAGTGCTCGCGAGTGCCCTCACTCAAATTGTACAGGAAGTCAGAGACCCTGAGAAAAACTCATCTACTCATATGGAGACACCTCCACCAGCATGAAATACATCTTGAGTACTCTGATTCTTTCGTTAGCGGTTTCTTTGAGTTTTGCAGAAAACGCCGAAAAAGTGACGCCCTTGCAATATTGTGTTTTATTGACTGTGGCTGAGTCCACTCCAAAAAACGCGCCGCTTGCAGTCACAATCAATTTTCGTGACCTGCTCGCAAACAAGTCCACAATGATCCCGCGGGATTCGATTCGCATCAAGGCTGACAAAACATCGCTGCCCTGCACAATCATTGGTGACCTGGAAAATAAAGGTGAGGCAACGATTGCCTGGCGCAGCACAGATCCGAAACGCCTTGAGTATGCGCTTTGTTTTGAAATGGGAGATTCAAAGAAAGCGGACAATGCAGATTTGAAGTCGCGTAGTTCTCTGGGGCCCATCGGTATTGGTGATACCTTTCGCTACAACAACGGAAAGTCAGGTCCCTCTAACATCACGCCCTTGCACTCTCAGTTTTTGCACCTTGATTGGGACGGCGATGGTCTGCGTGATCTGATTGGCTGGGGCTTTCGTTTGTTTGAACATGGCGAGACGCTCGAAAAACGTCTTGGTAACGCCGTTTACTTTCTGAAAAATGTGGGTACGAAAGATTCGCCCTTGTTTTTACCACGCCGTCGTCTTCTGGACAGCGAGGGCAATTATTTGCGGTCGGATCTTCTGCCTCAGAACTGGTTTGTTGATGATTGGGACAGTGATGGTGATCCGGATTTCTACGGCTTTGGTCCAGCGCTCTGGCTGAACTGGTGGGAGAACACAGGCAAACGCGATGCGAACGGACTATGGGTTTTGAAACCTGCTCAAAAAGTGATTCAATTAAGAGAAGAATCCGAATTCCGGGAGCAACGTCCGGGGATTTTGCGAAAGCGGCTTGCCTGGGCGCCGCGCGGAGTGCGGCGTATCGACTGGGAAGGTGATGGCGATGTTGATCTTATCGTCGGTTATCGGAAAGTCAGTCGAATTCGAAAAGTCGACACAAGCAAAGGCGTTGCCCCATACGGCACCGCCGTCATGGTTTACGATTTGCTGGAGAATACGGGCACAAACGAAAAAGGGGAAGTCAACTATAAGCGTCCCGTGACATTGACCGATCTCAACGGAATTGTCATTCATGGTAGAGGCCACGCCAATGGTTGCGTGGAATATGCTGACTGGGACGGTGACGGTGATTTCGATTTATTGTTTCACTCTGAAACAGATAGACCCCTGGAAGGGGGCCGACTCACATTTTGTGAAAACCGTGGCAGCCGCGAAGAACCGTTATTTGAAGCCCCGATGCCCATTGGCGTGAAAATCGTTGACTCTCCATTCCTGGTCGATTGGAACGACGATGGCCGGCCGGACATGATTTCCAACGGGGAATTCTTCGAGAATGTCAATTCAAAGTCACAAGTCAAAAGATCTTTACCTGATCCTTTCACTCGCTCACCTCAACACGCAGCTGCCTTGTCTAAGCCTGTTCGCGGTCGAACTGTACCGGGTACTCGTATTCCTAAAATATCGACATATCCAAAATTGATCTCACGCGGAATCGCCAAACAAGTTGATCCAGAAATCATGTCCTACTTCACCATCTCAGTCGATTGGGAAAACGATGGCGATCTGGATCTGGTGGGTGGCTTTCACATGGGTCTGCGACTGTTCAAGAATAGTGGAACTACTTTGAACCCGGTCTTTGAAGCACCGGTCATGCTGGATGCGGGTGGCAAACAAATTTCGATGCCGAATTGGGTGGATCCGCAATCGGATGATCCCTCAACCTTTGGACCGCAGGGACCGACAGAGCCAATCTACGGCTGGTTGTGCCCCACGATGGGTGATTGGGACGGCGATGGTGATCTCGATCTATTCGTCACAGGCCAGCGCTGGGAAACGAAGTACTTTGAGAATATGGGATCGCGCGAAGCACCAATTTTCGCCAAAGGCAAAACGGTGACAGTCAACGGGCTCACTGACGAACTTGCCTGGCGTTCCAAAGTTTCCATCGGCGATATTGACGGAGACGGGACTATGGATCTGGTAATTCATTCAGACCGGGATAATGCCTTTTACATTTGTGATCTGAAAAAGAATCAACCGGACCCGAGTCGGCTTGACTTTACCCGGCGCGTGGCTTTGAAGCTGGAAAGTGGTGAGCCTGTCACAGGCTGGTTTGGCGGCCAGAATAATAATAGTGATAACCATACGCTGCTTGTCGATTGGGACGGCGATGGTGACCTCGATTTGATCAAAGGGACGGTATGGTCCGTGTACTACTATGAAAACACGGGCAGCCCCATGGAGCCACGGTTTAAAGCGCATGGCAAATTTCAATTGAACGGCAAGGATCTTCAGGCTTACAACCACGCCTGCTCGTTCGATGCCGCCGACTGGAACGAAGACGGTCGCATGGATCTGGTGCATGGAACGGAAGGCCCTTCCGATCAACCTCGGGGTGCAGTCTTACATTTGTTTGACCGTGCGTACCTGGAAGGAAAACTTCCTGCGGTTTCGATTGGCAAACCGGAACGACTTCCTTAAAGGTTGCTTCATTTCAGATTGTAAATCAGACTCGGCAACAAATTAGAATAGATTCAAGTACTACTTACAACGAGGATTTGAAGTGAATCGTCAATCAAACAAGCCGCACCCAACAACAAATCCGTTGCTTCTTAATGCAGTGATCTTTTTCCAACTTTTATTGGTAGTTGTGCTGTTAAACGGATGCAGTAAAAAACCAGAGGCGCAGCAAACAAATTCTAAAAATGGTTCTGTATCTGACTCTACATCCAGACAACCAGTTGCCGAGATCTCTAAGACAGGTGATGAGATCGAGTGGGAAACGCCCACTGAGTGGGCATTGTTGGTGACGCAGAAGCTAAAAAAACCCTTCATTCGCTGTGTACTTTTAAAAAACATTGCCGCAGCTCAATTCGAAGAGGGAGAGAAGGAACAAGCATTATCGACTTTACAGCCAACTTTGGAATTGATTTACGAGACAGAGATGGTGACCGTCGATTCAATAAAAGTTGAGGAGGCGATTGTTAAATTACTGTTGAAGATGGGAGAGATCAATCTGGCGATAAAAGTCGCTGAGAAATTTAAGAACCCCAATGTTAAGATCGCGGCGTTTGAGGAGATTGCTTTAACTTTGATAAGGAAAGGGAAAACGGCGCAGGCAATCGAAGAGGTTCAGAAGCTGGAAAACACTCTATATACAAAAAATGCATTCGAAAACGTGGCCGATGAGCTTGTTCAGGAAGGACAGAAAGAACTCGCTTTGCAAATGGTTGAATCGATTCCAGAATGGGATCAGAAGGGGTCCGTCTTATGCTCAATGGCATGGTCTCTGTATGGACAGGACCATCGGGAACAGGCTTTAATCATGCTAAAACATGTTGGAGGGATGGCCCAAAAAATTGAAGATACTGCTACTCGCGAGAAACTATTAAGCCTTTTGGCCGGGACATTCGCGCGAGGAGGAAATTACAAACGAGCTTTGGAACTCGTTCAATTGATCAAGAATCCCGAGATTTCCGAGTCGGCTTTAGAATTTGTTGCCGTAACTCTGACAACATCTGGAGATTTAAAACATGCATTGGAAATTGTGGAGAAAATTAAAGATCCCGACCTCAAGTTATCTGCGCGCAAAGATATTGCTCTCGTGATTGCCAAAAAAACAGGAGATTACGAGCAATCACTGACAGTTGCGCAAGCTATCGAAAATGAAGATGTTTTGTATTCCACCTTTGAGGGCATGGCTCGCAATCTTGCCTGGTTTGGCAAAGGAAAGGAAACTGTGCTGGTGATTCAAAAGCTCAAACCTTTGAATAATCGGCCATTTTTTTTCCGAAATATTGCCTACTGGCTCGTAAAATCAGGGAATTTGGAATCTGCGATGGCTATTGTTGATCTAATCGAAAGTCAGGAAGATCAATCATCTTACCTAGCGAATATCGCGCATTCAGTCGCAGAGTCAGGTGAATCCAAGAATGCCCTGGGTATCCTTCAAGATATTCAAATACCAACCATCAAGAATCGGGCGTCTGCGAATGTTGCTCTGGGTCTTGCGCAGGCAGGAAAAACAAAAGACGCATTAGAAATTTTATCACAGATTGAAAATGTCTCTGCGAAAGTGCCAGTTCTTGTTGAGATTTCTTTAGCGCTCGATGTGGTGGGAGACAAAACAAAAGCGTTAGAAATCCTGAGTGACGCTATCGAAGGGGCAATACAATCTGGGCCCAAGTATGTATTGATGGATTGTATCATGCCATTAGCATCTGATCCGATAACTGATAAACAAGAGAAGGATTCGAGCGTTGTTCCTGCCCGGGTGATGAAAAAAACTTTTTCACCACAGGAGAAGGAACTTGCTCAAAAATTATTGCGAGCTATTTAACCATTGACTAGACTGTCAGTCTAGATTACCATTCTAGTTATGGATCAAAAAACGAGCGTTCCCACAGCGAAAAATAGTGGTCGTCGGATTTCGACCGAACAGCGTCGGCGTGAAATCCTCGATGCCGCCTTGTCCTGTTTTCTGAAACGGGGCGTGGCTGGCACGACGATCGAGCAAATCCGAGTGGCTTCGAAGGCCAGTCATGGCAGTATCTACCATTTATTTCGTAGCAAAGATGAAATTGCGCTGACGCTCTTCCTGGAAGGCATGCACGATTATCATCGCAAAATATTAGAGGCATTGGAGCAGGAGAATACGGCTTTCGGCTGCGTGAAGGCCATGATCGTCACACACTTAAAAGATGTCGCAGACGATCCGCCACTTGCCCTTTATTTAACGCGGCTGGGAATGGCCGATGATTTGGGAGAAATCAGCGACCAGTTCCGCTCATTAAACGAACATTATATTCAATCGGTCTGGCCGCACCTTGAACCGTATGTTGATCGTGGCGAGATCGTACGGCTTCCACCGGAACTCTACATCTCACAGATTGTCGGCCCGGCCATCCATTTATGTCGAAGCTGGCTTCGCGGACGCATTGAGCAAGATTTGTTCTCAGCAACCGATCATTTAGTAGACGCTGCCTGGAAGTCCCTGCAATCTGCTTGAGTGGAACACAAAATTGTAAATGAATTCGGAGTAATAATTTCACAATACTTTGCACTGAAAGAGTAAAGCATGAACTCAACGAGTTTCATAAAACATATTACACTTTGTGCCGCCTTCTCATGTCTGGGTACGCCGAATACATTCGCGGACGAGTCGAAAGCCATTCTGAAACCGAACAGTACGCAAGACAGTTTCGATTTCGAAACAAAGCAGATGTCGGGCACGATTCGATTGGACGGCGCCTATCATGGCGTCACGCGGCTGACAGATAAACGTACGGGGAAACAGGTGATTGATACCAGGTACTCTGCGCTCAATTTTTATAAGCTGATGTCTGTCAATCAGGTGATGGATGAGCCACGAAAGATGGCACGCACAATCAAGTTTGGTGCGGATTGGGTCGAAGTCAACTGGGCGGCAACCGAGTCACATCAGGGTGTGTTGACAGCGCGGTATGAAGTCAGCGAACCGAATGTAATCGATCTAACGCTGATACTGAAATCATCGGGAACGTATTCTGCCTACGAAGTTTTTATGCCGAACTATTTTGACAAAGCTCTTATCCCGCATGTTTATTTATGGACGCGTGGTCGTCGTGCAAATGAACTGGTGCTGCCAAGTGTGAATGATGTGTTTCGTGAGACAGTGCTGGTTTTTCCGCGTGATGCTCACGCGTCGCGGCACTGTATTGATGGGCGTTGGGACCGAAGCGAATGGAATCGATCTACCGTGCAGATGTGTCCTGTCAGGCATTATGCGCGTTGTCTGGCTTTCATGACAGATCAAGAAAAAAAACTGGGAGTCGTTCTGATGTCACGACCTCAGGATTGTTATGCGATCAGTACGCGCTATCACGCCGACAATGATGCTGACCGTCTGACATCTTACAGTGCGTTCGACTTCTCGCTCTTTGGCGATAATGTGATTTCCGGTGATGAACGAACGGTGCGGGTGCGCCTGGCTTTAACCCCACTGGATAGCGAGTTGTCCCAACCACTCAAACTTTACCAAACGTATCTGTCAGAAATGAACGGTCCGCGCAAATAATCAAACAAGTTCACTTAGAAGGAGGAATACCATGAATGATACACGCGATTCTGAAAAGACACGTCGTGAGTTCCTGCATTCATCCACATCTGTGGCCGCAGGTGGTGTATTGGCTTCTCAGATTGGTTTTCCCGCTTTGGTGTCTGGTGCCGGTCAATCCCAAACATTAAAAGTGGGGTTGATTGGTTGTGGTGGGCGTGGTTCCGGGGCAGCGTTGAACGCCTTAAAAGCCGACAGTAATATTGAACTTTCCGCAATGGGGGATCTGTTCAAAAACAATCTCGAGTCGAGCCTGAGCTCGCTGCAAAAAGAGATACCCGATAAAATCAAAGTGCCGTCCCATCAACAGTTCGTCGGATTCGACGCTTACCAGCAGGTTATCAACAGTGATGTCGATATTGTGTTGCTGGCGACACCGCCGGGTTTTCGACCATTACATCTCAAGGCAGCGATTGAAGGGGGTAAGCATGCGTTCGTTGAAATCACAGCCGCCATTGATGGTCCCGGCGTTCGTTCCGTCTTGAAGTCATCGGAACTGGCAGAGACAAAAGGGTTAGCCATCGTCTCCGGTTTCTGCTGGCGTTACAACGACAGTATGCGTGCCGTCGCGGAGCAAATTAAAGCTGGTGCGATTGGAGAAGTGCGTGCTCTGTATGCAACCTATTACCGCCATTCGCTGGATCACAAATATCACGGTAAACGGACTCCGGAAATGTCTGATTTGGAATGGCAGATCCGCGACTGGTATAACTGCCTTTGGCTTTCGGGCGATGTGACCATTGTGCTTTCAGGTGGACACAGTGTCGACAAGATGTCGTGGTGGCTCGATGATATGATGCCGACCGCGGCGGTGGCTCTCGGGAGCCGCGCAATTCCTGCGGAAGGAAATACGTTTGATAACGGCTTTGTGGTCTACGAATATGCAAACGGGATTCGAGGATTTCTCGGTTGTCGATCACAAGATGGGTGTTATTCAGCTAACGGAGATTACATCATCGGCTCTAAAGGCATCTGCAAAATCGGTCGTACACCGGTCATCGAAGGGGAGACCAATTGGCGATATCAAGGGAAAAAGAACAACATGTACCAGACGGAACATGATGATTTCATCGCCTCAATTCGCGCTGGTAAACCAATCAACGATGGTACGCGTATGGCTCACACTTCTTTGATGGCCATTCTGGGGCGAATGGCAGCCTATACCGGGAAAAGAATTACATGGGAGCAGGCACTCAACTCGCAACAAAAACTGGTGCCCGATGAACTCGGCTGGAATAGTAAAATCGATGAGACACCAAGGGCTGTCCCCGGAATCACCCGGTTCATCTAGCTGTGTATGTTATGTGCTGTTGGAGTTTTTCTGATTTAACCCAGTTTTTGATGTGCATCGAGAATCAGGGTTTCTGTTTCCTCCCAGTCGATGCATTCATCGGTGACGGAAATCCCATACTGTAATTGAGACAGATCTTTGGGCAGACTTTGATTTCCAGCGTGCAGGTTGCTTTCGAGCATCAGGCCGATAATCGTTTCGTTGCCGGCGACGCGCTGGTCGATGACATTATTCCAGACGGTGCCCTGATTGCGATAATCTTTATTGGAATTCGCGTGACTGCAATCGACCATGAAGTGAGGCGGCAGTCCTGCGGACTTGAGGCTTTCGGCTGCTGCTTCCAAATGTTCCCGCTGATAATTCGGGCCTGATCGACCGCCTCTCAGGATCAGGTGTCCCCAGGGGTTTCCTTTTGTATTCACGACGCAGGTTTGGCCTTCTGCATCAATCCCCAGAAAACTATGTGGGCTTTGTGCGGCGAGCATGGCGTTCAAGGCGACATCCAGGCTGCCATCAGTGCCATTTTTGTAGCCGACGGGCATCGACAAACCACTGGCCATTTGACGGTGAGTGGGTGATTCCGTAGTACGAGCACCGATGGAAGCGATAGAAATGGCATCGGCGATATATTGAGGTGTAATCGGCTCCAGCATTTCTGTTGCTGCAGGCAGTCCCAATTCACCAATCTGGAGCAATAACTGGCGGGCGATTTTCAAGCCGGAGGAAACATCGAACGTTCCATCCATATGCGGGTCATTGATCAGGCCTTTCCAACCAACGGTAGTTCGGGGCTTTTCAAAATAGACACGCATGACCAAGAACAGCCGATCGTTGACTTTGTCTGAGAGTTCTTTCAAGTGTTTGGCATATTCGATGGCGGCTTGAGGATCGTGAATTGAGCAGGGACCCACTACAACGATCAGCCGCTGGTCATCTCCAGAGAGGATGCGTTTAATCTGTTCGCGCGATTCACCGACAGTCTGAGTGACTTTGTCATTACGCTGGTAAGTTTCTTTCAGTTCTTTCGGAGCAACCAAACGAACCGATTCGTGAATATTGACGTTTTGAATGGGTAACATCGTTTTTTCAATCATTTTCATTACTTAAGTGGTCGGATTCAGTTTCTATATTGCTTTTCTGTTAGAAATCCCATTGCTGACGGATCTGGGAGACAACTTCCGGCGGGGTCAGCAGTGAGGCATCGATTTTTAACTCTGCATATTTTTCATAAAGCGGATATCGGCTGCTATATAAGTCTGTCAGGCTCGACCCCGGTTCTATTAAAACGCCACGATCAAAGGTATCTGAAATACGTTGCTCCAGCATTTCAGGTGAGACATCTAGCCAGACTATCGTACCAAGACGACTCAGATGTTGCATGGCTTCCTCGCAATAACAGACACTTCCTCCTGTAGAAATTATGGATCCTGCTGATTGAATCGATTGAACGTATCCAGATTCAATCGCACGGAATCCTTCTGCTGTATGCTTAGAAATAATCTCTGTCAGTCTTTTCGATTCACCGGCTTCAATTAATGCGTCTGTGTCCAGGAAAGGAAGACCTGTTTGTTCAGACAGTAGTTTTCCGACGGTTGTTTTTCCAGATCCGGGCATTCCAACAAGGACCAGGCCTTTTTTGGAGATTGGGCTTTCAGAAGACATCACAATTTTCCCTGAATGAGAAGGGAGCATGTAAATCTATCGCTTGTGGATCGTCTTCAGTCTGATCAAACTGCAAAAACATAAAACCTGTATCTATATTGAAGGTAGTAGTTTACGTTAATTGTTCGGTATTGAGTTCGAAAAATAAATAAATTACAGCGAAAAGCAAAACAAATAATATCTCAAATAATGTCTAATAGGAACTAAGTGGAAATTCAGGTGAAAATGAATTGTTGTTTTCTTATCAGGAGCAACACAAGCATGGGATCGATGTTTGTGGAAAATTCACAGAATTTTTACTCGTCAAATACTCTTAACAGTTCTGTTAGGATGTTGTCGTGATGCTTCTATCAGGATGACCTTAGAGTTTTCTGAAACTTGAAGAATCGAATTCATTGTGGAAAAACAATCACCGGGCAAATTTGCGGCGAAAATCCGATGTTGTGCCAATGATCTACAGGATCATGGTGTCGATAAATTGGGTTCGCTGTACGATTTGACGGCACATCGTCTGATACGATATGCAGTGACAGTCACAAAAAATATGTCAGATGCTGAAGATGCGATTCAAGCAACGATGGTTCGAATTGCAGTGAAGCCCAAAATTCTGGCAACGGCGCAGCAGCCCTGGCCCTATTTATTAAGAGTGACACGCAATGAAGCATTAACCGATATTTCCCATTTGGGTTGAGCCAGGAATCGATCCAGGCTCGAATC
>NZ_CALEMX010000344.1 GCF_937910335.1 uncultured Gimesia sp. | reverse complement strand
ACCAGGCGGTCTCCCTGAGGTCTTTCCCTGGATTCAAAACGCGTTTCACTCCATGAAACAGACCAAACAGAGCGAAGCCCATTAAAAAACCCATTGAAGAAATGAGATCGCGGAAAAAATAGGAGGGATAAAATTCTGATTTCCAGTACAGGCTGATCTGAGGCTGACCAGGACCAGCAAACCATTTTTCCCAGAACCCGTCAATCTGAGAAGCCGCCATTAACTCCCACCAGCCACCGACAGCAAATCCGGTAAATGCCAGAACCAATAATGATTTCCAGAATCGGATAGCTTGTTTCAAAAACGGTACTTTTTTCGACTCTATTGCAGAACGATTCTTGGGAATATCAAGAGGATTAATAATGTAGAGTCCCAGCATCAGCAGAACTCCTAAAGCCAGCGCTCCGCCGGAGAGCAGACAGATCCCCAGAGAAATCCCACCACCTAGTAATTTATAAGAAACTACGCCTGATTCTGTCTGAATATGACCGATGAATCCCCAGATAGTGAGTAAGACAAAGAGGATGGGAAACGCCGGCGATTCGATCAGTTGAATCTGCTTGATGACAACGGGGTGAAACGACATCAGAAAACAGAATACGATCGCATACCGGGGATTGCAGACTTTTCGCGTTAAGCGATACGCGACAAACAACATGCAGGACGTTGAGAAAAAAGAAAACAGAACCAGCGAAGAAGACCAGTGACCAATCAAAGAAAGCATCCCTGTATAGAGCCACCGCACTAACGGAGGCTGGCACAGCAGGGCATTGCTTTGATCACCGATCAAGCCGACTTTTCCAAGACACTGCAATCCAAACCAGGCGGATAACTCATCAATCCGATAAGTATGAAAGGCCAATAAACCTGGCATCAATACCAGTAAGACTACCAGTGGCGACATCACAGCCGCCCGCCGCATCACAGGGAATAAATCGTGAGCAGGCTCAACTGAGCGTTGTAATAATTCCTGATCACTGACAATTACCAATGGGGTTATCCTTCTTACCTGTACCGAAGTGAAGATTATTTCTCGTTTTCCCCTGTAAGGGGATGAGATCCCTGGTCTCCACTCCCTGAATTTCAGCAATTCGTATTGTAAAGCGAACGAGACGGAAATACCAAGGAACACCGTTCATCCAGGAAAATTCTGACTACTCAGGAGGTTCCCACAGCTCGAATCGTGATCTGGCAAAATCGTTCTCATTTCTAAATGGCTCCAGTCATGCCAGTTATCACGATTGTAATCCCTAATCTCAACCAGGACTACTTAACTGGTCAGACCGTCATATATTTCCTGCTGACTATTTATTCTGCGAGTCGATGTAAAACAAGTGTGCAAATGCAGGCTGCACTACTTCTAAATCACTCAGGATGAGAACAATTTATAAGGATAAAGTACTATTTTTAAGATCCTTAAAGTATCGGTCAACCATGCCACAGCACATCACCATTGACCACGCGCATCAACTCAATGAGTTAGTACAGCGTGCGATCTCAAATTCGATCAGGGTATCCAACCAGAATGTTCAATATAAAATTGAGCAGGAACAGGTCATTCTCACCGGCAGCGTCAGCAGTTATTACGAAAAGCAGGTAGCTCAGGAATCCGTCTGTCGCGTCAAAGGAGTCCGTCAGGTCCATAATCAGCTGATAGTCGAAGCTGCAGAGAGAGAGGACGTGGTGCTCCATACCAACTGAGTTGATTGCCCCAGCTCCCGGTTGAAATCGACGGTCGCCATCCACTCGGGGACATCATCTGATCAATTGTGAGGTTTTTTCCACAAAAACAAGGTAATACAGCAGGTTGCGCAAGCTGGATGTTGTCAAATCTGATCGAGTGTTGCTAGAATCTACCTTCCCTTTTTGACCAGAAAAGGGAAGTGCTCGTTTTACGCACAGACAATCGGTTAGAACTGATTTCACAACAATGGTCAGGAATACATGA
This sequence comes from uncultured Gimesia sp., assembly GCF_937910335.1. Lineage (GTDB taxonomy): Bacteria > Planctomycetota > Planctomycetia > Planctomycetales > Planctomycetaceae > Gimesia. The sequence continues at coordinate 5,167 of NZ_CALEMX010000344.1, read as the reverse complement.
TAAGGGATAGTGGAAGACAATGTCTTTACGAAGAGCGAAATTAGAACGACAATTAAAAAATGCAGAAGCTTCTGTAGCCGAATACTCTAAAGTGCTTGATGAGCAAAAAGTGGCAGAAGATCAGCGAAAAAAACACCCAAAATGGCGAAAACTCAACGCACAGAGAGTACAGATTGTAAACCGTCTCATCTCCCTGAAAGTGATTGAAGACAGAGAAGAATCCTTCAAACAGAGTGCAGCTGCTGAATCTTCAGAAGGCTAATCTCCGGTTTTCTGACAGCAAAGATTGTTCGTCAAATTCCTGGATCGCTTTCATCGAAACTTCGACGCAACATCTCTGTTGAAGTGAACCGAATCGCTCTGAATACGCGACAGCGACCTGAAACTCATACGAGAATGAAAGACCCTCACCCGGAGAGGTGGCAGAGTGGCCGATTGTGCAGCACTGGAAATGCTGTGTCCCGGTAACGGGACCGGGGGTTCGAATCCCCCCCTCTCCGCTTCCTTTTGTACATGACTGCTTTTGACCCTTTTTTTGTAGGACCAAACGATCAACTGGAATTGAAGATTCTAATTTTGTGCTAGATTTGTGCTGATTAGAAAACTGCTTCTTAGAAATCTGGTTCATTGCGAACACTCCTGTAAAAAAAGTTTTGACATTGCTGCCGTACAAAATAGCCTGATCCATCAGGCCACACTCAAAAACTGGCCGGGGACTCTGAGAACTACAGAGCCCCGGCCCTTTGATCTTGAAAGAACGACGTGCATTAGATCACCGTCTCGTTCTAAATACTCTTTTCTGGCCAGGACACTATGCGTCAGGACGATTCAACCTTTCCATCGCAGCCTGTGACTCCTGATCGGCAATATGCGTGTAGTGTTGCAGAGTCTTATGATCGACGTGCCCCACCCATTTACGGATGATCGCTTCAGGAATTCCCGCCACGATAGACCGCGAAATAAAACTGTGTCGGAACGTGTGCAAATGGCCTTGCAATTTCAGATTTTCCAAAGTCCTTTTAAGCGACTTCAGCAGCCTGCGTTCAGAGACCTGATGATCGCCCTGTGGATAACTGGAGGACGCTCTGGCCGTAAAAACCCAACGACAATGCCGGGACTGTTCTTGCAGAATCTCGCGTGCGCGGTCAGAGATTGGGACCGATCGGACATTTCCGGTCTTTGTCGTCCAGTCATCCTTCGGCCGGATATGAATCAACCCCAGCTTCAGGTCCACATCGTCCCAGGTCAGCCACTGCAGTTCCCCGATCCGCATTCCAGTTTCTGCCAGAAAAGTAAATGCAGAACGGTGAACCGGAGAGCTGGCCTTAATGATCTGATCGACCTCATCTTGGTTCCAGAACGGTTGCGGTTCAGTTTTCGGTTCAGTGAGCCGCAAGCCTTCCAGCGGATCATCTTCGATAATGCGACGCATTTTGGCAAAGAGCAACAGCCGGCGTATCACTCCTACCTCGGTATGGATCGTCTTGGGTTTCGCTCCCTTCTGCTTCCTATACTGTCGATAGGCATCTACAAATCGAACGTCAAGCTGTTGCAGCTTGTAAAGATTGTGCGATTCTGCAAACTCAGCGACGCCTTTCAAGACCTGTTTATACTTACTGATCGTCTTCGGACGACGGTCTTCTGTTTCACAGTTTTGAATTAGCTCGTCTACCGCATCGGTGATCAGAGTCGGTTCGGTATTAATAGTCTTTACGGTATCTCCTTTTAAATGTTCTCGCTCTAAGGCAAGTGCCCTGGCACGAGCTTCTTTCTTATTGGAAGTTTTCAGAGATTTGCGAATCTGTTTTCCACGAAACTGCATATTGATGTACCAGACACCGTTCCGGTTGAAAATAGATGCAATCTCACCTACACGTTCATAATTCGTATTGACGAATTCATTTTTCATATTCATAATTCTTATATTCCTTTATTCATCAGTTTGAGAATCAAGCGATCACGGAACAAACGCAGATGCTTGCCGACCCGTTGAACACAACCTGTCAGCTTGCCTTCTGAGTTCCACTGATAGAGGGTCGCCTTGGGAACGCACATGAGTTCCGCTGCCTGGTCGACTGTAAGAATCGGTGGATACTTAACGGCCCACTCGCCGGTTGAAAAAGTCCTGGTGACTTCTTCCTGTGTGATTTTGAGAGTTTGTCTCTCTGCCATGACTGATCTCCTGTTTTGGAGCCCTAAAAGCGGGGGTCAGACGTCACACCAAATGTGGGTCTCCTCTGGCATGGGGATTTCCGTACGAAAAATTTTTCGACGAGAGTCAATTGCCTGTGAGTAGTAGGTGCAATAGCACTTGCCTTGTGCCTAAGTGTCTATTTTTAATGGAGTTACAGCAGCGATGGTCAGGAGAATCAACACAATAAGCAACCAGTATGGAACGGTACGGCTCGAACATCCTGCATACTGGGATGAATCCTGCCCTGTACTGCAGAAGGCCCGTGAAGTCGCAGAGTCTGCCGCAATCTGCCGGTGGCGGCCTGCAGATAAACTCTGTAATCAACTACCAGACGGTTTTGAGTTGAAGTTTTATTGTCTGAAAGGAAGGGACTCCGTCCGGAGATTTATACCACTCTATGGCAGCGATCAGTTAATTGCGGAGCTCTTTCGAGGAGGACAGGCTGTTCTAAAACAACATCATCAACTCAGCGATAAGGAATTCGCTAGTTATTGCATGAAGTTTTTATTTTTCCAGAAAACTCGCAGCCTCAATAATCATTACAAAAGAAACTTTGGAGGCTTCCTGGACTTGATTGTCAAAAAGCCGGGAAGGGAATCAGGAGATAAACGAAACATACTTCCTGAAGATTTAGTATTCTTAGACAATCTAACCGGAAAAGAATTTCCCGGGGGAATAACAAAGCTACAAATGGAAGGGGAGCGATTGACGAGGGAGTACGGCATTCAAAGGCCGAACAGACAACAGATTATTAATTATGGTTTGTTTGCAGCAGCGATGAATCAGCCGTTGAAGCTCAAAGACCCTGAGCAAATAGAATTTTGTGTGCGAATGTCTTTATTCAACGACACGGATACAAGAATCTGTGATCCAGAAACCAGACTCTGGATCGAAGAACAAATCCTGATTGCAATAGAGAAACATCAACATGATTCGCAGGAGAAATTTGATAACTGGTTCTCAGGCCCCGGTAACTCGTTTCTGAGTCAGATTTCAAAGAAGAAGTGCCCCTTTGGAAAGCTCGATAATGATATCGTTCGTTGGGTGCTGCTGGAGTGGGGCTGGGAGGCATATCATTATGTTGGTAAATGTATCGACGCTCAGATGCGTTGTTTACTGAATGCGTTACCAGCTCCCCTGGATGAAAGAGAACGGAAGATATTTGAGATGGTTTACTTGAAACAGGATTGCCTGGGAGAATTTCCACTACTGTTACTGCAAGAACGGCTTTCGTTTCTGCAGATCCCGATGTTAGCAGTCTTGAATGGGCAGGATGATTTTGATTTTGCGGGGACTATCCATCGACTTCTATTGTACTATTCATCGATGGCTGAATCACGTCGCGCTGCAGATCGTCGTATCCAGGGTTTCAGCGATCAATGTCGAAAACAGAAACACGTGATCAAGATCTTTGAATACAAGGATGATCAACCGGTCGAGGACAGCGGGAAACGCAGACGTTATAAACCACTTACTGACGATGAGGAGGACAACTGGGATGACTGAACTCCTCGCACTGATTCTCTTGGGTTTGACGCTCTTTTTGCCAGCACTTTACAAGTGCCGCTGCAATCACATGTGAGAATTCTCTGGCAGCAGGACTTAGTACTTCTGCTTCTGATGTAGATTTTGGGGTTAGTTCATTTTTCATTTGATTTCCTTTGACTGGAATTAATAGAAGGTTCATCTGAACTGAAAACACAAAAGTTAGATATGAATGGTCATCACTCAATATTCAGTTCCATGGCAAGCAGGTTCAACATCATGTTCCGGCTACACGCCAGTCCACGCAGCCAGCGTCCAAAGCTGTGCACGATCAAGCCCGCCGCCATGTTGGCCGTGTAGATGGTGCCCTGGGCAGTGCAACTTCCCTGATGAGCTTCTTGTTGGGGAAACAGTGTTTCTGCATACTGCTTTCTGCTGAGCGGATCTGAGGCCGTAAGCACACGCATGACCTCTCCCTGCATCCGTCCATCACACCAGAAATCACAGTGCTTGCCAGCAGATCGCCAGATTGCCGCACGGTCTGAGATGGAATCCACACAACAGAAGACAGCTTCTCCCACAGGAACGGACACTCGATAACGATCCGAAATTGACAAAACCTGAATTGATTCATCAAGCTCCTGAATGGCTCGAGTCGTCGCGTCTACTTTAGACTGCCCCAGATCCTGTCTCCGATATCCCTGAGTTGTGATATTGGTCAACTCGACAGTATCAAAATCCACAAGCTGAATCCGCGGCGTTCCAATGGCCGCCAGTTGTAGGGCCACCTGCCGACCAATGGCTCCCACACCGATGACGGTTGCCGTAATCTGGGAAAGCCGCTCCGCCGGAATCAGGTCACTCTGTCTTAGGAAACGATCCGTAGTAACGTTCAAACTATTCAAATCCGTTCTCCTTTCAATTCGTTTTCAGCAAAGAGCCAGTCCTCTTCCCAGTCAAAGTCTGCGGCCCGTTCAAACTCAGACTGGAACAGGCGACTTTTATGTTGCGGATGCACATGACTTAAATATTCATTCTTCCAACGCTCTGGATCACAACCAGAAAATGTATGAGAATAATCTCGTTTTACTGGGATTTCGTATTCGGCCGTCGGACCCACATTAAATTTTAACCGGGCATATGTTCGCCCAGTACGCGCCAGAATGAACATTACAGCCCAGTCGGATCGACCAAAGACACGATCGAATGTTTCTTCATCAGTCTGGCTGGGTAACGGACAATCTCCTGGATGCGTATGAATCCAGATCCGTCCAAACTGTTCAGGACGTAGACCTGCATCTACTTGATCATCAAAGAAATTTGCGACCGCCTCATCGTCGAAAGCCACATGAGCCAACGAGCAAGTCTGTTCCACAAGTTGTAGGTCCTGTACCAGCAGCAGATCGTCCTCTGAAGTAATCCCGAAGCCACCCACTTCGGTGTCTCCATAATCACGCAGGTACAACAGTTTCGCCCAGGCAGTCGGAC
>NZ_CALEMX010000343.1 GCF_937910335.1 uncultured Gimesia sp. | reverse complement strand
CATTTTGACTCTGCTCTCGGGAGTGACAACTCAGGCTCAAACGAAAGTTCCACGTGCTGAACTCGCGAGATGGGTGAAACACCAACAAACGCTCCAGGCGAACCCCGATGTCGTGGCTTATTACGATTTTCAGGGAGGCCAGGGAACTACGTTAAAGAACAAATCAAAAGCAGGTGCATCCCTGGATGGTAAGATTCGTGTTGCTCAATGGGTCGCAGGGCGTTGGCCTGGGAAAAAGGCGTTACGTTTTGACGGTTCAAAGAGTCAGGTTGAGATCCCCTCCCTAAAAACTTTGTGTGCTTTGGATCAAGAGTCGGGTGGAACCGGCGAAATGACAGTGGAAGTCTGGTTGAAGGCCATGTCCACTAAAGAAGCGGGGATCGTCGACAAATCCTCTGCCGGCACCGCCACTCAAGCGCCTTACATGATTTGGATCAGTCCCCATCGGCTCAATTCCTATATTGGGAAACAAGCAGAGAATCGATTAACGAGTGTCAGCGATGTAGAGGACATCTTGACACAAGAATGGATTCATGTGGCAATGGTGGTCAACTCAAAGACACTGGCCTTGTATCGGGATGGTATTCTTTTGGCACGCGCTCCACGTAACTCCAAAGTCTCTGATAATGGTAAACCGTTATTGCTGGGAAGTATGGGACTGGCGGGACGTTACTTCTTTGATGGTTTGATAGACGAAGTGGTGATCTATAAAAAGGCGTTAGCTGAATCCGTGATAAAAAAACATGCAGAATTATTCCCTGAAGCTACGGGACCACAGACGGTTACATTGACTTCACCTCAGTCTGGAGAGCGTTGGAACGCAGGCTCGTTGCATGCTATTACCTGGACAGCTACAAATGCTCGTAAAGCGGGACTGCTGCAGATTGAATATTCTGTAGATGACGGCAAGAGTTGGAAGATGATCAGTACTGCCGCTGTGAACTCACAAAAATATTCATGGCGTGTTCCAAAAACTGTTTCGAACAAATGCCGCGTTCGTCTGGTGGTCAATCAACGAATCGATACTCGACGATTCTTTATTGAGCAGAACTCGGCCCTGTTCACAATTCAACCTGCTCTGGAAATTCCTGAATATGAATGGAAAAAAGTAGCATTACCTGCTGCTTTTGCTCCGCGGGATGGTGCGGGGGCTCTTGTTTTTCAAGATCAGATGTGGCTTCTCGGTGGTTGGAATCCGGATGACAAGGTGAACTTCCCAACGACCTGTAATTCGGAAATTTGGTCATCCGCTGACGGGAACGACTGGTCTTTCCA
>NZ_CALEMX010000342.1 GCF_937910335.1 uncultured Gimesia sp. | reverse complement strand
ACCATCAGACGGTTAATCAAGAATCTGTCCCGCAATGGAATTCTACTCTTGAAACGGAGGCGAAGAAAAACGATGGGATTGGATCTGGTTTTGCCTTCGGTGCGATGTCAATTCTGCTATTACTCTGCGGATTGTTATTCGTCTTTTTGTTTGTTGGGGCCGGTATACCATTTGTACTGCTAGCAACTATCGCAGTCATCTTTTGTGGTGGTATGACTCTATTTGTTGGCAGGGTAGGGCAACTGTTTTTCGGGAAAGGGTTTGCTGCGTTGGTGAAAGGACCACCTCCAATCAGTGATTTCTGGGATAAAGGCCAGGGATCGAATGGCCAGCAGGCTGCCAAAGAATTTCGTGAAAAAAAGCTGGAAGAAACGCGAATATTTCGTGAACAGGAACGAAAAAAAGCGGAAGAACAACGTCGACGCGTGCGTGAGCAGCATCGTCGTAAGCCCTGTTATTCAAGATCATTAACGCCAAGAACATTGCGATCTATTTCGTATCAAAGCCGGTTTTATGATTTGTCTGTTTCGATGGTGAAAGCGGTGATCTGCACGCTGGTCATCGTGGCCGGGATACTCTGTTTTACCGATGGGGCGGTGGCTGAAGGTTTCTGGAATGGCACTGATTTTGCACCTTTTGCCTTGTTGACTTCTGGAGCAATCATTGCGGCCTGGAGTGTTTTGCTGGTGGCAAAAATGACCGAAGGAAAATCCTTCGATAATAGCACGCGACGTATCATCTGGCTGGTAACAGGAGTCGTTGTGGGGGCGATCATATTTTTGATTCAATCAGACGTTCTGTTGACGACTGTCGCGAGTTCGCAAGAAGTGTCTCCGCGTATGAGACCATTTTTTAATGTGATTGGTCCCTATGTACTGACTCTTAATAACGGACAGCCCAGCCTGATAGGATATGCGATATTCTTCGGAATGTTATTTTGTTTTCGCCGCTGGTGGTGGCACGCCGATTCTTTTAGACCGCGGAAGTTCAAGGTCACTTCAGTACTGATTTCAGTATTTACCGCTTATGTGATCACGGCAGTCTGGGCGTTTCCCGTTTCGGCAGCTTTATGTTGGGCCGCCATTATTTCGAGTGTGGTGCAACTTTCAGCTTCATGGATTCATGAAGATCAACGGATCGTCGAAGTGAAGGGAGTGAACCATGTATGAAAATCCCATATCATTTGGTGTCGATTTGACATATGTTTCATTGTTCTTGATATTACTTGTAGTACCACTCTTCATTTTGTTTGCTGTCGTTGTGATTCGCTATCTAATCAAAGGCAATATCATACCAATTCTAGTGTTTGGTTTAGCGACAGGTATCGCATTATTCGTTGTAGTGATGTATTTCACTTTACAAGTGCCAAGTGTGACGGTGCATCAACAGGCGCGAGTTCAGGTATCGAGCCCCTTTCTCCAATCAAAGCTAATTCTAACAAATCCCGTAGATGCCTCGTCTCCCGGTATAGTCAATTCTTTATCGGAACAACCGGTCGTAGCTAGAAAACCCAATGATTCGGGAACAGACATCGGGGGGGGAGGTCTGGTCAAACCTAAATTGGCAATTCCAGATCCTTTGCCAGACTGGGTCGTAACAGGATTAGAAAACACAAAACAAAATCAATCCAATTTATTAGAGTCGAGTCGACCTGTCTTTCAATCAGGGTTGTTTGCAACTCGCGAAGAAGCAATGCAGGACGCACTTTCAAAAGCAATGCAACAACTGCAGGCGAATTTGCTATTAAGATATCCGCAGTATAAGAGCAATCTTTGGAGACTGAATCCTGAATTGATTCGTCAGTCTGCATATAGAAAAGTGCATTATCAAACCGTCGAACATGATTTTGGGAATGTACTGAAGTCCGGCGAACCATTTAAACAGGATATGTATCGTGCCTATCTAGAAGTTGAAGATTCACCAGTTATAAGGCAGGCTCTTCTCACAAAATGGAAACGGAACATTGGTAATGAGCGGACTGTCTGGCTGGGTGGCGGCTTAGGCTTGATAACATTGCTTTGTGCCGGTATTGCCGTTTATTTGAGAGCCACACATGATCCTGCTACAATCAGACAAACTTAGTAATCGTCCTACTCAAAGCAGTCTGTGATCCACTAATGCCGATTGATGAAGCCGACCAACTCCTGGTATCTCAAATTAAAGCGGGCGACTCCGAAGCCTGGGCTGAGTTAATTGCACGGTTCGAAGGGCGTCTGTTGGCATTTGTGAATAGTCGTCTCCGGAATGCGGCGAGCAGCGAAGATGTTGTACAGGAAACGTTTCTGGGATTTTTGATCAGCATTCCCAATTATGACCCCACGACTCCTTTAGAGTCGTTTCTGTTTGCGATTGCCTCTCATAAGCTGACCGATTTATTGCGGAAGCAGGGCCGTCGACCGACGATTCCGCTGTTTCCGGATGAAAATGGTGAGCGAGAAAATCATCGCGAACCAGCGGGACATACGCGAGTGGCCTCCAGCATGGCGCGGAGTAAAGAGCGCAAAACAAAAGAAGAGCAAATCATAAGTGAGAGCCTACAGGATTTGATTTTGTCCTGGATCAAAAGTGGCGAGTTTGAGCGACTGCAATGTATTGAGCAGTTATTTGTATCGGGTAAGGCGAACAAAGAGGTTGCCTTACAGCTACAAATTTCTGAGCAAGCCGTTGCCAACCATAAGCATTTCGTGGTGGGAAAATTAAAAGACGCGATCATAACCGCCCAGATTCAGGATGCCGATTTGACAGGTCTGGGATTGTCCTGATGTAGCCGACATTAAAGCCCGTTTCAGAGAGCGCATCAAAAAACCTCGCCTGATTATTAGAGAGCGAGGTTTTTGTATTTGCGGATCGTCCGCGACCAGTTACATCAAATTAAAACTTGATGTGCTTTCGTTTTTGCTTACGTGCTTTGGCACTTGCGGGACGTCGACCGTGATTTGCTTTATTCAATTTTCGTTGTGTTTTCGCCATGACTTTATCCTTTAATGGTCTTCGAATTTTACAAATCAAGACCACACATTGTCTGATGAGGCCTGCAGAATAGTATCGGTACCGGGCCGGGTATTCTAGTCGAACCTTTCCATGAAAAAAAGCCAATCAGTCTAAATTCAGCGGTTCTGAGCGGAATTCTTCGAAATCAGATGCTGTATTGGGCTGAATAATCACTTGTGAGGCCTTCGATATGTGGACTGTTGTCCTGATTCCGGTTAGCATAGTGAGGGTCAATTGAATACTGGACAAATTAAACGATGAATTGAACTGAAGAAAACCTCATGCTGGCCAAGCTCTTTACTTATTCATTATTTGGCATCGACGCCAAACCGGTTGAAGTGGAAGTGGACATTTCGCCGGGCGCGATGCCGAAAACGATCCTGGTTGGATTAGCTGAAGCAGCGGTCAAAGAAAGTACACATCGGATAGAACGTGCTCTGGTCAACAGCGGCTATAATCGCCCGATCGATCGAATCATTATCAATCTTTCGCCAGCAGATCTTCCCAAGGATGCAGCGTCGTTTGATCTACCGATTGCATTGGGTTTACTGACTGCAAGCGGTCAACTTGCATCAGATCGTTTCCAGAATTATGCCGCTGTGGGAGAATTGGCGCTGGATGGCACAATTCGTCCCGTGCGCGGTGCACTATCGATGGCAATTACAGCGCGCGAGCAGGGAAAGCATGGTCTTCTGGTGCCGGTTCAGAATGCTCAAGAAGCAGCCGTCGTGGAAGGTCTCGACATATTTGCAGTGGGAACTCTGGCAGAAGCGGTCGGTTTCTATACGGGGAACCTGCCTGTCGAAGCAGTAGAATTTTCCTGGGATGATGCACTGGAAGAACATGGTCAGTATGAAATAGATTATAGTGATGTGAAAGGGCAGGAATACGCGAAAAGGGCGATCACCGTTGCAGCAGCTGGCATGCACCATCTCTTGATGATTGGTTCGCCGGGCACTGGCAAGACTTTGCTTGCCTCGCGGATCAGTACCATTCTACCCCATCTTTCACAGGAAGAGAGTTTGGAGACGACGCGAATTTACAGTGCAATGGGGCGCTTGTCGAACAATCAATCTCTTATTATGTTGCGGCAGTTTCGCACGCCCCACCATACCATCAGTGAAGCAGGTCTGGTGGGAGGGGGATCAACGCCGGCTCCCGGAGAAATCAGTCTGGCTCATAACGGACTTTTGTTTCTGGACGAACTTCCCGAATTTAATCGCCGTACATTGGAAGTGCTGCGTCAACCTTTAGAAGGGGGGGAAGTCACGATCTCCCGCGCCATTGGCAGCGTAACGTTTCCCGCAAATGTGATGTTAATTTGTAGTAGCCACTACTTTTCCTGACAGTAGTATCCCAACTTCACACGTTTGT
>NZ_CALEMX010000341.1 GCF_937910335.1 uncultured Gimesia sp. | reverse complement strand
GCGGTTGAATTAACTCTTTACCCAACGGAGCGCTCCAGCTACGGGTTTAAATGTTCGATTACCGGAAAGCGAATAGAACGGGCGTCACTTCCTGAGTTTGAACAGCTTCTCATGAAAGAGTATCCGGCAATCGACTTGGATCAACAGATGGCCGAGATAGAACAGAGTGTGGATCGATTTCTAATCTACAGAATGCTGTTGTTACCTTTATCAGGTGTTAAACAGTCAAAAAAATATCATCCAGAAGGTGATGCATTATATCATAGTTTACAAGTTTATGATCTGGCCTGTGACGAATTACCCTATGATGAAGAATTTCAATTAGCTGCTTTGTTGCACGATGTTGGAAAAGCGATCGATAACCTGAATCATGTCGAGGCCGGGTTGCAGGCTTTGGATGGTTTTGTTACAGAACGGACGGCCTGGTTAATACAGCATCATATGGAAGCACATGCAGTTAAAGCGGGAACCATTGGAGTGCGTGCTCGACGGAGATTAGTGGCAGATGAAAATTATGAGGATCTGATGTTACTGGAAGAATGTGATCAAGCCGGACGTGAGCCGGGTGTCGATGTCCCCGATCTCGATGATGCACTGGATGACATTCGGGAACTTTCCAGATTCTGTAGTTGATTTACAATACAGATCTTACCAAACAGCCTGTTTCACATCTTAAAGTGAAACGGTATCCAACAAAGGGTGATTTAATGACGAAGAGAGTACTAAGCGTTGGACAATGTGTGCCAGATACGAATTCATTAGTTCGCTTCCTAACGAACAATTTTAGCGTTGAGATTGACCAGTCTGACGTGGAAGTGGATACCTTGGAGAAAATGAAAAAACAATCGTATGATCTCGTTATGATCAATCGGAAACTGGATGCAGACTATAGTGATGGAATCGAACTGATTCAGAAAATCAAAGAATCATCTGAAGTAAAATCATCCAGGTTGATGCTTGTTTCGAACTTTCCTGAATATCAAGAAGAAGCGGTACAGGCGGGGGCTGAATATGGCATTGGTAAGAATGAGTACCAGAACCCGGAAACGGCTGAAAAATTAAAACCTTATTTAGGTTGATAATGCAGGTAGCGGCCGGGAAGCTTTTCTGAATCAAGCTTTAGAGGAGCGTTATCGAGTACGATGGGGACACCATTGGAAATTACGGTATTGATTCCTGACGACAACTGATGTGGGTTCTGATAGGTGGCATTATCCTGGACGGTCAACGGATCGAATACGACAACGTCGGCAAAGTAACCTTCTTTCAACTGGCTTCGTTTTCCGAGTCCAAACCGTATTGCAGCAGCCCCCGATAATTTATAAACCGCATCTTCCAGTGAAAAAAGCTTGTGGTCTCTAACACAAGGGCCAAGTAAGCGAGGGGCAGAGCCATATTGGCGTGGATGGATGATGCCCCCTTCCATATAAATTCCGTCCGTTCCCATCATATACAGGTCATGCTGCAATACCGGATCGACGAGACGATCATCTCCCATGTTAAAAACTAAAAGCACTGCCATTTCTTCTTCGATGAGCAGGTTGATCAGCGCTTCTTCTTTGGAAAGTCCGGATTCTTCAACATATTGGCTCAACGATTTTCCCTGATGGTGTTTGTTTTTTTCAGTTTGTACCCAGGCAATTTGAATCGCGGAGATGTCCAGTAAATAGTTATCCAGGCCGTAGCGAACGCGTTGTTGTATTTCTGGTTGTTTTAATATTTCGATTGCTTTCAGTGGACCTGCTTCGAAGACTTCGTAGGGCAGTAAAAAGTGGAGCATGGTCGAACCCGGCTGATAAGGGTAAACATCAAACGAGATATCAACCTCATGGCGGGCCACCTGATCGATATATTCCAGTGCTTCTTCTGCTTGTCCTTTATGTTGTCCTTTCATATGAGAAATATGGACTTTGACCCCTGCTCTTTTACCAATCTCTACTAATTCCTTAATCGCAGGCATCAAAGTTTTTTTATACCGGACATGCGATACATAGAGTCCGTCATACTCGGCCATCGCCTGACAGGCTTCAACAATTTCATCCGTTGTGGAAAAACACTGCGAAATATAATCAAGGCCCGTTGAAATTCCTACAGCACCTGCTTCCATGCCTTTAATGACTTCGCAGGTGATCTGTTTCATTTGAAAGTCATCGACTCGTCGCCGATCAAACCCACAAGCCATTGATCGCAGATTCGCATAGGGAATATGTGTCATTACGTTCTGGACGTTCCGGCCATCAAGTAGATTCATGTATTCCTGCAGTGTTTCCCAGCCTGTATATTCGTCGGGGTGCAGTCCATCCAATGAGCGTAAGTAATAAACCCAGTCCTGTGCCGTACAGCGATCTACCGGGGCATAGGAGATTCCGTCAGCCATAATGACTTCAGTTGTGAACCCCTGTGATGTTTTTGAGATAAAGTTAGGGGTATTCAAAAGCCAACTATCGGAATGATTATGGACATCAACAAATCCGGGAGACACTATTTTATGCTGAGCATCAATGCAAAATGAGCCAGTTGCGTGCTCCAGGCTTCCCAATGCTACAATTTTATCTCCTTTAATACCGACATCTGCACGATATCGGGGGGAGCGAGTACCATCAATGACGGTTCCACCTTGGATAAGAACATCAAAATCTGCGTTTTTATGGGAAGAATCGGCGGTATTCATGATTCACGTTAAATTCGTATTGAGGAGTAACACGGGTGGGAGACGCTAAAAATCCTGTTTACTGTGACATTTTTCGCGCGGGGAGAAAAGTCTCTTTAGAATAATATTTCAAAATAAATGAGAGCTCCTTAACTCGAGTTCACTTCTATTTTACGATCATTATCATTTCATGCGAAAATCTGTTTTCTTTCATTCCAGCAGTAATTACAATATTTAGAACTATTCTGATGTGAGATTCGTAGTGAGATTCGTAAAAGTTAAGCAATATATTAACCGACAAATGTAAAATGTCGTAAGAAGATTACTTTAGAACATTCAAACAGGAGCACTTCATGAGTCAACGTTCAACTCGTCGCGAGTTCATTAAACAGTCCTCGGCATTAGGCGCTGCATTTTGGGTTGGTGGTCAGAATCTACTGGCTGAAGAGAAATCTCCCATTGAGCGGCTCAATTTCGCATCAATTGGAATTGGTGGAAAAGGGTCAAGTGATTCAGCGAGTGCCGCGAAGAATGGGAACTTGATTGCTATTTGTGATATTGATGATAAACGTTTGGCAAAAGCGGCTGCCCGATATCCCAAGGCCAAAAAGTTTAATGACTATCGCGAAATGCTTACGGAAATGGGAGATCAGATTGATGCTGTTACCGTGAGTACGCCGGATCATTCACATGCGCCAGCCAGTGTCATGGCCATGAAAAAAGGCAAGCACTGTTTCACCCAAAAACCATTAACCTGGTCCGTTCAGGAAGCACGCGTCATGCGTGAAGTGGCTAATAAAAATAAAGTAGCCACGCAAATGGGGAATCAGGGGACTGCGAAAGATGGATTCCGTGGTGCGGTCGAAGTTATCCGTTCTGGTGTCCTGGGTAATGTTCGTGAAGCCCATGTCTGGACGAACCGACCAGTTTGGGGTAAAGGGATTGAGCGTCCACCTGAAGGCGAGCCCGTTCCGAAGAACATTCATTGGGATCTGTTTCTAGGACCCGCTCCCTATCGCCCTTACAGTACAGTTTATACGCCGTTTGAATGGCGTGGCTGGCTGGATTTTGGAACGGGAGCCCTGGGGGATATGGCCTGTCACACCATGAATATGCATGTGATGGCACTTGATCTTTTTGATCCTCTCACTGTGGAAGCAGAACAGGAAGGGATGATCGAAAACGAGACTTATCCTAAATCGACAAAAATCACATATCAATTCGGTCAGCGTGGTGATCTGGTCCCTATGAAATTGACCTGGTATGACGGTGGTAACAAGCCGCCTGAAGAACTTCTGATGGGAGAAAAAATGAAACCCAGTGGAGTGCTTCTGGTTGGTGATGAAGGCAACTTCTACACACCAGATGATTATGGTGCAGAATATGTTCTGTTACCCAAAGACAAGTTCAAGGACTTCAAGAAACCGGAACAGAGTTTGCCTCGTTCTCCCGGTCACTTTGAAGAGTTTGTCGTTGCCTGTAAAGGTGGCGCGCCAGCAATGTCCAACTTCAACTACGCCAGCCGTTTGACAGAAACGACACTGCTCGGAAATTGTGCCATTCGTGCGGGCAAGAAGCTGGAATGGGATCACAAGAAAATGGAATTCACGAACGCACCGGAAGCAAACAAGTTTCTGAGCCGTGATTACCGTGATGGGTGGTCCCTCTGATACCTGCACTCAGGTGACACCATTAAAGTCTATTAACTCCGCAGAGCGTTATGTTCTGTGGAGTTTTTTCATTGTAACGATGAGATTGTTCGAATTGTTATGCGCTTAATCGATAATATCTTCCAGCGCTGAAAGTGAAACCACTTCCGTTCTCGAGACTAGAATTCTTTTCCGGTTGGCGGCGACACCGTGTATGCCGATATCATGAACGTATAATTCACGAGTCGTGGCTGTGTCCCGTAAATCATGCACATCGGCATTTTCCAGTACCAGATAGTGTTGGTCTTGACCGATTAAAGTTCCGACAATTACATAAAGGCTGGACAGATCAATTACGATCGTCGTCCCAATCAGTTGTTCAATATAGTGACATTCATTATTCATTCAGGAATTCCGGGAAAAGACAGTTCATTGGGAGAGGTTTCGTCTCTGAAATCAAAATTATATTTTGACCAGTTTCCAATCGAAATCAACCAAAGGAAATTAGCTGATTTCATTAACTCGCTACAAGGGACAACTTCTCAGTCAAATATCCACTTGAAAACTAGGCTTGACCTCTCATCGGGCATTGAGTATGAAGCTTTCTCAATTCAAATTCTCTCTCTAGTCAAGTCATAGTCTCTCCAGATTTCCTCTAAGTTGCTGTGCATCATTTACTTACGCTTGTCTATAGCATGTAGGTAAATTTACCGTCTTCCTCCCTCTCTTTTCAGATTTTCAAATGAAAATGATGTATTTACCATTCAATTCAAAACTGAAGTGGAACCTGATTTTCCTTTGTCTGCCTTGGGTGTGCCTGTATTGTGTTACTGTGCTTCCCGCGAAGGAGCCTGTTCAATCAAAGGGTCGTTCCCTCTTACTTATGAAGAGTGGCCGAATTGTTTCAGGCGAAATCGGTGAAGGAGCGGGTGGGTATCTGGTTAAAAATCAGGCAGGCAGTATGTTGGTCCCTTATGAAGATGTTGTTTTTGAAGCGAAGGATTTGCATGGGGTTTATCTGAAACAGCGGAATTCGATGAAATATCCCACA
>NZ_CALEMX010000340.1 GCF_937910335.1 uncultured Gimesia sp. | reverse complement strand
CTATTAGTGAAGTTGGCGGCGGCACATTGTTAGATTCCAAAGGTCGGCATAGTGCAAAAAATATTTGGAGTCACTCAGCCGCGTGGTGTGACTACAGTGGTGAAGTCGATGGAAAAAAAGCAGGTATGACGATCATGTGTCATCCCGACAACTTCCGTAAAAGTTGGTTTCATGCGCGCGACTACGGATTGGCTGTCGCTAACACCTTTGGTCGCGCGGCAATGAAAAAAGGGGGGGCGAGTAAAGTGTTTGTCAAACCTGGTGAGACGTTAAGGCTCCGGTATGCAGTCTGGGTTCATTCCGGAGCAAATGAAGAGTCAATCAAAACGGCATACAAAGAATATGTGAATCTGGGAGAGGGATAATGAATTCTATCAGACCATTATTGGTGGTTTTGGGGATCTTGATCACTTTGCTATCGAGTGTTGAAGCATCTGAAAACAGACCGAATATAGTACTCATCATGGCAGATGATGTTGGATGTGACGCGATAGGCTGTTATGGAGGCCAGAGTTATCCGACTCCTCATATAGATGCTCTTGCTGCCGGCGGTATGAAATTCAATCATGGATATGCTATGCCGGTTTGCCATCCTTCACGGATCTGCATGATGACGGGGCGTTATCCATTCCGGTTTGGTAAGCAGGGGTTGAAATGGGGTGATTACCCGACAGCCGCTGAAGGAATTTCGATTGGAAACCGGATGAAACAGGCTGGTTATTCAACAGCCGTGGCTGGTAAGTGGCAGGTTTGCACGATGAAGAATGATCTTGATCATCCGCAGCGCGTTGGTTTTGACGAGTGGTGCTTGTTTGGATGGCATGAAGGTGGTCGGTATAACGATCCGTTGATCTATCAAAATGGCAAAGTACGAGAAGGGGTCAGTGGAAAGTACGGCCCGGATCTTTATGTTGATTTTCTCGTCAACTTTATGCAGCGAAGTCAGGATTCTGGTAAACCATTCTTTGCTTACTATCCGATGGCGCTGTGTCACGATGTAACGGATGATTTGAAAGATCAGCATGTTGCTTACTATAAGGATGGCCGCTGGATGACGTATGGTGAAATGGTTGCTTCAATGGACGATATGGTCGGGAGGCTCGCTCAAGCACTTGATCGAATGGATGTTCGAAATGAAACACTGATCATCTTCACAACTGATAACGGCACACCGGCAGCCAGTTATTTGAATGTCGATGAGAATGGAAAAATGGTTCGCCCCAAAGTCTTTTCCATCCGTAATGGAAAGATCGTTCCCGGTGGTAAAGGAAAACATGACGATACAGGAACACGTGTGCCTCTCATCGCTAACTGGCCTGGCCATATCAAGGCGGGGAAAGTTGTGAATGACATGGTCGATTTAACAGACTACCTGCCAACGGTTGCCGAAATAGCAGGGCTAAAAGATGACGGCGTAACCCGAGATGGTATCAGTTTTGCTCCGATCTTGTTTGGTCAGAAGCGTAGTCGCGTACGACCGTGGGTCTACTGCGAACATAGTAGAAAAAGGAGTGTTCGCTCATTGGATTGGAGACTTTATGATGACGGACGTTTTTTTGATTTGAAGAATGATCCCACAGAACAGTTTCGTATTAAACGTGACCAGCTTGATGTCGACACACTCCGTGATTTTCTACAGCTTCAAATTGTCCTTGAAGAGATGCAGCTTAATTAAATTGGGGGCGGGCGTTAACGAGGGAAGCAGGACGAACGTTTCTTATTTATTTATATCTTGCGATTATTCCTAGTCCCTTATTTCGTTCCGTTCAATGTCGACAGGTATTCCACCAAATCGCGGATTTCATGCAGTGAGAGCATTTTTTTCATTTCAGGCATCGCTGAACTGGTGGTCGACTGCGCCTCGATTTCATTGCGACTTACACGCATTATTTTGTTCTGCGGAGTTACAATTGTCAGAGAATCTACGTCTTCGGATTTGATCGTGCCCGCAATAATCTTGCCGGACTCTAATACTAAAGATACCGTTCCAAATCCCTTAGCGATTTTCGCATTGGGGAACATGATCGACTCCAACAGGAAGCGACGATCAGTATTTCGCTCAGGACTGGCGATCTTCGAAAGGTCAGGTCCTGCAGTACCACCGGTTCCCGAGACTGAGTGGCAGCGATAGCATTGTGCAGTGATGTGGCTTACGAATACTTCACGTCCTTCCTTCGCATTTCCGCCCTTTAAAGCAACTTGGTATTGAGAGAGTGGGTCCGAATGGTCTGCCGATCGTTTAAACTGGTTTATCGCATTTTTATGCAATTTCGAGTTCGATGAATTGAGGGCGTCAAGCAAGTCTAGCTGTAAGGCAACAGGTACGTTGTTTTGTCGCAACCGGTTTGCCCAATGGTCGAGGATCTTTACTGCTTTGGGCAATTTCATACGAGACAGCGTTGTCAAGGCGTGCTGCTTCTCCTGCACGGTGACTTGTTCGTTATCGAGAAGTTCTGAGAAAATTAGAGTCGCGCGCGCTGCGTCAATTTCCGCTAATTGGTCACGTGCTTCGGCGCGCAACCGAGGATGGTTTGATGACAGTGCGGCGTTGATGAGTTTGGGGAGCGCTTCAAACTTGTGAGATGCCAACAGTCGCAGTGCAGCGATGCGCGCCCCCTCTGACCGATTGTCATCCATGACCCAGGTAGCGATTGCGACATCGTCGGTTTTTACTTTTAGTTTCGCCAGCAATTCGGTGACTTGGATCTGCAGGTTATCTGTTGTTGATGAGAGCATATTCGTTGCAGTTTGCTCAATCGCATCGCGAACGGGAGTGACGTTTCGCGCTTTGGTTTGCCGCCAATACCCTGTTACACGATCTCGTTTGGTTGGACCTGACCAGTTGGCCAGCGCAGCGACCGCCTCAGCACGAATGGCTGGGGCCTGCTTCTCGCTAGTGACAATACCGATTACGGTTTTAATATTAGAGGGATTGCCGATCCGAAAGTTGGCATTGATGATTCGTCGCATGAGGGGGGCAACTTGATCGCCTTCCGCATTGCGAAAACGTTCCGCAAGATTGGCGAGTTTCAATTCTTCAGTCTGTAGTGGAAGATCGTTGATTGCTCGTGCAGCCTCTGTGACAATTTTCAAATCGACATCGTTTAGGAATTGGGAGATGAGTGGGTCTCGCCAACGGCGTTGAACCAATAATGCAGCCATCCGAACTGCTGCCGACTTGTCAGATGCAAACAGCTGTACTTGCTCACGGTTTCCGATCAGTTCCAAAGCTCGAACTCCCGCATGCGTCACGTAGCGGTCTTTTCCATTATTCACTCGTAACATTTCGATAATTGGTGTGATCGCCCCTTCTGATTTGAGTGTGCCCAACGCGATTGCAGCAAAAAATTGGACTCGAAGTGAGTCATCTTTCAGAAGTGGAATCATTGTTTTTGCAGAAGAGGTTAAGTTCGCCTCTCCTAAAACTTTTAATGCTTGTGCGCGAATTTCGCTATCTTGGTCCTGGAGTAGTTTGAGAACAGGTTGCAGTGTTTCCAGTTTACTCTGGCTGGTTTTACTACGTGCAATCTGGCCTAACCCCCAGATTGCATGCAGGCGTGTAAGCTGGTTCTCTGAATGGGTGGCTAATTTTTGCAGAGGTTCGACTGAAGTTTCACTCCGATCTGCGAGCGCAAACTGGGCACGCAGGCGAACGCGCATATCAGCGTGACTCAGCAGTGTAGTCAATTGCTCTAATGTCAGGACTTCGAATCCTTCATGAAACAGTGCGACGGTTTCTTTGATGATCGGTTTCTCTAATTGCGACTTATCAAAGATTGTAAAAATTCGACCGCCACTTGTTTTTCTATCCCAGGGTGAGACAGGATAGGTAGAGATATACATCTTCCCGTCGTAACCGAAGTCGACATCACTGGCTAGAACTGGCTTACAAAAGTCCTGATGATCAATGATGGAAAAACTAGCTCCGTTGGATTTAACGGCAAAAGATTCAACACCTCCGTTACCCGTAAAGTTGCAGTAAAAGAAGTGATTGCGATAACGCTTGGGCAAACCCACTCCTGACGAAAATACGAATCCCGATGGTCCCGCTCCAATCTTACCTACTGGTGGAACGATGTAAGCTGGTTGCAGATCGTGCGAAAGCTTCCATATACCCTCGGCGTGCCATGGGCCTGTCAAATAAGGTTCGGGGATCGTTTGGAATGCCATGTTCCAGCCGCTTTCTCCACCGGGAACAACGTACACGAGACGAGAGTGGTCGCCTTTATCGCAGTTGTTATCGTCGGCGAACAGGTTGCCGTATTGGTCGAATGCCAGTTCTTGCGGATTGCGCAACCCTTTATGGATCAGTTCTAATTCCGTGCCATCAGGATTACAGCGATAAACGGCGCCATTTCTCGGATTAGAAATAGTTGCTCCCTCTTTAGAAACAACATGCGCACCACGATCACCAACGGAGAAATAAAGCCTGCCATCAGGTCCCCATACAAGTCCATGCAGGTCGTGACCGAGAAACGCCGCGTTCACACCGAATCCCCTTAGCAGCGATGTCTTCTGGTCTGCTTTTCCATCGGAATCCTGATCCTCAAGTAGCCAGAGATCTGGAATACACGTGTACCAAACCTTTCCGTGACGGGCAATCAGACCTGATCCGAGACCAGCGAGTGGATCATTGAAGCCATTAGCAAACACAGTTGAAACATCTGCCTTGCCGTCTGTGTTACGATCTTCGAGTCGTCGCACAATGTCGGAAGCTCTGGTGAACCATGACATTCCACCTTCGAACTTGTCTTCCCATTTTTTGAACATCGCCATCCTGTCGTCAAGCGTTCTGATCTGTAAATCATCTTCGAGCAGGAATGGTCGAGTGCGATTTTCTTCGGTGCCTTCGTTGAATCGATGTTCTTCAGCGACATAAACATATCCCTTGTCATCAATACAGATGGCAACCGGATTCTCAAGCTTGGGTTCGGCAGCAAACAATTCAATTGTAAATTCCCTGGGAACTCGAAACGCTGCTGCCGCTTTGAGGGCTGCATCTGTTCCATCCTGTTTCGGATCTACCGCTTGCACACAATTTAGTGAAACGCCGAACAGCAGTAAGCAGAAAACGATTGATATAGATTTCATAATTCGGAACCTTGAAGCACTTAATGTCTCGATGCAGTGGAAGGTGATGAGGGTTGATTTTAAATAGGTACGATTTGGATTTCGGTGTTGATAATTAAACAACAGCTTAACGAAGATACCTAAACTCGGAGGTGGCGCCCAGTAAAGTGTTATTCGAGTGTGTTTCTTCTATTGTAATACTTCAATCGTGGACCCATAATCGATTGGTCAATCAAAAAATGATTTCCACGAAACTGTTTTTGTTGAATTTGTAATCCATGTTGTCGTTGAACGGTATTTATAAGAATTATTTCAGGAAGTCCGGTGATGATAAATCGCAATTTAATAAACCTAGTGATGTTAATTACATTGATTGTGACTGCGGGTTCGCTTGTCAACGCGAGCGAGAAAGCAGCCTTTCCGGGCGTTCGTACGACCTGGAATGGATTTGACCGGTACGATTTTGAGGTCGAGGGGAAGCCGGTGCTTGTCGTGGTTCCACACAAATCCGCGCCTGGCAAACCGTGGGTGTGGCATGGTGAGTTCTTTGGACACAAACCGGTGCCAGACATTGCGCTGTTGGGACGTGGATTTCATATAGTCGCCATGAAAATTCCAGACCTCTTTGGTGATCCGCAGGCGGTGTCATATTGGAACTCTCTATACAAAGTGTTGACTAAACAGCACGGTTTCTCACGCAAGCCAGCTTTGGTTGGTGTTAGTCGAGGAGGGTTGTACTGTTATAATTGGGCTGCAGAAAATCCCCATAGCGTCGCTTGTATTTATGGGGATGCACCAGTTTGCGATCTGGCAAGTTGGCCTTTGGGGAAAGGCAAGGGCACAGGGAATCGTGTTGAAACACCAAAACTCTTAAAAGTATATGGTGTTGATACCGCAGAGGAATTGCTTGCGAAAGCCCTAAATCCGATCGATCGTTTGACACTATTGGCAAAGGCCCATGTCCCGCTTCTACATGTTTACGGCGACGCAGATACCGGCGTTCCCTGGACTGAAAATACAGGGGTACTAGCCGAGCGTTATCGTAAGCTCGGTGGTAATATTAAGTTGATTTCCAAGCCCGGTGTCGGACATGTACACGGGCTAGATGATTCCACACCTATTATCGAATTCATCGCACGTCATAGTGTGGACTCTAAACAATCTAATATTAAACCGCGGGAAATTGGTTCGCGGCGGGAATTATTTGTAGACCGCTATCTAATCGAACGACTGACGAACGCACGGTTTCATTTACATTAGCCTCGCGATGAAGGGGCCGTGCTCAAACTCGATGAACCGTGGGAAGGTCCTCAGGCGGGATACACAACGATCATCAAAGACGGCAATCGATTTCTAGCATACTACTGTGGCATATCAAAGCTTACCCTCGACGGTAGTGAATTCGAGCGGACTTGCCTGGCCGAATCTCAAGATGGATTGACTTGGACAAAACCAAAACT
The DNA here is from genome assembly GCF_937910335.1 of uncultured Gimesia sp. GTDB lineage: Bacteria > Planctomycetota > Planctomycetia > Planctomycetales > Planctomycetaceae > Gimesia. Next base: position 1,802 of record NZ_CALEMX010000340.1, on the reverse strand, counting down.
GGGCCTGTATGAATTTAATGGGAACAAAGCGAACAACATCGTCTTGGCGAACGCTGCTCCCGTGACGCACAATTTCTGTCCCATGCTCGACAAGCGGCCCGGAGTTAATTCTAAACAACGTTTCAAAGCCGTCGGCGGTACAGGAAAGGAACTGTTCGCGTATGTTTCAGCGGATGGACTACGCTGGAAAAAGCTGCAGGACGCGCCGATTCTTTCCTCCCGTGATATGACATTCAAGCACATCCATTTGTTTGATTCACAGAATCTGGTTTTCTGGTCCGAGTCGGAACAAACATATGTCTGCTATTTCAGGGTATGGGATGGTTTGCGTCGTATTGCTCGATCGACCAGTCCCGACTTTAAGAAATGGTCACCCGCTGTCTTGATGCAGCAAGTCCACGACGATGGCTTCAATTGTTCACAGCCTGCGCCAATCGAGCACTTATATACGAATCAGACATCTCCTTACTTTCGTGCACCACATATTTATATTGCAACTGCCGCACGTTTTTTCGAAGGGCGACAAGTTCTGAACAAGGCTCAAGCAAAAGCCATCAATGTAAATCCGAGTTACTTTAAAGATACTTCAGATTCAATCTTCATGACGTCGCGGGGCGGCACCGTTTACGACCGTACTTTCCTCGAAGGCTATCTCAAACCGGGTATCGGCCCACAAAATTGGGTATCTCGCACAAATTATCCAGCACTTAATATAGTACAAACTGGGCAGAATGAGATGTCACTCTATGTTAATCAAGACTATGCACAACCGACAGCCCATCTGCGCCGCTACAGCCTGAGACTCGATGGTTTTGCGTCGATTCGAGCGGGTGCCAAAGCTGCTGAATTGATTACCAAACCCTTTATCTTTTCCGGAACTAACCTGCACATCAATTTTGCCACTTCGGCTGCGGGAGGACTCCGCTTCGAACTGCAATCCGAAACTGGGAAACCTCTAGATGGCTTTTCTCTGAATGACTGCCAGGAACAAATTGGGAATGAGATTGACCGCAATGTATCTTGGAAGAATGTTGATTCACTTGAAGCAATTTCCGGTAAACCCGTTCGTTTGCGATGCGTCTTAAAAGATGCAGACTTGTTTGCAATTCAATTCGTCAGAAAAAACGAGGAGTGATCACGGACCTTGTTGAATTGATCAAACACCTGGCTTCTCAATTTATACTCTAATTGATAACATCGAATGGGTAAGTGGTTTTCGTAGCAGTATAAGTATAAATCAACAACGAAGTACATGAACTCAATTAGCAAAGGAAACTTCTTGTCTATCTCCTTTCATATATATTTACTCAGACAAAACCGAAAGACAATCCTTGGTTTGTTAATCCCCGCTTTCTTGTCGCTCGCGTTGTGTTATCAATCGCATGCAGAAGAGATTGATTTCGATCGTGACATTGCACCACTTCTCAAAGAACATTGCTGGGATTGTCATAGTGGAAAAGAGCCAGATTCCAAACTGAATCTGGACCGACGTGTCGGTGCATTAAGTGGTGGTGATTATGGTCAGCCTGCAATTGTACCAGGCAAACCGGAAAAAAGTTTTATGATTGATGTCATCAATCATCGCGACCCTGAATTGAAGATGCCCCCGGACGAAAAGAAACTCCCGCAAAAATCGATCGCTCTATTGACGCGTTGGGTCAAAGAGGGTGCCAGTTGGCCTGGTCAGATGAAGGATGTTGTCGAAAAGAAGTCCGGTCATTGGTCGTTTCAGCCTGTCAGAAGACCTGATGTTCCTTTAATTTCAGGAATGAAAAATTCGAATCCCATCGATGCGTTTTTAC
>NZ_CALEMX010000339.1 GCF_937910335.1 uncultured Gimesia sp. | reverse complement strand
TTGCTCGTTTGTTTCATCGGCCACATCAACAAGTTGTGGGAGTTTTCGCGTTTCAACCAGGGCCCCAATTTCTGAGAGCAGCGATCCGGTTTCCACTCCATAAGGGACGGAATGAATGATCAGGCGTCGGATCCCCTTTGATGCTCTCTCCGATTCAGGTTTCCATTCTCCTCTGACTTTAACGGGGCCGCGGCCTTCTTTATAAACGGTTGTCAGAGACCGTTTATCAGTCACAATTCGGCCGCCGAGTGGGAAGTCCGGCCCTTTGATAAATTTCATTAACTGTGCGACACTCGCACCTTTATTGTGAATCAGATAAGTACAGGCTTTGATGACTTCGCCCAGATTATGGGGGGGGATACTCGTTGCCATACCGACGGCGATTCCATGAACCCCATTGACGAGCAGGTTGGGAAACCGTGCAGGCAGCACCACGGGCTCATTTCGCGTTCCATCATAATTGGGCCGCATTTCGACCGTTTGATAACGCAGCTCATTCATCAGATGTTCTGCGATACCAGTGAGACGTGCTTCTGTATAACGGGCTGCAGCGGCGGGAAGGCCCATGATGGAGCCGAAATTCCCTTGTCCGTTAATGAGAGGACTTCTCAGGTTAAAGTCCTGTGCAAGCCTTACAAGAGCGTCATAGACGGAGGCATCGCCGTGCGGATGGTAATTTCCCGTGGTATCACCACAAATTTTAGCACACTTACGTGGCTTCGCATTCGCCACCAAATGCAGATCGTGATACATCACATATAAAATACGGCGTTGAACCGGTTTCAGCCCGTCACGCACGTCCGGTAATGCCCGAGATGTGATTACTGACATGGCGTAATTGAGGTATCGTCTGCGAGTGACCTCACTGATGGGGACATACTCGATACGATCTGTTTCACTGCCGGCTCGTCCATTCTTGCTGCCGGCTTTGCCTTGATTGGCTGATTTTCGTTTAGCCAAGACTCTCTCCAAAACTCTATTACGCGGTCTGAAAATGAGGGAAGGATCTCCATGAATTGCTATTCAATGGAATCACTCTCCTTCATTTTTCGGGTTATCCCGCATGGTAGCTTAAGAAAAATATGTTGAATTGACGGTTTGTATAAACATTATGGATTGTAGCTGTTGGATCGGTTATTTAACAGATAACGCCGCTCGTAACCCGTTAAATAGACAATAATTCGGGAAAATAGGACGAATCGTCATTGTAGTTACAAAATGACTCATTCCGATGATTCCTGCCAGCCGAAATTTGGACTAGTGGCCTTCATTTTGGGTGGGTCACATTCTGGCGACTGAAAGATACAAAATTGACCAGAGATCTGAAAAGTGGAATTTTGATTATTTCAAGTTTTGCTGCGGTCTTTGTGAAGAGGCTTGCCCTCATTCGTGAACCGTCAAAGGTTCAAAAAAAGACAATTGAACATTACAAAGTTGACTGACGGGGGTTGGATGACCCTTTGGAACAGTCTCATTGGTGGATAAACCACAATAAAATCCAGGGAGGGATTGTTATGGCTCATTCGAGTCTGAAGGTAACCCTGCTTACCAGTTTGTTACCAGCGTTTTTACTGATGGCACCGGCTTTAAAAGCTGCTGAAACAGGTACTGTCAACAACGCCGTTGTCCAACAGGAAAGCCGCTCAAAAACATCAAAGTATAACCCGGTGAGTTGGTTCAAGCAGAAGTTTTCGAGGTCGACGCCCAAGCCTGCCAGCGTGCAGCAAGTCAGCCATGAGCAAGAAAACGAATCTCGAATTACTAAAAAGAGCTCGTTTGCCAAACGCCCCAAACTCGGTCGTCGCACACATGCCGGTAGTTATATTCAGCAAGTTAGTAACCAGCCAAGAATCATTACCTCCACGCCTGCACGTTTTGAGAACGCACAACAGGCACGGCCTATCAGCTACTCACACGGTCACAAACATCACAAAAATTACAAAGCAGGTCAGCCGATGCCATCAGCTGCTGGCATGAATGTGCTGCCAGGATATCCGCAACTGGGAGCGCCCATGTATCCTTCTCCCAAACCGGGTATTCCCGATTATGTGGGACGAACCGTCATTACCAACCAGGCGTTAGCTCCTCAGGAAATGTTGTACGCCCATGAGTACAACGCGATGTATGGTCCTTACTATTACAACGTAAAAGGTGGCTGGATCTGGACTCCTTTCGGAATGCGTTCACATGAACGTTGGAAGCTGGAAGGGACGAAAGTTAATGTTAAATATAAAACAAGTTTCGGACTCTTCCCCAGTTTCATTCCTCCCCGGATTCGGTAAGAGAGCCTGAGTATAAAAAAGTAATCTTAATCAGAATACGTTTATCACACTGAACCAGGTGGCTCAGAGATACGATCAGGAAATAATAACATGCACAATTTTAGTTATAAATTAGCGGGTTTCATTGCTGTGGCAGGGATCATCACAGTCCTGTCAGTACAAGACCTGCAAGCGGGTGAACCCGATAGCTTGAGTTCCAGCCAGCGAGCCGGCGCTCCCATTAATCAAGTGGGATACTTCCAAAAGAAATGTGGATGTAAACAAAACCACGTTCATTCCTATTCAGATCGTGCTTCCTATGCAGGCGGTGCATGTCCTCATTGTCGTTCAGGGTCAAATGTACGTTCTGCGGGGATCGGAAGGCGTGGTTCATTACTCGATAAGTTCCGCTGGAAGCATAAGCATAAGGCAAAGGGTGTTGCTCCTCTTGGACGATACAACATTACCTATGCCGTTGATCCTTATCAGTTTGATAAACGAGATGGGCAGCTTTATGGCGCACAAGGTTATGGAGTTCCAGTTGCCGTTCCGCTGGCTCCGAATGTGCATCATACCTACAACTATAGTTGGGGCATTCCTTCAAGCCGCCTGACTCCGGTAACGCGCATCGTTCAATAATCTAAAATATTATCCTCAATCGGGTCCAGGAAGATTGTTATGAGAATCTTAAATATGCAATTGCTTGCAATTCTGGCAGTGACTGGCTTCATGGCTGGCTCTGTCTCGAAGGTAAGCGCTGACGATAGAACTCCCGCAAGCCAGACAGGCATTGAGCAAGTGGAGCACGAGACTGACGGGGGTGGTGAATACTATTGTCCTCCCGGATCTTCAGGTCGCTATGATGGTGGCGGTAGTTATCGATACTATGGTACGCGGGAAGGTCGGGCCTTTTTGCGAAAACATAAATCGCACGGTCCGGCATGGTGTCCCCCTTCTGCGCAGATGATTCAAAGAACTCCCGTGCAATATCAGCGATATTATTCGAATCAATATATGGGTCAACGTGGTCCTACCGGAGCTGCCAATTACCAGCAGATTTATATGCCCACCGATACCACACAGCTCGGTTTCTATTACCAGAGCGTGCCAACCTGGCAACCTCGAAGAGGCATGCTGCCACCAGCACCAGATCCAAGCATGTATCACACGCGCAATTGCAACTCCTGTAGAGGGCATGGTTGTAAACACTGTCGAGGACACCACGCGGGTGGCCCCGTTTATTATTCAAATGGAAATCAGGGTACACCTCAACCAGAGGCGGCACCAGTAAAACAGAATGCCAACCCACCGGTACCACCGGCTCCTTCCAAATTGAATCAGGCCTCCTTCCAAAGATAATGTTGGTTTCGTGATTTAATACGAGCAACACAATGGACGATATTGAGTCACCCCATGAGGGATCGTCTGGGGTGACTCTGATAAAAGTGGGTTTCACAAAAATCACTGACCCCGATTGACAAACACAAGCCTGTTTGAATCGTACAAAATCCCTGTCTTCAGGGATTTTTTTACGCCTTGATATCGCCGCGCCTCTGAAGAAACTATTCCCTGTGCGTCGCGCGCAAGGAAGTTTTCTTTTGACGGTGAAGACTTCTCTACCTGTGATTTGCAGGACACTGTTTACCAGTTTTGTGCAAGCTTGATTCACTCCCGGTAGAAGAGGTGAATAACTGCCACTGGTTCCAAAACGCTCAGTAGCAGCGATCAGATCGATAAAAACAACAAAAAGTGAACCAGGGAAACGTTACCTCAAAATAACATTTCGTGTCTTTCGCGATTTTTGTGGTAGAATCTGGAGTCTAAAATGAACGGACTGTAAAGTTGCGCGATCGGGGTCATGTTTGGTTTATGCATTGACTGAATCTGTTGGTTGAGTTTGTTCTGAAAAGTGTGAATGCTCAAACAGCATCCTGCTCTCTTCAACAACCCCAAATTTCATGCGGACCAATCTTTTCAAAGATCTAGACCATTATCATCATCTTTCCCATCAATGCTGTCAGGAATGACAAGGAGAACACCTTGACGATTGCTTGATCCAGGGAAATAATACACGTGCATCTGTGAATAGTCATCAAAATTTCCAGTCAACATGTTCTGTTTGACTGACAGGCGTGATATACAGCTCATTCACTAGAAGGACATTGATCCAATGAATCAACCCGAAAAAATTTCTGCTGAAGTCTTGCTAATGGACCTCCGAGATAACGACTTGGAGATTGCCCGAGAGAAAGCCAGCAATACTTTGAGTCAGTTGGGTATTGATATTGTTGCCAGTGGACAACGCTCCATTTCCATTGAATGTACGCCAAATCAATTCGAAAGCACTTTTAAGTGTTCCGTCAAAAGGAGTTCTCAATCAGACAGCCCGGGAATCGATTTTGGTCCTGTGTCCAGTGATGCTTTCACAACAGACCAAGCCCCATCAATCCCCGAGCAGCTGTCGCAGGAAGTGAAGTCGATCGAAATTCAAATCCCTCCCTCTCTGTTTTAGTTAGACCTGTTTCCAGGCTGCAAACGCATCAACAAGACCGTGTCCGGTGGCACCATCAGGGCCGCTCGATGCGAAAATTTCTTTATGCTGCAGCACGCCTCCAATTTTGACAGGGTTCGATACTTCGTTTGCATGCCCCGCCTGGACATCTCGCGCTGTGAGCTTGAGTACCCCTCTTATATCACTTGGTGTTAATCCCGGGTTCTGTTGTTTGAGCAGCGCGCAAACACCCGCAAGTTGTGGTGCTGCTGCTGACGTTCCACTGATCACGGCCCAGCCATCATTGTTGTTTGTGCCATCATGGGCAGATCCATCACTGTCAATAGAGCAGCCCGGTTCTAAAGGCAACATAATATAGTCTGCATGTGGTTTTAATCCGACCAGACCAGACAGGTCCGGTACGTTGCGTCCGGGGTAGATCGCACTCTTGAAAGCGCTCGAATAATCTGACGCCTGCACAGCCATATTTTCGTCTAAATAAGCACCGCCCGCTGATACAATATCGGGATGCATACCGGGAAATCCGATGTGTCCATTTCCCGACGAGATGCAGACTGTGATTCCTGATGCAACTGCATCAGCAATTTCCGTTTCAAGCGAAGACAAAAAACCGGGAAGACTTGGTAATGGCAATCCATCTGCACCGCGTAAGTCCCACCCGAGACTAATCGAGATAATATCAGGGTTGAGTTCAACGGTTTTTTTGAAAGAAGCGGCTAGACTGTTACCAGTTTTCACTCCGATGAACGTGATGTCGGGAGCAATGGCCAGAATATTGGCAGCCTCAGCCGTGCCATGTCCATTCTCGTCATGTTCCACATTACTTGCCCCCGGACCTAACATTCTTGACATATTGTAGCCCATGCCTTCGTAGTAGGGGTGTTGGATATAAAATCCACTGTCAATCATTGCTACACGGACACCTTTCCCTGTAATGCCTTCACGATGAACTCTGGCGGCATTCGTCAAGAACGCCAGGTCCCCTGGTACACGAATATGATGGTAGTCAACACTTGGAGGAAACGGGTTTTCAAAATAAAGAAAAGGTGGCTGAATATAGGCGCGCTCAACCAGACCTTCCAGTACAATTGGTGGTGCCCAGACCGCATCTTTAGCGGGAGCAAGAAAAGTTTCTGCCGAGGCAGTTGCTTGTGTGGAGGTGTCCATCTTGGAAGATTCAAGTTGTGTTCCGAATACTTCCGTAAATTGTTGCGAGGTGCATTCCACAGAAATGGATGTTGATGATACTGCCAGAACATCAAATCCCAGCTTGGTCAGGGCGCCCAGAGCCCGATCTATCTGTGAAGAATCAGCATGGAATTGCGAAGCATTCCGGGCAGTTGGACGTACAATCGATGAAAAAGGAGTTAGAATATTGCTGCCTGCAGGTGGTGCCAACGTAATCTCAACACTGAGCTTGTTGTCGGTTGACGAATAGGCTGACTTCTTTGCTGGCTTTGACGCTTTCTTCCTGGCAGGACGTGTGGCTTTTGTTGATTTGGTGGTTCGTCGCTTTTTTCCGGTACTTTTTGCTTTCTTTTTAGCCATGGCTGATGGTCTCCTGGATGACGGGTACGAGAATTAATTTCGTTCTCAGCACACGCTGTTTTCTAAAGAGGACCAATGCCGTGTAGAGTATACATGCTGGTGTCGAATAAATATACAAAAATATTTATCGGCAGTGATATTATATAAAATTTTTGTAACAACTCTTGATTGGAATGAACCAGCAATTGATGATTGATTCCAATCTCTCAACGGCATTTTTTTGTTCAATGGTACAATCGACACTTCTGGTTACCTTGCTATGATGTAGGAAAGAGATCCATTTCCAATCGCGTGGGAAGGGAGATTCAGATTGATGCAATTACAGGAATCAGGTTTCATGGCACACATTCAACTGGCAGTGATCACTGTAGCTTTACTAATGGTGGTGCCGGAAAGATTGACAGCAACGGAACCAGCGGCTCCACGCAAGCCGCACCCGGATGCCGTTGCCAACACACATCCACCTGGTGAAGTTGATAAGCTGGAGTTGGTGCCATTCGTCGTTGCTGATCCTGGAAAGTTGAAGGGGATCGTGGTCGATGAAACGGAGGCCCAATTAATCGGGACCTGGCAGTATTCGACCCATACACCCCCTTATGTGGGGCTCGGCTATCTGCATGATCAGAAGAAAGGGAAAGGGGACAAAGCGGTAATCTATACGCCTGCGATTCCCAAATCGGGGCGTTACGAAGTGCGGCTCTCGCATTGTTACAACATCCGCCGATCCACAAATACGCCGATCACCATTCATCATGCAGAGGGGGAAAAAACCATTCGCATCAACCAGCAGAAAATTCCCGAACATCAAAAACTGTTCCGCACACTGGGAGTCTTTCGATTCAAAGCAGGGAAATCAGGCTGGGTCAAAATTTCCAATGAGGGCACAGACGGAAAATATGTGATCGCCGACGCAGTTCAGTTTTTGTTTGTTGGCGATTGAGTAATCAAATTTTTCAGAAGTTGAAAATGAAAGAGGCCAGTGCTATCGCTTTTTCAGCTCTTTTATTCTTCACCGTAGACATCCTTGTAGAGCTTCCATTCTTTTCGATGGACAATGTAGTAGTTGATTCCTTTATTGGTGACTTGAAGTAAACCTTTGTTATTCCTCATATCGAAATACTGTTTGTAGTTTCTGTCAAACAGGATTAGGGCTTTTAATTTTCCTTTGGGCAGCATAGGGGTATTAACAGTCTTGTATTTTTCGATTGGGGTATCAGGAAGCTGTACGTTTAAAGGCTGAATGTATTTTCCGAGCGCCCAAGAGGCGACTACAGCATCGGCTGTGCTGACGAATTCACAGTATCTGCCGCCTCCAAAGCCAAATGTTTTGAGATCACCGAGCCAGTCTTCATTGTATTTAACTGCGATCTTTCGACGTTTCCAGTCATAGTCTTCATTGTAAAAGAAGAGGCTAAGGCCATTGGTCTCTTCGAAATTTTCTGGCTTCCATGCTGACTTGTCTGAATTGGTGAGCGGAGCTGTTTTATAAGTCTTGCGCTGCAGCTTGAGCGAAATCGACTCTCGGATTTGAAAATACGCTTTGTGAATGTTTTTTGCTAACTCCTTGTTTTGCTTGTCTAGCTTGAGCTTGGAATAGCCCGCGTAGCCACAGAAAGCTGGTTCACAAACGAAGCGATATCCATAGACTTCTTCAGGTTCTTTTGCCCGTTCCTGAATCGATTCCAAGGTGAGTATTGAATGGAAGAAGGCATCGCCGGGTAGAAAATAATTGTTAGTGGCATGTAATGGTTGAATTAGTGTCAGTAGATAAATTGCGACAGTGAGACAGAGGACTTGGAATGCTTTCATGAGAAATGCTTTCTGAATCATGAGAAAAGGGAGGTTGATTTCCTCGTTACTTGACAGTATCTAAAATCATCCATAACTAGTATAAGATTGGCCTGAATCTTCGCAATCTATATTTGCCACACCGATTGAATTGGATCATGAATGTCTTCTGCATGTTCCAGAATCGCCTCAATGCTTGCTGTGAGACCTGCAACTGCAGTTTCCTCAGACATACTTGGCGCACCAAGATGAGATTCCAAAGCGGCGACACTGGGAAGATGCGGCAGGTGAATCCAACCGGCACGAATATCGAGATTTGCCGTCGCAATGTGGTGCAGAATACCATACATCAAATGATTACAAACAAAGGACCCCGGCGTGTCTGAAATATCAGCAGGTACTCCCGCCACTCGCATTGCTTTTACCATCGCGCGAATTGGTAACGTCGAATAATATCCAACGGGGCCTTCAGGATCGGTTGGCTGATCTTGAACAGAGCATCCTTCATTATCTACAAGCTCATATCGCGTAGAATCGTTAAAGTTATTTGCAATCCGTTCCACTGTGATCATGGCGCGACCGCCGTACTCTCCCAGCATAATCACCACGTCCGGCTGAATGTCCTTGATTGCTGCTTTGACAAAATCAATGGATTTAAAAAAGGCCGCTGGAACAATTTTGGCTATAATGGTTGCTCCATTGATCGTCACACTGTCCAATTTTCTGGCAACGCTTCCTGCAGGATTCACAGGGGTCGTTCCAAAAGCATCAAATCCGGTTACGAGTACTTTTGTCATGATACTTCACTTCAAGAAAAGTAGAATGCTTGCATTTAATTCAGAACCCACCTCACTTAGCATACCGAGATCATTTCGAATGACCACAGGTTGAGAATCGTTTTTGATTTAAGAATAGAAATTCGTAAACTCGAAGCAGTATCGAGGAAACAACTTACGTCTCTATCACAAATTCCGATAAAGCTTCTTTACGTGCCCCGTGAAAGGTTTCTGTTTGTGGTGGATATTTACTGGTAAGGAGCGAGAATGAATGCATGGAATCACCAGTCCCTGATACTCGAAACAGCTTGATTCTGAGGTTGCCAGACAAACGTGATGTCGAGGCGTGGGATCGGTTTGTGTCAATTTACGAGCCGCTGGTGTATCGACTGGCTCGTACCAAGGGATTACAGGATGCGGATGCGCGGGAAATTGTGCAGGAAGTGCTTGTTGCGGTTTCGCGAGCCATTGAACAATGGGAGTTTGATCCGGAACGTGGCCGATTTCGTGACTGGCTGTTTCGGATTGCGCGTAATTTGATGATTAAATATTTGACACGACGAAAGTATCGCCCCATTGGTACTGGCGACTCAAGGATTGCGAACATGCTGGAACAGCAAGCTGATCCAGTCTGTGCAGAGGAAGAATCAGAGTTATTTGATTTGGAATATCGACGTGAAGTTTTTCGGTGGGCGGCGGAGCAGGTCCAGGAGCAAGTGAAGGAGCGTACCTGGCAAGCGTTCTGGTTGTCAAGCATTGAGGGACACGAGACGGAAGATGTCGCGCGGGAACTCAAAATGAGCGTTGGTGCAATTCACATTGCCCGGAGTCGTATTCGAAGTCGATTGCGAGAAGCAATCAAGAAACTGGAACAGGATGGCGAAGAATAATTCTCATCACACAACGTGAGGTAAAGATCGTGACGAGTAATCTAAAACATGTTGATGATGCAGAGCTGCAAGTTTTGCTCTATGGAGATGAAGACAGCGAAGAATACCGCTTGACGGCAGCACACGTGGAGATTTGTGAAGCGTGCCAAATGCGGCTCGACTCTGTTGTGGGACCGACTCAACTTGATATGGAAACTCGTGAGTTACTCAGCGATTATCCATGGGAAGAGTTGTCAAGCAGTCGCACAACTTTTCAAGGTACCGATGGATTGCACGGTGAAGTAGAGAGTCTGACTTTTCTCAATCCCCCAAGTCACCCTGAGATGCTTGGCCGTCTGGGGCGATACGAGATAGAGCGCATGATTGGTTCTGGCGGTATGGGGCTTGTGCTGAAGGCCTTTGATACAGAGTTGAATCGTCCGGTCGCGATCAAAGTGCTGGCTCAACATCTGGCTCATAGTGGGGCGGCGCGTCAGCGCTTTGCCAGGGAGTCACGGGCGGCAGCGGCCGTGGTCCATGAACACGTTGTCGCAATTCATAATGTGGAGGCCGACGACGAGAACCCGTTTCTTGTGATGCAGTATGTCGCGGGTGAGTCGTTGCAGGCGCGCGTTGACCGTGAAGGGCCGCTCGATGCGAAAGAAATCATGCGAATTGGAATCCAGGCGGCATCCGGACTCGCGGCGGCACATGAACAAGGTGTAATCCATCGCGATGTCAAACCGGCAAACATTCTGCTGGAGCAAGGCATTGAACGCATTTTGCTAACCGACTTCGGATTGGCGAGGACCGTCGATGATGCCAGCCTCACGCATACCGGAATTATCGCCGGCACACCACACTATATGTCACCCGAGCAGGCCAACGGCGACACAGCTGATCAACGCACGGATCTTTTCAGTCTCGGCTCGGTGCTCTATTTCATGGCCACGGGCCGACCACCGTTTCGAGCCGAGCGAGCGATGGGCGTGCTGCATCGAGTTTGCAACGACAGGCATCGTCCGGTATGGCAGGTGAATAGCGAAATTCCTGACGACTTGTCTGACATCATCGATCGACTATTAGAGAAAAAAGTGTCCCATCGGTTTGCAAATGCTGTTGAAGTCCGGGAGTCACTAATTCAATTGCTTGCGAGAACGCAACAACACGGAACACGCCGTCGCAGTCGCTTGAGGAGATTCATCCGGCGCCGTCCGTTTCTTGCCTGTGGAGCAATGGTCAGTCTTGTATCTGCCATTGTCGCGGTTTTGATGTTCTTGCCGCCCAAAGCCGAACGAACGAGAGACCATTCGACACAACCCGCGGAGACTGTTGCCCCCGTCAACAACATTTCACTGGCTCAGCAAGATCAGGTGATTGCCGCAGAGTCCGCTGTTTATTCGGCGACGGCACAAGAAATATCCGAGCGGCTTCAGCAGCTTGAAGCCACCTCAAACACGGCGAGGTTTGCACTACCGGCGAACGATCAATTCTGGCAAAACTCTACGTCATTCAATGCACGTTTAGACCAACTTGAACGCGATACACTTCGCGATTCTTCAACCTCTTCTACAAAGGAAGAATGATGATGAAAGCACGATCATTTATGTTTGTGGCTGCTATTGGAATTGCGGCCGTTGTTTCCATAGTATTGTTCAGCACCACGAGTTATGCGCAACAAAACCCTGCGCAGCAAGCTTCTGCGACCGCACGACAGTTCGGCATGGCGAAAAAGCTCTATGAGGATTTGCAGAATCCATTTAACGCGCTCCTCAGACAACTCAAGAATGCGAAATCGGTGGAGCAGAAATCTCAAACGAAAAAAGCAATACAGGCAGCGCTCGTCGAGTACTTCAATGCTGATATGGAACAACGCCGGGCAGAACTCGACAGATTAACCTCCCGAAGTGAGAAGATGTCAGCGGCACTCAAAAAGCGCGCGGCGGCGAAAGAGCAACTCGTCGACCTGCAACTGAAGTCCTTCAAATATGAAGCTGACGGACTAGGATTATTCTCGAAGCAACGTACGATTTCTCGGACTGCCACTATGCCGTCCTCTGCGCTCAATTCATTTTCAAATGGGAGTTTCGGTGGGGGTGGTGGTTTCGATATTGCTGGTGGTTTCGGTTCACCCTCTCCACCCATCCCACTCGACGTAGCTATGAACAATGTGAACGAAGCTCGCCAGAAAGTGCGCAGTGCAAAGTCTGA
>NZ_CALEMX010000338.1 GCF_937910335.1 uncultured Gimesia sp. | reverse complement strand
AGACTCGTCCATCGAGTCTTTTTTTGTGCGCAGCCCTACCACTGAGTGATTGACTCATGTATTTTGGAATGAAGATAAAAAAAACATTCCACCATTTCTGGAGTTAAGGACCATGATGCTCAATCGAAAATACCATATCTATAGCAAACTCGTTTTGATTCTTCCTCTACTGTTCATCACAACAACTTTGCGTGCAGACGAGCCCTTGCGAATCATTTGCTTTGGTGCGCATCCCGATGATGCAGAATATAAAAATGGGGGAACCGCTGCCCTCTGGGCAAAACAAGGCCACAAAGTAAAACTGGTCTCCGTCACAAATGGGGATATTGGCCACTTTGAAATGGCTGGTGGAACGCTGGCTCAACGCAGGTCAGCAGAATCCAAAGCTGCTGCTAAAGTGCTTGGAGTAAAATCCGAAGTTCTGGACATTCATGATGGCGAATTACTGCCGACACTGGAAAACCGAAAAACCATTGTGAAACTGATTCGAGAATGGAAAGCCGATTTAGTCATTTCACATCGCCCCTGGGATTATCATCCCGACCATCGTTATGTCGGTATTCTCGTTCAGGACGCGGCCTTTATGGTCACCGTCCCGTATTTCTGTCCTGATGTACCGCGACTCAAAAAGAATCCCGTCTTTATGTATTCCAGTGATGGATTCCAAAAGCCGTACCCATTTCGCCCTGATGTGGTTGTAGCTGTTGACAATGTATTCGATCAGAAACTCAAAGCAGTTGCACAACTGGTATCGCAATCACTGGAAGGAGGCGCGGGCGGAAACCCGGATCGCGCAGCCAAAGTCCCCCCTGCCAATCCGCCGGAACTGCGCATTGAACATATTCGTCCTTCCTGGTCGCGCAGACAATCTTCAGAGGCAAATAAATTTCGAACCGAACTCATCAGTATCTATGGGGAAGAGATCGGAAAGAAAATCAAATATGCGGAATCATTTGAATTATGCGAATATGGTTCACGACCAAACAAAAAAATGCTTTTAAAATTATTCCCGATTGAAGCATCCATACCCACTGACTCAAAATAATCGAGCAGTCAGATGCGGCCAAATCAATGTTGGATACCGCTGATTCTACTAACCTGACAGAGGATTCTGATTCCTCTCTCAGGTTTTTTTCATTTATGATCTGGTCTAATACATTCGAGCCGTAAATAATTGACAACAGTAGTCTTCACAGCTTAGAATATATTAACTGACGATCAGTAAGGGGACTTACCTGTTCTCCCAAGTTGCAGTGGCGCAACATTGGCCTTCCAGAGACGCACCCGGATCGTTGAATTGCCTGATAACAATGAGGGCAAGTACATGAATTGCCGAGTTTACTATTCTACCAGTTGGCTGTTTCTCCTGATCCACTTGGTCGCTCTGCCCCCATTCGTATTCGCGAAAGATTCTACGAAAGTAGATTTCCTGAAACAGATCAAACCACTATTTCAGGCAAAATGTAACTCCTGTCATGGGAGTGAAATGCAAGAAGGTGGTTTTCGACTCGATCTCAAAACACGCGCGTTGGAAGGGGGAGATAGCGGACCGGCTCTCAAACCCGGCGATAGCAAAAAAAGTGAACTCTATCATCGCGTTGCCGGAACAGGTGATGGAGACAAAATGCCTCCCGATGGTGAAGGAACTCCCCTCTCTACTACGGAATTAGCATTAGTCAAACGCTGGATTGACCAAGGAGCGAATTGGCCCGAATCCTCAAACGCGAAAGGAAGTCCTCCAGGCGCCGATCACTGGGCCTTCCAAAAAATCAAACCCATCCTCCCTCCGAAGAATCAAAATTCATCCTGGGGTAAAAATGGTATCGATGCATTCATACTCCAAAAACTGGAACAGGAAAAAATACAACCGTCTAAGGAAGCGAACCGCAGCACGTTGATTCGCAGAGCCTACCTGGACTTGATCGGCTTGCCTCCCTCTATTGAAGAATGGGAGCGCTGGACCTCAGACACCAATCCCAACTGGTACGAAAAACTGGTTGACCATCTACTGGCATCACCGCATTATGGCGAACGCTGGGGCAGACACTGGATGGATCTCGCCCGCTATGCCGACAGTGACGGTTATGAAAAAGACAATAAACGACCTCATGCCTGGCGCTGGAGAACCTGGGTCATCAACGCGTTCAATGAAGATCTGCCCTTCGATCAATTTTCCATAGAACAGCTTGCAGGAGATTTATTACCAAAGCCTGCAACCAGCCAGTTGGTCGCGACCGGCTTTCATCGCAACACTTTGATCAACACAGAAGGCGGGACAGACCCGGAGGAAGATCGAGTTAAGCGAACGGTAGACCGTACCAATACATTAGGATCCATCTGGCTGGGACTGACTGTCGAATGTGCCCAATGCCATACCCATAAATATGACCCACTCACGCAACGAGAATATTATCGCCTGTACGCTTTCTTCAACTCAATCACCGAACCCAACATCGGTGCCCCCTTACCTGATGAACAGGCGGCTTTTCTCAAAATCAATCGCATTTATCAAAAAGACCATGCACCGCTTGTCAAAGCGATTCAGGATTTCGAGCAGAATCAACTCACGAAGTCTCTTACAATATGGGAAAAACAGAGCACAAATTTAAAACCGGTCTGGACGATTCTCAAACCGGAATCTGTGCATGCCAAACAAAATACCACACTTAAAGTCCTGCCCGACCGCTCTGTGTTGGCAGGAGGAAAGAATCCGGGACGCGCGGAAATCTATACTATCACTTTCAAAACGAATCTGAAGAATATCAATGGAATACGCTTGGAAGCACTCACTGACCCCAGCCTGCCAAAGAATGGTCCTGGCCGCAGTCCTTCCGGCGATTTTGAATTGACAATGCTGACAGTCAAAGCAGCTCCCCTCAACACTCCCAAATCATTGAAAGAGTTTCCCTTACAAAAAGCGCAAGCCAGTTTCGAAATGACAGGCTATAAGGTTGACCGTGTTATTAATAACAGCCCGCACACAGGCTGGTCAATCACACCACAACAGGGCAAAAAACAGCTTGCAACATTTGAAACGAAAACCGCCTTCGGAGATGAAAAAGGGACCTTGGTTACAGTTACATTACAACAATCAACAACCCGCAAAACCTACCATAATCTGGGACGATTTCGCCTTGCTCTGACCACCGCCCCCAAACCCTTATCTTTAAACGGCATCTCCGACATCATCGTGGAGACTCTGAAGACTTCACGCGATCAACGAACTGAAGATCAGCAAAAAGAACTGGTAGAGTATTACCGTACGATCGACCCGCAACTAAAGAAATTGAGAGAAGCTGAACTCGCGCATCGAAAAAAAGCACCGCGTAATCCTGCAGAAACCACAATCGCACAGGTCGTCGATCACCTTAAAGTTCCACGAAAAACACACCTGATGGTGCGTGGAGATTTCTTGAATCCAGCAGACGAAGTTCAGCCTGACACACCGGCAGTTCTGCCTCCATTGAAATCGAAAACTCCTGATCGACTAGACCTCGCCAGTTGGCTGTTTACTCCTGAAAGTCCTTTAACAGCACGTGTTACCGTGAATCGGATCTGGAGCCGCTATTTTGGACGAGGAATTGTTTCGACATTAAATGATTTTGGTACGCAGGGCGAACTTCCTTCGCATCCCGAGCTGCTGGATTGGCTGTCCACCCAATTTCAAAAAAACAACTGGAGCTTAAAGCAACTCCATAAGCTGATCGTCATGTCGGCCACCTATCGTCAATCTTCAAACAGTAGACCCGAGCTAATCGAACGCGATCCGTATAATTCCTGGTTATCACATCAAAACCGACAACGCGTTGAAGCAGAAATTGTGCGTGATCAGGCGCTTAGCGTCAGTGGACTCATTAAACACAAAATTGGTGGACGCAGTGTGAATCCTCCACAACCTGCCGGTATCGCCAGCCTCGGATACGCCAACTCTGTCAAATGGCCCACCAGTAAAGGCGACGATCGTTACAGGCGAGGCCTCTACACGTTCTTCCAGAGAACGGTTCCTTATCCCATGTTAATGACGTTTGATTCACCAGACTCGAATCTGAGCTGCACCCGCAGAGAAAGATCAAATACTCCTCTCCAGGCATTAACGATCTTAAACGATCCTGTTTTTTTTGAATGTTCTCAGGCACTTGGAAAACGAATTGTTGAAGAAACACAAAGCAAAAAAACAAGCCTTGATCAGCGCATCAAACATGCGTTCCGTCTCTGCCTGTCGCGACAACCCTCGGCTGAAGAATTTCAGATTATTAAACACCTTTATCAGGAACAAGTCCGACTCCTCAAATCAGATCAAGCTGCCGTCAGTCAACTGACAAACTCCAAAATGATTCCGGCTGGCAGTACGCCACAAGAAGTAGCAGCCTGGATCATCATTGGACGGGTTTTAATGAATCTTGATGAGTTTGTCACACGTGGATAATTAGCAGGAAACTCGTTGCTGAAATTTTTTAAGCAATCTATTTTTTATTTTTCGGACAGAAAAAATGATGACGACCACTCCTGACTCTTTAAATCTGGCACGCCGCCGCTTTCTGATGAATTCATCCTGTAGCGTTGCCGGCTATGCGCTGGCTTCGATGATGCAAAAAGAAGGGCTCCTGGCTTCAGAAGAAAATCTGTCAAACCCTTTGGCCCCGAAAAATTCTCATTTCCCCGGTACTGCTAAAAATTGTATTTTCATATTTCTGGCGGGGGGACCGAGCCAAATCGATCTGTATGACCCTAAACCAAAACTCCGGGAATTAAATGGCCAACCTCTGCCTAAAGAGGTCACAGAAAAAGTTCGATTTGCGTTCATCAATAAAGAGACAGCGACCCTAAGTGGAAGTACACGTAAATTTATCAAACACGGTGAATGCGGTACTGAGTTTTCAGACGTATTACCCCATATCGGATCCTGTGCAGATGATATCGCCTTGATTCGTTCGATGTATACCGAACAGTTCAATCACCATCCTGCCCAATTGATGATGAATACGGGTGTAGGACGTTTTGGCAGACCCAGTGTCGGCTCCTGGTTGACTTACGGACTAGGGAGTCAATCGAATAATCTGCCGGGATATGTCGTTCTGACAGCCGGTCGTGGTGCCAGTGGTGGCGCATCGCTCTGGTCAAGTGGTTCATTACCCTCCACCTATGCTGGCGTCTTATTTAGAAACAAAGGCGAAGCGGTTCTCAATCTGAATAATCCTCCGGGAATCAGCTCAGATATCCAAAAGTCCGGATTGGATGCGATCAAAAAGTTGAATGGTGCTCAACTTGATCAGACGGGAGATAACGAAATCGCCAGTCGCATTGCCAGCTACGAACTCGCATTTCAGATGCAATCCTCAGCCCCTGAACTGATTGATTTATCCAGCGAAACCAAAGAAACACAGGAAGCTTATGGTGTAAATCGTAAGGGAAATACCAAAAATGGCAAGCGTGGTGGCGGTTCAGATGCCGAAGGGGCGTTTTCTCGAAATTGTCTTCTGGCACGTAGAATGGTCGAGCGGGGAGTTCGCTTTGTAAACCTGTATCACGCATCCTGGGATCACCATAGTGGTCTTGATGTCGGAATCTCACGAAATGCAGGCATCATCGACCAGCCAGTGGCCGCCCTTTTAAAAGATCTCAAACAACGCGGGTTGCTCGATTCAACTCTGGTTGTGATGGCAGGAGAATTTGGTCGAACACCACTGGGTGAAAATCGGACTGGTTCCAAAGCAGTCACAGGCCGTGATCATCATCCCAGCGCATTCAGCCTCTGGATGGCAGGCGGTGGCGTCAAAGGAGGCCAGGTCATCGGAAAAACTCACGAACTAGGCTGGTCCGTTGAAGAAGATCCCGTGCACATCAACGATTTTCATGCGACGCTGTTGCATTTGTTCGGGCTGAACCACTTGAAACTGGCTCAGAAATTTGGTGGTTTGGATATCAGACTGACCAATGTAGGTGGAAATCTGGTCGAAAAACTTATCGCCTGATTGCCATGTTGCTCAAACAAATGCACCTTCCAGTCCATGATCAGGGAAAGCGAATCTCGCCACCGATCACAAGACCATGCAGTTTGTAGCTATCAAGACTGTCCTGAGCCTGTAAAGAAACACCGGTTGTATCGTTTGTGGTCGATGTATTGTAGTAAGTGATCGTACCCGGTCTGGCGACCTGATTTGCCCACAAGAAATTGTAACCGACATTAAAAGTAAAGTTTTCAGTCAGGTTGACACGGGCATTCACACCGAATTCAAACGTAGGTGAAAATCTGGTTTTTGCGATTTGTGTGACATGTGTCGGATCTGCTGCGCTGAAAAACTGATCCGTTAATACACTTCCATTATAATCATTCACACCAAACCCAACTTTAGGCTCTGCCGAAATGGTAAACCAGGGATGTACAAATTCCATTCGAACCCCTGCCTGAGGGATATACAGTTTATTACTGGTTTCGGTACTGATGGTGGTTTCGAACAACTCAACGGGAAGCGTTGCCGTTGCAGCCTGGTCTTCAAAAGACCCTTTGATTAACATCGATTCGCCAATTTTCAAATACCGAAAACCAACCATGGGACGCATCTGAAATCCCCCCGCACCAGCGTAGGTCCTGAAGAAGAGTTGTTCGGTGTTAATCACATAATTACTCTCAACACCCCAGGCTGATGACTGATAATCTACGGAAAACTTTTGATTAAATCTTGCACCATTAATCACGGTATCCACTCGCCCGTCCAATAGTGTTTGAATTGAAATACTATTGGACAGATCATAAGTTGTGTTTGTTTCATCGTCCATTGAAAAGTTAGTACGCATCAATTCTGATTTACCATACGAAACCGAACTACGGTCGGATCTCATCCCGAAAAAGATCGCCTCAATCGTTCCACTATTAAAATCAATTCCAAATGTACCCCGGATTCCATTTGATCCCTGTGAACCGATAGAACTGAGGTCCGCTTCATGTGCCTCGAGATTCATGGTACCATCAGGGTCTGGAATCGCATAAGGCAGGCGCGGGTCATTGCCATTTGGAATTTCAGTACCGATCAACTGATTTCCGGGAGGCGCTTTCCATAATAAATATTCCAGACGCATCCAACTGTGAGACGCGATGTTCTTAAACAAACCATCAACGGGATTATCATAGGCCCAGCCGCGATCAACGGGTAACGCCCGCACAATCATATCTGACTGGTAAGGAGAACCACTGTCAGGATAACTATTGTATCCTGAAACATATTGATCCATCGGTTGATTGTATTCCGGCGAAGTTTCGTAATTCACCTGGGCAGAATGTCCGGGATGAAACGCAGCTGGTATGTATAATAACCCTGATTGCGCAGGTGCACTACTTCCAGGAGCATACTGCGCCTGTGCAGAACGGTATCCCACTCCTGTCAGGAGAACAACCATCCCAAGTAATAATCGGTAGGCCGGATTTACCATGTTGTACTTCAATCTCATTTCAAGAAGACTACAAGCCGGAGGTCTACGAAACTGCCTTCGAAAAAAGACAGATCCAGCAAATAATGCCCCTGCAGCGCAGGAATTTCTGCGTGAAGAGTATTAGATATATCAAAGGTATCGGTTATATCGGTTATTCGACTTGTAGGAATCCTGCGTTCTTGGACAGAAAGTTGGGAACCCAATCACGCGAATTTAACACAATGGGAAAGACAGGGCGCAGAGAGAACCACGCTGGTATTAATTTGTAATAGTTTCAATGCCTGGATCAGCTCAGATCAGTTTCTCAGGCTTGTTTATAAGCCCGCTTCAAGCGAGCGCGTCTCCCGGAACGATAGAGCAGCAGAAGTGGTATGATCCCCGCCAGCAACATGACGGCTCCATAGACCGGTTTTGTCACCATCCAGATTGCAGAAATCATTAAGAATGAGAGACTGAATGAACTCAGAATCGCAAATACAGTGATACCACGTCCCACAAAATTGCCCAGCAAAGGAATTTTTTCGACGAGTACAACCAGGGGTTTAAAGAGCGTTGCCAAACCCAGAAACAGTATAACCCAGCCCGAAATCCGAAATCCCCAGTTAAACATGGTGATTGTAACCACACTTTCGGTCGCATTCTCTAAATTCTTCTCTGATGCGTTTTCCCGATTCTCCGCGAGCACAGATTCAGCCTGTGCTATTCGTTCACGTTCCAGATTATTCGTTTCGTTATGCCACAACAAAAAAAGTCCGGCTATGATAAAAACCATTCCGATACCGAGATTTTTCAATGCAATTTTTAATCGATTACGGAAATGATTTTCTGAAATATCATCTGTGTTTTGAGTCATCATACTTGTCTTTACGCAGGAAAACAGGAACTAAGAAAACATGATTCATTACGGAGCTGGTGGCTGACTTGAGAGCGATTCCAGAACTTCCTGAGTCCTGAAAATCTGTACGGATGTCACAGTTAAATAACGATGATTCCCGTTTGGGTCGGTAGAATGCTCTAATTTACCCTGCTCGTTGATCCTCAGCTTACCCGGTTTTGAGAGACCGAAATAGCCTCGTGCTGGTCTAACCGCATAGAGAACACTCGTTAAATCGTAGGTAGGTCGATCATAGGGCATTTGATTCCAATATTCATAGCCAATTTTGATGGGGTGGAATTTCACATAATTGTAATCATTAATAATGCTGCTGGCCCGATTTTGTATTGCACGCCCAACTTCCCAGCCACTCACCACAACTGGAATTTGGGCAGGCCACAACTCGTATAACGTGCGTGCAGCCGGTATATCAACTTTGACATTATACTCATGAAAAGCAGTCGGTTTCTCTTTATCAAAACGACCAATCATCTGTGACAGTAGTTTCACTTTTTGCGTTACTAATTCTTTACCCGTCAGTGAACACGTTTCATTTCCGGGAGATTGCAGGAGACGCGCAATATTGGTTGAAAATCCAACAACCACCAATACGACAGACTGATCTGGTTGCTCAGCCAGAATTTTTCTCAAAACAGTCACCGCTTCGGGAATGTCCTCTGCTTGCTGATAGCGACGGGGAAAGACTGGTTTTCCTCTCGCTGAATACTCGACCACTTTGCGGACATAGGAACCATCTTTCGGTGTGACCCCCTGATGAACACGTCCTAAAGGAATCTGAGGACGTCCGTAAAACGTATTAATCACATCACAGCAGAGTGATGAATGGGGATTATCTTTACTGCTGGTAACCGCCAGCAACTCACACTCTTCCCTCGATTGCAATGCATGAATCACAGCTAAAGCCAGGGCGTCATCAATATCGTTACCAATATCTGTATCAAAGATCAGTCTGACAGGCTCCCCTGCTTCGGCAGTATATGGAAAGGCACAAAAACAAAAAACGAGTGAAATCAGCAGCTGAATCATTCTCATAATCAAACGTTTCTTAATCACTTGAGGAATCTTGAAAATAGAGATTTCGTTCTGGACCAGCCCAGATCATAGAACCAACTCTCATTCAGACATATGCTTCCATGATCTGGATTTCTTTGTATGGGGACAACCAGTATCCAATGAATTTCCGTTGAAGTTTTAGTATTATGTGACTTCACAGAACCAGTTTCATTTTTTCAGTAAAGTATTATCCTCCGAAAAAAGGATCTATAGATGCCAGAACAGTGTTTTTTGGGAGTTGATTTAGGTGCAGAAAGTGGCCGCGTACTGGCCGGATTACTGGACGAAAAGCAGATTCGGCTGGAAGAAGTCTACCGTTTCAGCAATGGACCGGTTCCCGTAGCAGGTACTCGTCGCTGGAATTTAATCGGCCTGTGGTCATCGATTCTCAAAGGCTTGTCTCTGGCAGCTCAAAAATATGGTGACCGCATCATCTCCGTCGGCGTTGATACCTGGGGAGTCGATTATACTTTACTGAATCAAAAGCAGGAAATGCTGGGACAGCCCTATCACTACCGAGATCCCCGCACTGAAGGAATGCTCAACCTCGCGATCTCGCGCGTTCCGCAACAGGAAATCTTTGACGCGACCGGACTGCAATTTATGGAGATCAACACACTCTATCAGTTGCTGTCCATGTCTCAGACAGATCCCGATTTATTGAATCAGGCTGAGACGTTTTTGATGATACCCGACTTCTTTCATTGGCTGCTTTCAGGAAGTCAGGTGGTGGAATTCACGAATGCCACGACGACACAATGCCTGGATCCGAAAACGGGCGACTGGTCAATGGAGCTTTTAAGGCGTCTTGAAATACCTACAAACATGTTGCCTAAAATTGTACCTCCGGGAACGAAACTCGGAACCGTGCGTGAAGAAATCATGCAACATACGGGTCTGGGAAAAATTGACGTAATTGCGCCTGCCACGCATGATACCGCCTCTGCCGTCGCTGCCATCCCAACGTCGAATACAGGAAAAGCGAACTGGGCGTACATCAGCTCCGGAACCTGGTCTTTAATGGGTGTCGAAGTCAATTCCGCTGTTCTTGGACGTCGTGCGTTTGAACTAAATGTCACGAATGAGGGAGGCATCGATGGAACATACCGACTCTTAAAAAACATCATGGGTCTTTGGCTCGTTCAGGAATGCCGACGTTCCTACGAACGCCTCGGTATCTCCCTGGATTATTCTGAGTTGGCCGACGCCGCTTCCTCTGCCGAGCCCTTTCGATCTCTGGTTGATCCGGACGACCCCAGGTTCCTCAGCCCTGATGATATGCTGGAAGCAATCAAAGGCTATTGTGAAGAAAGCAATCAACCCGTCCCTGAAACGGAGGGTCAATACATTCGCTGTGCATTAGAAAGTCTCGCCCTGAAATATCGTAAGGTTCTAGGTTGGCTCGAGGAATTGACGGGAACCCCGATTGAGGTCATTCACATCGTCGGTGGCGGTACGAAAAATGAACTTTTGAACCAATTCACTGCCAATTCGTGTCAGGTTCCCGTCATCACAGGCCCCGTGGAAGCCACGGGACTCGGAAATGTTTTAGTCCAGGCAAGAGCCGTCGGTGCAGTCAGCTCTCTGGCAGAAATTCGTGAAATCGTTCGAAACTCCACTGAAACATGCAGATATGAACCACAAGACCGTGACATCTGGGAACAGGCTATCCAACGATTTGACGAGCTCGTCAACGCAAAATAGGAAACGATTCGAGAAATGACTTCCTCATAGCAGATACTTGCCGTCAGTATCCGAACTCTATATTATCCGGGTCGGAAATGATTGATCCTCAGAAATTTAAGTTCCGCTTTAATATATAAGAGAGTAAAAAATGGGTCTATTCGACCGCTTAAAAAATGGATTGCAAAAAACGAAAGAAGTTCTACGTACGGATGTACGAGACTTATTTAAAGCAGGCGAAATCCTGGATGATCAGAAGATTGAAGAATTTGAAGCCCGGCTCATTAAGACAGATATGGGCGTTGTCTCCTCCTCTGCAATTTGTGATGAAATTCGAAAAAAACATGGTGGACGTACGGTGATTCTTGAAGAAATTGAAGAAACCGTCAAAGACAAACTAAGAACTCTTCTGGAAGGCGAAGGCGATACGAAGTGGAACATTTCGGACCATTTATCACCTCTGAATCAAAATCCGGAAGGAGTCACCGTGATTCTGGTCGCAGGAGTGAATGGTGTCGGAAAAACGACATCCATTGCAAAACTGGCGAATCTGATTCTGAAACAGAATAAGAGCGTCATGCTAGCTGCGGGTGACACCTTTCGCGCAGCTGCTGTTGAACAACTGACATTGTGGTCTCAAAGATTAGGCTGCGAAATTGTCACGCGTCCAGATGGAACCGACCCAGCCAGTGTTGCTTTCTCCGGCTGCGAACGTGCGCTGGAAACCGGTGTTGATTATTTAATTATTGATACCGCGGGCCGATTACAGACGCATACCAACCTGATGGAAGAACTGGAAAAAATCAAACGTGTCGTCGGCAAAAAGATTCCCGGTGCCCCACACGAAAGCCTGTTAGTCCTGGATGCCACAACCGGACAGAACGGAATCAGTCAGGCAGAACATT
>NZ_CALEMX010000337.1 GCF_937910335.1 uncultured Gimesia sp. | reverse complement strand
AGTATTACCAATCGTGCCTTAATCGTAGCGGCACTCGCAGACGGAACGACACAGCTTTCGGGAGTACTCGATTGTCTGGATACTCAGGTGATGATCCAAAGCTTGAATCGTCTGGGAGTCAAAGTGAAACATGATGCTTCAAAATGCACTGCGGAAGTGAAGGGGTGTGGAGGGAGAATTCCACAAACATCGGCCTCGCTCTGGTTGGAAAACAGTGGAACGAGTATCCGGTTTTTGACGGCACTTTGTGCAACCGGAGAAGGTAAATTTATTTTAGACGGCAATCCCCGGATGCGTGAACGCCCGATTCAGGATCTGGTTGAAGCGTTGAAACTTCTGGGGGTTGATGTTGCCTGCGAAAATGCGACGGGTTGCCCGCCCGTTCGCGTGAATGCTAAAGGATTGTCAGGGGGGGAAACTTCAATATCAGGCAATGTTTCCAGTCAATATTTAAGCGCCTTGCTGATGATTGCTCCTGCTGCACAAAAGCCCGTTACAATTACGATTCTTGACGAAATGGTTTCAAAGCCTTATTTGGAAATTACCTTGGGAGTCATGGCACAATTCGGCGTGACCATCGATCGCACAAAACCTTCCGTCTGGAAGATCCAGCCCCAAACTTATCAGCGATCAGCGGTTTATGAGATTGAGCCCGATGCTTCTGCAGCCAGTTATTTTTTAGCTGCAGCCGCGATAACGGGAGGGCGTGTTACCGTTGAAGGATTAAATCAGGATGCGTTGCAGGGGGATATCAATTTTATTCGCGTCCTCGAAGACATGGGATGCCAGATTGAACGCGGCCGCAATAGTATCACCGTCGAGGGAGGTCCTCTGAAAGGCATCGATGTAGATATGAATGATATCAGTGATACCGCCCAGACGTTGGCCGCTGTTGCTGTGTTTGCAGAGGGGCCGACTTGTATCAGAAACGTAGGACATATTCGCCATAAGGAAACAGACCGTATTGCAGCGGTTGCCACGGAATTGAAGCGAATGGGGATCCAAGTTGAAGAGACTGAAGATTCTATCACGATCTATCCTGGCGAAATCCAACCGGCAACCATCGAAACTTACGATGACCATCGAATGGCCATGAGTTTTGCACTGATTGGTTTGAAAGTTCCCGGAATCGTAATTAATGACCCGGATTGTACGATTAAAACGTACCCGCATTTCTTTACCGACCTGGAAAAGTTGTGTGGTCAGACATCGTGAAAAATAACCATATCTGGAAACAAAATACGACTTCATCCAGCTCTGATGAGTTATTATTGCCTCAATATTTCCGTTCTGCGCGAGAACTAGCCTTTTTTCTAATCGAAGAATACCGCTGTCAGGATCAGTTTGTCAGTGATTCTCTTCAACATTGGGACCGCCGTATTGATCTTTCTCCACAGGATCGGCGGCTGGCAATGGAAATCAGCATTGGTGTAATTCGAAGGCAATTGACTTTGGATACACTCATCGAAAGTCAGTTAAGTCGCCCGCGGGAAAAAGTGGAGGCCCCTTTGTGGACACTCCTGCAGATCGGTGTTTATCAACTGGTGATTCTCGACCAAATTCCCGATCATGCGGCTGTATCAGAGACTGTTGAACTTGCAAGTAAACTCGATAGAGTCCGCTGGAAAAAAATCGTCAATGGTATTTTACGTTCCATCGGCAGGCTTCAGACGGATGAGATCGCAACGACACCGCAGGCCAATGCGATTCCCTTAAGTCACAATCGTTTTCGTTGTTTTACAAAAAATTTGTTGGATGATCCTGAAACAAATCTGGCTGGTTATCTTTCACAGGGATATAGTTTCCCCCTCGCGCTGATTTCTGACTGGCTCGCTCAGTACGGTTTAGAACAGACTCAGCAGATCGCGCAGTGGATGAATCAACGTAGTCCGCTTTTTTTACGTGTCAATGAATTGAAAACAAGCCGTGATGTACTGCTGAAAGAACTGGAAGAAGCGGGGATTCAAGTAAGTTTGGGAAACGAACCTCAGTCCATCAGGCTGGATGAATTCGTTCCCCTGGAATCACTGGTTGGTTTCGATTCCGGTCAATTTACCATCCAGGATGAATCCGCCATCGCTGCCGGAAATTTGCTTGATCCACAACCCGATGATACCGTTTTAGACCTGTGTGCCGCTCCCGGAACGAAAACGACACATCTTGCAGAACTGATGCAGAATCGGGGTACGCTCGTTGCCACAGATGTCAGTGAAGATCGGCTCTTCAAAATCGAACAGAATGCATCGCGGCTAGGATTGAGTATGATTATACCCTCAAAGGTCCGGCTACGCGAAACGGAACTTCCGGAAGCCCCCTTTGATGCTATTTTAGTTGATGTCCCCTGTTCCAATTCCGGTGTACTCGGTAAACGTCCCGAAGCACGCTGGAGAATCGATGATACTGCAATCAGCGAACTGAATGAAATTCAGCGCTACTTGATTCAACTCGCCCTGGATCATCTGAAACCGGAGGGAAAACTGGTTTATTCAACCTGTTCTTTCGATCGCAGGGAAAATGAAGAGTTGCTACAGAGCGTGCTTCCGCAGTACCCCGGTCGAAAAATTATCAGAGAAAATCAGCATTTACCCGGAAATCCCGGCGATGGTGGATATCAGGCGTTGATTCAGTAGCAGACCCCATGCCTGTTCATTAGAATACTTTCTGGGATGATGTTGCACCATAAAGTACGTAGCCACAACGAGAAAACCGGCTAAACATGCCTTGATGGTTGCCGTTTGTCTAAACAGAGAGTAAGATTCGAGTCTATAAGAATTAGCAATAGTTTTTCGTTAATTATTAGCTATTGTCTGCTTTCATTTGCGCGCTAGCTGCAACAAAGGAAAATAGTGTGAGTGTCGACGAATTATTTGACGTGAATAAAGTATTAAAAAGCTCTGATGGCGTGGGATACTCTGATGTAGAACAGTTATCAGAAATTGTTTGTTCTGATCAGGTTTCTGAACTTCGCAGTGAAGTACAGACTCTCGTCAACGAGATCTCAGAAGGTCAGACTTCAGCGGCTCTGAATCCGAGAGCGGGCATCGCCTTGCATTTGTTAGGCCAGCATAACGACGCAGTTCTGCAGCTTGAAAAAGTGAATGATAATGCAACTGCCAGCTTTTATCATGCCGTTTCTCTAATGGCATTGAAGCGTTACACAGAAGCAGATGCTCAGTTAGAAGCAGCAGCAAAACTGGGTTATGATTCCATTGAGTGTTCACTCAGAAGAGCCGAGACCCTGCGTCTGGTAGGTAAGCTCGATGAAGCTGAAGCGATCCTTTCATCCATTGCGAAGGACGCAGCAGGTCGTGCTGAGTATTCTTTTCAGATGGGATGTATCCGCTCTGACCGTGGTGATTTATACGGAGCGATTGAATACTTCGAACGGGCCGTCGACATGGATCCACGGCACTCTCGTGCTATTTTCCGACTGGCGGGCGAAAATGCCTCGCGTGGAAATGATGAAGATGCGATTCGGCTTTATGAACAGTCTCTTTCCAGTCCTCCCTTTTATCTGGGAGCGATTCTGAATCTAGGCTTGCTCTACGAGGATATGGAAAACTATCCAGCCGCTGCGTTTTGTTTCCGACGTATTCTGGAAGCAGATCCACTGAATGAAATGGCTGCGATGTATTTGAAAGACATCGAAGCCGCTGACAACATGTATTACGATGAAGAGACTGCTCGCAACGAAGCTCGTATGAAACAGTTACTGGATCGACCAGTCACCGACTTCGAGCTTTCCGTTCGCAGCCGAAATTGTCTACACGCGATGGACATCCATACGCTAGGCGATCTAACGCGAGTCAGCGAAAACGATCTTCTGGCAGGCAAGAATTTTGGCCAGACCTCGCTCGACGAAATCCGCGAAATGCTGACTTCCTTTGGCCTGCATATTGGCCAGAACCTGCATGAAGCTTTGGGTCAAGAAGGTGGCTATGCTGCCTTACCACCTGAATTGGCTGATAACCCGGTTACTGAGAAACCAATTTCAGATCTGGGGCTTTCCGTACGATCTCGGAAATGTATGTCTCGGCTTGGAATCGGAACCATGGGTGAACTACTTCGCCGCAGTCCAGATGAGTTGCTTGCCAGCCGTAACTTCGGTGTGACATCACTCAATGAAATCCGGGAAAAACTCGGTGAAATGAGCCTCAAGTTGCGTAACGATTAGTGAATCCAAAAGATGCTGGAATTCTCTAAAGAGAACTCTTGCCAGATCTTGAGGGATTCAATAAACTCCGTTCGCCGGGTTCATCATTAGCGAAATGGTGAACCCGAGCTGAGCTACTGTGTCTGAAATCAGGAAACACATTACCCGGTAGTGTAATGGTAGCACAGCAGATTTTGATTCTGCTAGTCAAGGTTCGAGCCCTTGCCGGGTAATATTCAATAAAAAACGCATTCCGATCTGGAATGCGTTTTTTTACGTAATCGTGAGTTGTAATGTGGAAGAGTCTCTAGTGATTCCATACTACATTCTTTCGCAGGTGCGGATTCCCAGTAATGATAAACCATGCTCAATCACACTCGCCGTTAAATCACACAGCAACAAGCGGCTCGTCTTAACTTCCTTATCTTCTGCCTTGAGTACTTGACAATTTTCATCGTTATAAAATGTGCTGAATAAATTTGCTAACTCGAACAGATAGTTCGTCAAATAATTGGGCCGTGCTTCGATAGCCACGCTTTCAAGAGTTTCAGAGTATCGATTGATCTGTAGTGCCAATGCTCGTTCACTTTCCTCAGTAAGCTGAAGTAGGGACTGTTCGGTTCGTAGAGCTTCTCGATCAATATTTCCTTTACGGAATATTCCACATACGCGAGCATATGCATACTGCATGTAAGTCGCGGTGTCACCACGATTCGCCAACATTTTATCCCAGTCAAATACATAATCGCTGTCACGGTTATGTTTTAAGTCGGCATATTTGATTCCACCCAGTCCGACAGATTCTGCTATCTGTTGACGTTCTGTTTCGTTCAGTTCCGGTCCATCACGTTTGGCTTCATCATTTTTTGTGACAATCGTATAGGCTCTTTGGATTGATTCATCCAGCAGGCTTTCCAGGCCAACGGTGTCGCCGGATCTTGTTTTGTAGGGACGTTTATTTTTTCCCAGAATCGTTCCAAAGCTGACATGTTGTAATTCGAGATCGGTAAATCCCCATTGTTTCACCGTTGCGAATAATAATTGAAAATGTTCGCTTTGTCGTGAATCCACGACGTACAGGATGCGATCTGCGTTGAGTTCTTCAACCCGATATTTGATTGTAGCAAGGTCTGTGGTGGCGTATGTAAAGGCACCATCCTGCTTTTGTACAATGGAAGGTGCTTTTAATCCTTCGGCAAATACGCAGATTGCGCCCTGGCTCTCTTGAGCCAATCCTTTTTGTTTGAGATCAGCTACCACATCTGCCAACATAGGTTGGTAATAACTTTCGCCTAAAGTTAAATCAAAATGAATATCGAGTCGATCATATACGACCTGAATGGCATCCAGGCATTCTGGTAGGAACTGCTTCCAGAGTTCGAGGTTTTCTGCATCACCGGCATGAAGTTTAGCGGTTTCGTCGCGTGCCAGACGGGCAATCTCCGGAAAAGCGATCGCTTTGCTGTTAAGATCTTCATTTTGTTCCAGCTCGACTAACTTTTCCTGCATCGATGTCAGTTCTGACTTACGTTCGCCGATATCCGATTTTAATTTCTTGAGTTGTTTCTGAGCCTTCTTGTCTGATTGATCGATTGTCTCTTCCAGCGTTTTTAGTTTGTCTTCCAGTTGCTCAATTTCATTCTGAAGAGTCGGGACTGTATTCTTATTTGCGTGGTAATCGGACAGTTGGTTTACCAGCCGATAAAGACGTGCCAGTTCCGTTACGGAGCTTTGCTGAAAGGCCTCTTCGTCGAGAAAATGTTTATACCCGAAGATGATCATCCCAAATTGCGTTCCCCAATCGCCGATGTGATTATCGCCGACCACAGCATGTCCGAGGAATTTCAGAACGCGATAATTGGCATCACCAATCACCGAGCTTCTTAAATGTCCCACATGCATTGGTTTCGCGACATTGGGGGCCGAGAAGTCAACAATGACTTTTTGTGGGCTCTCTGTCACTGAGACACCCAATCGTTCATCAGCGACTAATTGCTGCGTGAGTCCTTCCAGCCAATCCTGTTTTAATTTGATATTGATAAAACCGGGACCTGCGACTTCAAGCGGTTCACAGAAATCAGACAGGTCTACTTTGTCGGCAATTTGAACTGCGAGGTCGCGTGGTTTGACTCCCTCCAGTTTCGCTGCCAGGGGCATTGCGAAATTCGCCTGATAGTCACCAAATTTGGCATCCTGAGAGGCTTTCAGCATTTCAATCACAGAGGATGGATCATCAGTCCATTCTGCTAAAACGGGTTCAAATCGAATTCTAAGTGCATCGAGAATATTCATATCACATTTCCAACAGGGAGGCTCTGATCTCTCTCTTGATAGAAAGAGATGCTGGTATAGGATTTGATGCTTAGAATATACGATGGACGCTGAGAATCATAGAAACAGGAATTCCTGTTATTCAGAATCAGATTTATCAGCTTTGGAAGACTGCCAATCTACTTTTTTGGCATCTGCCCAGAGTCGTTCCAGATCGTATTGCTGGCGGGCTTCTTCGGTAAAAATATGCAGAACAATGTCCCCATAGTCCCCTAGAATCCATTCACTGTCTTTACCTTCAATATTGCGCCGGTGTGATCCATCGCGTTTCATTAAAATGCGAACCTCATCGGCGGTCGCACGGCTTTGCCTCTGGTTGGCTGCAGTCGAGATAATAAAATAGTCAAACAAAGGTGTAATATCGCACACA
Source organism: uncultured Gimesia sp. (assembly GCF_937910335.1). Taxonomy (GTDB): domain Bacteria; phylum Planctomycetota; class Planctomycetia; order Planctomycetales; family Planctomycetaceae; genus Gimesia. The sequence continues at coordinate 13,271 of NZ_CALEMX010000337.1, read as the reverse complement.
TCAAGTACGACGATATCTTTGCCTTTGAAATTATCACAGACTTGAGCACACAGGCAGGCACGTTCTAAGCTGGAAGCACTTTCAATTGATTCAGATGGTTGAGTAGATTCAGTATCGATTTTCGTGACCTTTAGCCCGTTTCAATTGCTTAAAATAACTCTAATGCGTATTGAATAATAAACCCGGCCATGACAACAGAAACCATACTCATCAGTTTGATCAAAATGTTCAAGCTGGGACCACTGGTGTCTTTGAACGGATCACCAACGGTATCGCCTACTACTGTGGCTTTGTGCGCGTCAGTTCCTTTGCCGCCATGAGCACCAGCTTCAATGTACTTTTTCGCATTGTCCCAGGCACCACCGGCATTAGCCATCATAATGGCAACTGCAAACCCACTCGTCAAGGCACCAACCAGTAAGCCAACCACTCCAGGTACACCCAATAAGAGGCCTACAACGATCGGAGAAAGTAATCCGAGCATTGCGGGCAGGATCATTTCCCGCTGTGCTGCAGCAGTACTGATCTCGACACAAGCTGCATAATCGGGTTCGGCTTCATTCTCCATAATGCCTGCTATTTCACGGAATTGGCGGCGCACTTCATCTACCATCGCCCCAGCGGCACGCCCTACTGCTTTCATGGTCATTGCACAAAAGACAAATGCGACCATCACTCCAAAGAAGACCCCAACCAGAACCTTGGGGTTCAATAGAGAAAAATTATAAAAACGGGAGAAATCAGGGACTGTCGCAGTTTTGACATCAACGATTTCGCCTCTTTCTAATAATTCAGTAATATTCAGCCCCTTAATAATCGAGCCGACTTCTGCACTCTTGATCTTTTCTCGACCCGGAGTCACCTGTGATAGATTCAATGCGGGAAATAATAAAAATCCCTGATTGTTATGGTCTGATTTTTCGCCGTCTTTAGTATTGGTTCGCAGAGCAACACAGTTTGTACTCAACTTTAATGCTGTCGCATCTGTCATATCATCTGAGACAAATTCGACAATGGCAGAATGTTCGACCCAACGTTCGAATCCAACGCGAACTTCTTCGACGTAAGCGGCCAATAAAGCCAAAGCCGTCAATGCAGCAGAGCCAATCGCAAATCCTTTACCTGTAGCAGCAGTTGTATTTCCAAGACTGTCCAGTGCATCGGTTCTCTGACGCACATAGGGTTCCTGGCCACTCATTTCTGCATTTCCGCCAGCATTATCTGCGATAGGTCCATAAGCGTCAGTCGCCAGGGTAACACCCAGGGTACTCAGCATACCGACTGCGGCAATCGCAACACCATACAGGCCCATGGCAAAGATCTGAGCGTTTGCAAAATCAAATCCCGTACACAGTCCAAAGGAGAAAAGAATGGCAAACCCGATAACGACAATCGGTACCCAGACACTGTAAAATCCTTCGGCAATTCCAGCGATGATGACAGTTGCAGGACCCGTTGAGGACTGGTCTGCAATAAATCGCGTCGGTTTGAATTCGTCGCTGGTAGAATATTCCGTCCATTTTCCGATTAACCATCCGGAGACCAGACCACAAACGATTGCGCCAAATACACCAAATAAGGGTGTGCCAACCATGAGTGGGGAATCAGTGGGAATTCCAGATGACTGAGAAGGAATGACCAGCATGATCCAGACCAGGCCAAATGCGGCAATCATCACGCCAATCGCGCTAGTGTCAATTCCCTTTGATAGTGCTTTCAACAAGTTCTTTTGTGTTGCGTCATCTCGAGTCTTTACCATGAAGATCCCGGTCACGGAAAGAAAGATTCCAACCGCTGCCAGACACATGGGAAGTAACAGGCACATCATCTGCATTTTTGGATAACCGTGGTAAGCGGCAACGCCGAGAGCACCACTTGCCAGAATCGAACCACAGTAAGACTCATACAGGTCGGCCCCCATACCGGCGACATCGCCGACATTATCGCCGACGTTATCTGCGATCGTAGCTGGGTTGCGGGGATCATCTTCAGGAATACCTGCTTCGACTTTACCGACCAGGTCGGCACCCACATCAGCGGCTTTCGTAAAGATGCCACCACCCACACGTGCAAACAATGCCTGACTACTCGCTCCCATACCAAAGCAGAGCATCGTAACAGTGATATCAGCCAATGGCATTTCTACCACCCAGTGTAAAACGCCAAACCAGAGACAGATATCGAGAAGACCCAGGCCGACTACGACCAATCCCATGACCGCGCCACTTCGAAAAGCAACTTGTAAACCGCTGTTTAAGGAGTCTTTGGCTGCGTGAGCAGTTCGTGCGCTGGCGAGAGTTGCAGTTCGCATCCCGAACCAGCCCGCTAATGCAGAAAAGAAACCACCAGTTAAAAATGCAAAGGGGACCCATTCTGATTGTGTCTTCAATCCGAATGCCATGAAGGCCAATAAGGCACACACGACCGCAAAAAAGATAGTAACGACTTTAAATTGACGATCCAGGTAAGCGCGAGCACCTTCTCGAACATGCTCTGCGATCTTTTTCATCTTTGCGTCGCCTTCGCTTTGATTCACCATCCAACAGTAGAAACGAAAGGCTGTAAATAAAGCGAAGATAGCGCCGGTAATTGCAACGAGCCAACTGATGAGGACAGTCTCGTTATCAGCACTAGGAATTTCACCTGCAGAGACTTCTGCTGCGAGTAAAGATGCTGAACAGAAGAGCGTTGAGCAAGTCAAGGTGAGGAGTGCTGTGAGAAGCCGAACGGGAGAGAAGCGTGCGCGAAAATGAAATCTCATCCTTAGAGTTAACCCCATTTAAAATTAGCCGATGTAAATCTTGTTGTAAAACCACAAAACCTCAATCGATTTTGGGCGACGGGTATCAAGCAATTTTGAATACTCAAAAAATAGAGGTAAAATTCAAGCATTAATCTCTAAACGGGGAGTGTAGCAGGTGGGATTTAGATTGCAATAACACCAACTTAACAAAGTTGGGTAAATACAAAACTTGAAAGCGGAGGGCAAGAGCAGGGCAATCTGAGCCAGAATCGCCGGATGAACGTGATAAATAGTCTATTGCGAGATCAAGCCTGATCTGCCGTACTGCGGTTGAAAACCTGGCTGGTATCAATGACATAATTTAAGTCGAAAACCTGTTCAAAATCATAGAGATCGACAAAGTCTTCGAGGCGGTCATTATCTGTTTTTCGCATTCTACCATGTTCGATCATCTCAAAGACCATTTTTCCGAAGTCTTTGGTTGATTCCACACCCCATACTTTAAAGACGGTTGTGGTCATTAAACCGAATTGTTTGAGAGCAAGAGCGCGTACTCCATCCAGAAGTTCCTGACCTGAAACATGAGCTTCTTCCTGGTCGTTCTCATTCACCACAGTCCGCGAATAGATTTCCTGCGCCTGCTGTAATGCTTCAAAAACAAAGTCATACGCATTGGGATGAAATTGTAGCTTTGGTTGAGAAAGATTAGTGGTAGAGGTCATTTTTTTACCCATATCTTCTGAAATCTTTAAAAAACAAGATCTTTTTAAAGAGAGTTAGCTCTAGTGTTTCGACCTGATCGCCTCCGGTCAAGACTTTCTTGCCAGATAACATTATAGATATTTAAAATTATTGAGGGGCTCTTCGGAAAAATAGGTTATTTCAGGCCCGGTTTTCCCTGATTGACCCATTGATGGTCATTCACTTGCAGGAGGTTCTGTTTTTTTCTTTTTGATCACTTCCAGAATGTCTTTTCTATGGACAATTGTTTTACGAGAATCCTGATAAATCACCTGGACACATTCTGACAAAATTTCCTGGTTCATTACTCTTGCTTCTCCCTCTTTGGTTACGACAGTCGAACCAACGGGAGGCAGGTCCTTCTTATAGCTTTTGTAAGTGTCATATTCATAGCGCAGACAACATTTGAGTCTCCCACATCGGCCCGAAAGTTTATTCGGATCGAGAGACGTTTTTTGTAACTTGGCCATCTTCATGGAAACAGGGGGCATTTCTGTTAGATGAGTTCCACAGCAAACCGGTTTGCCGCAATCACCATAATCTGCCAGGAGCTTTGCTTCATCACGAACTCCGATCTGACGCATTTCAATGCGCGACCGATATTTTCGTGCCAAAGACTTCACTAATTCCCGAAAGTCGACGCGTTTCTCGGCGAGATAATAAAAGATCACCCGCTCGCCACCAAAAATATGTTCGACGTCGACTAACTGCATTTGCAGTTTATGCTCATCGACCAGTTCCTGACATCCTAGAAATTCATTTCGCTCTTCATGACGACCCTTATCACGTTGCCGATAATCATCATCTGTAACCGGCCGAATAATTCGTCCTGCTGAACCGGTCTCGTTCATGAAAGAACGAGCTTGTTCTGTTGCCGGTGATAAGACTTCACCCCATTCCTGCCCCCGTTCACTTTTGATAATCACAGCAGCGTTGCGAGTTAATGCCGGACCGCCTTTCCAACTGAACTCTCCAAGAGATCGCGTGGACCCATAGCGAACAATATATCCAGAAACTTCGTTATTCATATATTATAAATTCATAAAAATTGATTGATTGAGGCAGCCTTCGTGGAATAAAAATAATCAACATGAAAATTACAGTGACTGCCCAAGCTAATTATTATAGCGAGTCTGCGCCAGTCAATCTTTACCAATTCCCAGAGAATACAGTATTTTTGAAAAGCAGTAGAATTCACAATTCCAGACAAAAGATGTGGTGTTATTTCATCAGTATACCTTTGAGGTCTGCACTCAAGCTTTCGATACACAATGAGATTGTCGCGTTTTTAGCGATTTCTTCTTCCGTCTGAATCATACGATCAAGAAGATTCCCGATTTTTTCGATCCGATCTTCCGTTTCTCCCGAAAAACCAGCAACAAACTGTCTGAGTTCTTCAGAGCTGATACCCGGATTGTATCCTGATGCAGATTGTAATGCCTGATGATAAAAATCAGCACAGAATTTGATAATCCAATTCGCTGTTTTACGCTGTGCTGCCGTATTTCCCCCAATATCATCAATGGCCTGTATGACGACTTGAGCAAAAACTTGAGGAAGAAAAGGCTTTTTACCAAGATGTTCTGTGATGCTGACACGCAGCGCTTTCAAATTATCATCCAGTAGCTGACTGGCTGTTTTTAACGATCCTTCCGCGAAACGTGCTATTTGAAACGCCTGATCTTCAGATTCAACCAGCTCTTGCTGCAGTAATAATTCTGCTACATTTTCTTCTGATAAACGACCAAATCGGATGGTTTGACAGCGGGAACGTATCGTTGGAAGAATGACATCCAGTTCACTTGCGATCAAGATCATTAAATAGTTGGCAGTAGGTTCCTCGAGAGTCTTGAGCAAGGCATTTGCAGATTCAGCATTCATTTTATCTGCATCATCGATGATCGCCACTCGACGATTTCCCAGCATGGGACGCAGCGACATTTCATAACAAACTCCCTCACGTCCTCGATTTTCGTCTCTTCCAATAATCAAGCTTAAAGGTAAAATCGCTTTGTCTGGAGGGCATTCGATGGAGATCAAGTCCGGATGCGTACCCGCGGCCATTTGTTTGCATGAATCGCACTCATGGCAACAACTCAATTGATCGGCGGCAGTTTGCTGGCAAAATAAACACTGAGCAAGATACGAGGCAATCCGTTTTTTCCCAATACCTGCATCTCCCGCAAACAATAAAGCATGAGGCATGCGACCTCGTGACAATGCGCGATTCAGCATTTCAAGAATTGATTGATGACCTTTTATTTGATCCGTTGTCATTCGTCATCCATATGTATATTCAATAAAAAATAGAGTCTAGATAGTGTTTATTTAATCGTTTTGAGGATCATTCTCAGGAAAGTCACCTTTAACCGGATCGGTATTAACCGCGGCTGATCCCTTGCGGCTTATCTTGTTTTTGGTCATTAGCCGAATGGCGTTAGCCACGGTTCCTCCCAGGTTGTAAAGAATGATTGGAAATAAGAAACACTACCTGGCGCTTAAACGAGTTATATCATGAGTCTATCTGTTCTGGTTCAATCCATCCCAAGACATTTCCTTCCCGGACTTTTGTGCCAGGTTGACATTCATAAGAGGCGATTGTTCCCGAACAGGAAGATTCGACGTCAAATATTATACCCGGCATCAGCAATTCAACCACGCGATCTCCAGCGATTACCTGTTCCCCCACTCGAGCCAGCCATAAACTTACGGTCAAATCCTGATTCGGGCAGCCCATCGGAGGAACGACGATTGGCGTGGTCATTCAGGAATCATTCCCTAGTACAGCCGCCATTTCGCCCGCATTATAGCTTGATCTTACAAAGGGGCCGCTAGCGACTAGTTTGAATCCCAAGGTCCGGACCTGATCTCCAATCTCATCAAATTCTTCAGGAGGGAGAAATCGCTCTACCGGTAAATTTTCAGGCGCTGGTTGTAAATACTGCCCAATGGTAATCATATCGCAACCTGCCGCCCGCAGATCGGCACAGACTTCCAGAACCTCTTCTCTAGTTTCACCAAGCCCGAGCATGATTCCACTTTTCGTGACGATCGAAGGATCCGTTTCCTTGACCTGAATCAACAGATCCAGGGTTCTCTGATAGACTGCGTTGCGACGAACCCGATGATACAGCCGAGGGACTGTTTCCGTATTATGGTTAAATACATCAGGGTGCGCTTCGATCACACGCTGGATAGCCTTACGGTCGCCTCGGAAATCGGGAGTCAATACTTCAATGTCAGCCCCCGTGCGTTCGCGCACGGCCAGAATACAATTATAAAAATGTTCTGCTCCACCATCTGGTAAATCATCTCGTGTGACAGAAGTGATCACCACATGTTTCAGTCCCAACCGAGCTGCCGCTTCCGCAACACGTTCTGGTTCATCTATCTGAACTGTTTCCGTTTTGCCTTTGGGGATAGAACAAAATCCACAAGGTCGGGTGCAGACATTTCCCAGAATCATTAGAGTTGCCGTTTTGTGTGACCAGCATTCGGTTCGATTCGGGCACTTGGCACTTTCGCATACAGTGACCAGATTCAAATCTTCGATGACATTACTTGTAAAAGACATCCCCGGTTTGGGTAGCGGTCTTTTAAGCCATTTTGGAAGTCGCTGTCGGTGCGCCGGTTGAGGATCTGACAATATATTAAGTGTGGACATAAGCCTGATTCTTCACTTTATGTAGTAAGGGGTGTTGCGTAAAAATATGTGTCTGCTGATATCCAAATTGTGAAACAAGCTGCCTCATGAGACTCTCGCGAACAGCACTCATACTGGCTTCGCGCGTTAGCGTTGCTGACAGCGATGTGAGACGGTGATCGTTCTGGTTGGAATCAATCAAACGTAATAACTTCATGTCTGGCGAAACGTTAATATACATCCCATAGTAAGAAATCCATGATTTGATCGCAGCCCCCAGGAAGGAAAACTGCCCACAACGACTGAAAATACCCGAAGAACCAGGTTGGGCATGAGCCACAACTCCCTGTTCCTTTGCCATCTTGATGACCGCTTGTGACAGACCGGTTTGATAGTCAGGAATTCCCAGACCGATTCGTTTCAGAGGAATGACAGGATAGACGGCCAGTTGTCCTGGTGCGTGAAATAAGGCACCACCACCACGGTTAATCCAACGTACTTCAATCTGACCGGCCTTGAGATCCTGTTCAGAACCCATTAACTGCTTGAGACTTCCTTCCCGTCCTATAGTCACGATGGGTGGGTGTTCACAGATAAAAAGGACCGCTTGATCTGATTCCTTTCTATGCATTTCTTGTAGCGTACGTTCCTGTAGCAGCAGCAATGAGTCGAATTCGACGCATCCCAGCATGTAAATCTGCATAGAACGATTTTGTTTTTGAGGGATGTGAAATCTTTGAGTAGGCACATTCATGACGATTCAGGAAATCGAACGATTTGATTCCTTTAAAAAGGCTCCTGCTTGAAACAACACATTCATTTTCGAGGCTTCCAGTCAGGAGTCAATCATCAGGAACCAATATTTATTGTTCCAAAACCGGGTGGAACAATACCGGTACAAAAGGAACCCAGTTTAGATCGTGTCAATCGGCCCGACAAGATGATTTTACGAAGACTACGCACTGGAACGGCCGCATAATACCCTGTTTTATAAGGACTTATGGTTTGATTGCAGTTTTGACACAAGGGAGAACTAAGAAATCGTCATAATCGGAAAATCTTGTAATCTCCCTTTATTTTCAAAAATCAGTATATCTCATTCAATTATTGGAATCGTTACACCCGATAAAGAGAAATGGATAAAAGTCACAAACCCGTTTCGTGACTGTTCCGAATCCATCTACCCATTCTCACGAATCTCGTCATGTCTATCCAAATCAAAAATCAAATCCTGTCCAGCAGAATATTCCAATCGGTAAGGAGAAGCAAAATGCGACGCGGAAAAATGATGCTCGCGATATTTTCAACTATGGTAATGAGTGCGAGTATCGCAACCGCCGATGATCGCATTTTCGATTCGAAGTCCCCCTTCGATGCGATTCCCCCTTCAAAGGCGAAAAATCAGTTTTTCTCCGGTCAGAATGAGGAAACGGGATCTCCTGGAATTAGTAAGACAGGAAGCATCACGATTTCACAGCCCAAAAAGACTTCTGCTGTGAAAAGGCAATCATCTCAATACAAACCAACCGACAAAGCCAAGCTTTCACAGGTTCCCAATTACTATAAGGAACTGTTCGGGCAAGAGCGTCCTTATCGTCGGCTGGAAACCAAAACGAAAACAGCTGAAAGCAAACGATCATCGTTACAACAAGTTGGTCACTCTGCACCTGCCAATACTCAAAATAAATATCGATTTGAAGAGTTCTCTTCCGATCAATCTGGTAAGAAAAAAATTGTGCATGCAGAATTTCAGCAGGGCAATCAACAAAGTTCCAAAGGGAAAATTCAGCAGGTCAGTGCCGCTCAAGCAAAGAAGCAGCAATTTCGCTTGCCAACAGAATTCAGCCAGCCAGCTCCTCGTTCATCCAATGTGGCAATTCCACGAATTCCGGATCAAAAGCGAGTCGAAAATAAACATCACTTAACTTTCGGGAATACTCAAAAGAACGCGAAGCAAAGCCAGCCCTCGGGAGTGACAATCTCAGCATCTCCCAAAAATCGTAGCAATAAGAATATTGCGTCAAAACAAATTGGTGCTTCTTCCAAAGTATCGGAATCAAAAGTTACTCACAAATGGATTAAGAAAAGTGAGATTAACGTAGGTCAAGAGTGCCAGTTCGAACTGGAAATCAAGAATGAAGGTAAGCAGTCTGCCAAAGATGTGAAGGTAGAAGCATTCTTTCCTGTCTCTGTTAGACTGACAAATGCAGTTCCCAGTCCGAATTCCAGTCGCGATCATTTGGAATGGAAATTCGATGTATTAAAAGCAGGCGAAACAAAAACGATTCAGGTTTCCCTGATACCCAGTCAGCGCGGTTCAATCGCAGCGACAGCAAACGTACGATTTTCGAACTCGTTGTCAGAATCATTTATGGTAGCGGAACCTCTGCTGCAAGTTGCAGTCAAGGGGCCTACGAATGTTATGATTGGTGAACCTGCTTCTCAGTCTGTGACGATTTCGAATCCGGGTACAGGAACATTGCACAATGTTGTACTGGAAGCAGAAATTCCTAAAGGTTTAGAGCATGTGACTGCTGAATATCTACAGATGCAGGTCGGTTCTCTTAACCCCGGTGAAACACGTACAATTCGTCTGGCATTAGCTGCCGTCCTGGGTGGCGAACAAGTTGTGAATGTTCGGGCAAAAGCAGAAGGTGGCCTGACTCAAGCGACACAAGCACGTGTGAATGTGATTGCACCTAAAGTGCAGGTCGCCATTGACGGTCCCGGACTTCGCTATAAAGGTAGAAGTGCGAAATACGTCATTACAACGATCAATGATGGAGCTGCTGCCACTAACAACGTCAGAATCTTACACAAAATTCCCAAAGGGTTTGAATTTGTGAAAGCAGATCATGGCGGACAGTTTAATCCTGAAGATTCAACAATCAGCTGGTTCCTCGGACGAATGGAACCCGGCCAGTCTGCTAATGTAAATCTGGACTTGAAAACCAAGACTATTGGAAACTATGTCCATCATGTTCGGGCCATCTCAGAGCATAATGTAAAATCAGATGCTCAGCTGCAAACTCGAATTGAAGGCACAGCACAACTCGTTCTGGATATTTCAGATTTAGATGATCCAGTCGAAATTGGTACCGAAACGGGATACAAAATTGTGGTCAAAAATGATGGTAGTAAGTCTGCCGCAAACGTTTCGATTTCTTGTGAGTTGCCACCAGGAGTGCATTTGATCTCGGCAACCGGTCCAACTCAGCATATTGCAGAGAATGGAGTGGTCGTCTTCAAATCACTGGGAGATCTGGCACCCGGAGATTCAGTCAGCTACCAGGTGATCGTACAAGGTACGGTTGAAGGGAACCATCGCTTCAGAGCACGTCTCGCCAGCGATTCGATCCGCGACCCACTTCTGTTTGAAGAATTGACTCGCTTCTATCGAGACTAATCAGAATCACTTAGAGAAATTCAAAAACGAAGCCAGGTCAGAATAACTATCTGACCTGGCTTTTTTTATGGGGTCTAAATTTTTATTGAGGCATGAATTTCATTTCAGAACGAAACCATAATCTTTCTCACGGTTATTAATTCATCTGCCAGATCAATAATTGATGATGTGGCTTTCCTTTGTTTCCATTGGAAATTTTCAGAACCAGAGATTTGAGGGTCTTATTCTTTTGCAATACTTGCTGGAATTCATTCAGGTTTCGTACGGGTGTACCAGCCACTTCTTCGATGACATCATATAAATCAATGACTCCATAGAGAGAACTGTTCTCATCTACATTCATTACAAGCAGTCCCGATTGAGACGTTTCGAATCCCAACTGCATTGCCAGCTCCTCATTCATGGTAGCCAGCTGTAATCCAGCAAGCACATCCTTGTCTGTCTTCTCTTTAAAACGCTGAAAGCTCATCGGTTCCGCAGAGGTCCCCAATCGCCTTGAAGATTGTTGAGATTCTTTCTGCTTTCGTTCCAGTTCGTCAAGGATTCTACGATTTGCCAATTCCACCATTACGTTCACTTTGCGGCCATTGCGTAGCATTACCACGCTGACTCTTTTGTCGATGGGAGTCAGGCTTACCAGATTGATCAAATGATTCTGATCGAGAACATCGATGCCACCAAAGCTCAGGACGATGTCATCATATTTCAAATTGGCACGAGATGCGGGAGTATTCGAAATGACCTTTACAATGCGGGCACCACGTACGCGGTCCATCTTCAACCGGGTTGCGGTTCCGATGCTGAATTCGGGATCGAGCTGCACACCAAGATATGCCCGATAGACCTGGCCATATTTGACAAGCTGATTGAATACATGACGAACCAGTTTGCTGGGGATACTAAATCCGATGCCATCATTACCACCACTGTTGGAAGCGATGGCGGTATTGATGCCGATGATTTTTCCTTCAAGATCTATTAAAGGACCACCACTGTTTCCCGGATTGATGGCAGCATCTGTTTGTAAAAAATTCTGATTGAGAACTTCCGAACCACTTCCTAACTGGAGCGAACGACGTCCTTTGGCGCTGATGATTCCTAAAGTGACTGATTCACTTAATCCAAAGGGACTTCCCATCGCTAGAACCATGTGTCCGATATCGAGTTTGTCACTATCACCCCATTCCGCGGCAGTCACATCGGTTACATCAATTTTTAAGATTGCTAAGTCAGTATCCTTATCCTCCCACTTGCGTTTTGGATGTATCTCACGACCATCATGCAATTGAATGGAAATCGATTTACCATTGGAATCCCGAACCACGTGTCGATTCGTAACGACATACAATCCAGAATTTCCTTCGCCTCGCACGATGACGCCGGATCCCGTTTCTTCTACCGCTCCACGTGGTGTTTGTCTCTCGCATTGAATATGTACCACACTGGGTGTTGCTACTTTTGCGATTTTAGCAAGATGTTTACTTCCTTCATGCAGAGATGAAAAAGGTAAGTGGGCAGTATTCTGGATTCTTGATTTTCCCTGCGAAGGGATTTTTGCTTCCAGTTGTTTTGAATTCAATGGAGATTCGATAAAAGAATTCCATAGAGAAGCAGAAGCAATCAGTGCCAGCACTACTGCAAGTGTGTAACGGTTTTTCATATTGCAAATCTCTCAGCGTGACTCAGGACCATTTTTGCATTTCAGCTATTCCTAGCTACGGCAAAATGAGGCATTCCTTCGCCAACTGCCAGACGATTTGATTACGGGAAACCAACATTCAGGCAACTGCCGATAATGTGGTTTTCTGTAATACGGTTGAAGGTCACGAGATTGATTGAAGCGGTCTCTTCACAAATGAAAACTGGTATGAGCGAAAAGGAATTTGTGGAGAGAGGTATCAACTCAATCAGGTTGGACGGACCCTCTTTCGCTTATTATCGGATGGAAGGATTATTTATCCAAATCTAAATCGTGGATTCTGACATCCTGATCCTTAAGCCGCCCTTCAAATTCGTAGGCGTTCTCCCAATCGCTATGAACGTCCTGACTGGATAAGCCCAATGATTCGCGCTGTTGCGCACAATCGACGCAAAACATCGTATAGGGAACCGCTTTAAGCCTTGCAATCGGAATGTTTTTATTGCAATTTTCGCAATGACCATATCGACCTTCCTGGATCAGAGAGATCGCGCGACGAATTTGCAATAACTCGTTATATTCTATCTCAGCCAAATGCGATTCCAGACCTTGCCGGGTTTCGCGAATTGCTGCATCGCCGCTGTCTTCCACAGTGGCGCGGCTGGCTGAAGAACCTTCGGAGCTATCAGTTACAAGTTTTTTGAGCTCGTCTCTTCTATTCAAAAGCTGCTTGTGCAACCCGATTATTGCGTCTTTTCGTACCACGTCCTATTCCCCTCATAAAGTTCAAATTCAGCAAGAAAACTCAATCGCCGATTTTCCCAAAGCATAGCTCCTAAACAGGCTCAAGATAGGAGAAACATTCCAGAATGATACTGGGTTTTCAACAAAACCCCTCCGTGAGTATTATTCACTACGATAGATAAATGTCGAGAGTTGGAAACTTTCTAATTGATTATTTAATTCACAAACTCAAATAAATAAATAACTTAGGGTTATCTAATTTTCTCTCGACTCTTCATATTTTGCGATCATTCACTCTCAAAAGGGAAAATGTCTCTCAATTGGCGGTGTATGAGATTTGTATAACAACTGTACA
>NZ_CALEMX010000336.1 GCF_937910335.1 uncultured Gimesia sp. | reverse complement strand
TTGCTTGAGCGTGTAGTAGAAGGATAGCACATGTCAACAAGACGATTCACTGATCGCCTCTAACACCAGTAACCGTTTTTTGATTGCAAGAAAAAACCTCTGTAAATTCCTTCCCGTAGACAGACTACTTCAGTTTGGTACGATATTTTGTCTCCTGCTACAGATAAAACTTCTGCGACACCTTATACGGAATGATTCAGTCAAATAACAAATAGTGACGCTTAGCCCGACGAGATGGAGAGAGCAACATGGAATATCAATTGATCATACAGTTCCCAGCAGAATCGCTCGACGATTTCGATGCATTGGTGCGACTTGAGGACAGGATGATTGGGGCCGTCGGCAGTGCGGCAAATATTGATGGGCATGATTTCGGCTCGGGTGAAGCGAATATCTTCATCATCACATCTGATCCGAAAGCGACTTTCGACCTGCTTCGAAACCAACTTGAACTACAAGGCATTTTGGACCAATGTAAGGTAGCCCATCGGGAAATATCTGGTGAGCAATATACCGTGCTCTGGCCAGCTGATTTTAAAGGAGTATTCATGGTGCTGTAGAAGGAACTGCGGATGAATTGACAAGTCACACCCACTGAAGTAGGACCACTCATACACCATGAAACACCTGACCTTAATCATCGCCTTCGTCATATTACCGACAACATTGTGCTTCTCCGAAGAAAAGCCAAAGCCGCCCGCAAACCGGCCTGTTCTCAAGCGAGACATCATTGGCTTGTGGCTGATGGGACAATCTTTGTGCGAAGGTGCCGAGTCTTTACCACGCGTCACACCCACTGATGAAGGCTGGGGAAACTTGATGTTCCAACGCGGAGTGCGCACCTGGTCTTACGGCAAGCTTGGTAACAAACCGCAAGCACGACCCGCTGAGCAGTTTACCTTCGTGCCTCTCACCGCAACAAAAAATGGCGGCCTGGGTGAAACCATCGCCAACGGAATGGCCGATCATTTAAAAGCCCGTTTGCCCGGTTCTCCGAAAAACCAAGGCCGGCTGAAGAACGAGGCTCCTCACTTTCTGGCCGCTTATGCCGGTCAGGGCGGACGTCTCATTGACGAGCTTTCCAGCGTCGATCAGTCCACCGATGATCGCACTCCCGCCTCGCGCCAACATGGTGGCGGCTATTACAAAACCAGTCTCGACGATGCACGTCGCGCCCGAGGTCAAGCGGAAGCAATGGGAAAAGACTTTGGTATCGCCGCTTTGATCTGGATGCAGGGCGAAGCGAATGCCGGCCCCACCGGCGGCATCAATCCCAGTCGCTGGGGGAAGGAACTCACGCGACCCACAGGACAAGAATGGTATCGCGATCGGCTCATCCATTATCGAAAGCAATGGTCGCGCGACCTGCAGAAGATCACGGGACAAACCGACGAAATCCCCATGTTTACGTACCAGACCCTGAGTCCGGCTGGCGAGGCCCAACTCATGGCAGCCGACCTTGACCCCCACATCACGATGGTCGGCCCCCACTACATGGTGCCGAGTGCCGTCAACAGTCGCTATGCAGGTAGATACGGAGATCCGATTCACCTGTCCGCAGATGGCGAACGCTGGTTCGGTGAGCAGGTTGCCAAGGTTGTTCATCGCGTCCTTATAGAAAGTGAAAAATGGCAACCCCTGCGTCCGCGAAAGTCATGGATCGCCCCCGATCGAACGAGTGTGCTTGTAGAATTTCAGGTACCAAGACCTCCACTCGTTTTAGATGAAACGTTTCTTCCGCGCGAACAGTATCCGTCAGGCGACAATTTCCAATCACTCTATGGATTCCAAATCCGTGACACCACCCGCGCGATCATGGTCATCAGGTCTATTGAAGTTGAATCGCCCAACCGCATCCGTATCCGGCTGGCCTCGCCCTTGAAAGCAGACACAAACTACAACCTCAGCTACGGTTTGCCTTATGCCGGTCAGATCGGGAAAATCGTCGGTGTCAGAAAAGGACCTTCAATTGCCGACCAGCCAACCACCGAATTGCTCATTAACGGAAATCTCGAGCAGCAACTGAAACCACTGATCGCCGAAGGAGCCTTCTATGTTACCAACATGCTCACCGGCGACGCCTATGCGCGAGTCCCCATCCGCTACGTTGACGAAAAAGAAGGAACAACGATTCTGCGTTTCGAGAATCGCGAACGCCGCAACCTGACAGACTTTGAGACAGGCCAGACACTCACCACAATGCGTGGCTTTTCCTACGGGAACCTGCGGGATTCCGATCCCGAGTCGGCAATCTATCAGTTCGCTGACTCAGCCTATGGCAATCGCGTTGGACAAGCCTATCCACTATGGAACTGGGGCGTGCTCTTTAATCAATTTCCCATTTCGGAAAAATGAATTGAACGCCACGATCCGCTTTCGAATTCACTCCCCGGGATAGCGGTCCCAGCGGTACGCGAGTTTGGAATTTTTCCAGAAGACTTTGTCGAGAGCGGACTGCCCTTTGTCCTGCAAATACTCAACCAGAATTTTTTGCAGCGTGACGTAGTCGGCGGCGCGTTCGGAGACGGGCCAGTTACTGCCGAAGACCATGCGGTCGACGCCAATGTTTTTCCAGATTACATCCAGCGTGGGACGATAATAGGCAACGTCGTCGGGAACCTTTTTGGGATTTTTCCGTGAGGCGCCTTCTACTAATGCGGAGATTTTAATAAAGACCTGCCTTTGATCGGACAGCGCTTCCATAGATCGCTTCCATTGCGGGTCGATCTCGTCTCCGTTGACAGCTGTGTTGCCGATATGATCCACGACGATTCGTAAATCGGGAACCAGCTTTGCCACCTGCTGTGCACTTTCTAGTGTGGCCGGCGGACCGTTCAAATCGATCTCCAGTCCCGCATCAGCCAGCATTTTCAAATCGTCGACAAATCGCTGATTTGGTAATCCCGCCTGAATCACATTATGCAACACGCGAATGCCTTTATAGAGCGGATTTTTGGAAAATCGTTTGAGGTGTTTGCGAAAGTCTTCTTCGCCGGGTGTCAATCTTCCCACAAAACCGATAATGACCGGATTCTCTTTCGCCTGATCCAAAATCCACTGATTGTCTTCTACCCATTTACTGGCTTCCACAACCACCGTGGCATTCACGGGCTGATATTTTTTCAGTTCGACAAAATCTTTCGGCAAGACCCTGCGATAGAGTGAAGAACCTTTGGGAGGCCAGGGCACGCCTTCGGGACGCGTGGGATCATAAAAATGTGTATGGGTATCGACCACTTTCGTCGGCAGAAGTACGCGGGATTTACTGTCCGCACGCAAGCCAACCCCGGTCTGAGCCGCCATCACTCCGGCTGATGCAGTCTTCAAAAATGTACGACGATTGATCTGTCCCATGATGCTGTTCCTCTGTCTTGGTTTCATTCAGTGTGAACATGTTGACTATATCAGAATACCTAATATTTCTCAGTCTGCCATATCTCTCTACCTTTACAATAATATACGTAATCGTCGCTCAAATTTGAATCGCACTTCCCTTTGACGGTTGTTTTTGCTAATTTTCACCTTCTGCGTATCTTCACTACCTCATTATGAGAAAATTGTTGCCAGGATCGGCTGCAAGCATATTCAACGGACTTGATACTGTCATGCCCGAGTCAAATGACCAAAACTCGAGTTGGAATCGTCGTGAACCACAGTCGTTTGAGACTGAGGATTCAGGGACCGGTCAATGGGAAGATTCCGGCACGGAAAGCCCGCGCGAGTGGGATGCAAGTGACTTTGATCTCTCTCTCAGATTTGAAGATTACGCTCCACTCTGGATGCAGAAAGTGAAATCGTTTTTTGGTAAAGATCCGGAATGGTCTCTAGCTTCCAGCGTTGGCGCGATCGCCATCATCCTTACGGTTTTACTTTTATTGGCCATGCCCGATCACAGGCCTATGGATGTTGCCGCCGACTTTGCGAAACCCGTTATCCTGGGAAGCCTGCCCGATTCGAAGCCCATCGATTCACGCATTGAATTCGTTCCCCCCGACTCGTTTCTCCTGGTCGATTTTGAAACAGAGCCACTCTATGTCTCGTTTGGGAATAAGCATCGTCCTTTCTCAGGGATTGCAGCCCGAGAAGAAAAACCGACTCGACTCGAATTGCCCGATTTTAATCTGGCGCCAGAACCTGCATCATCACTGGTATTGAATGTTCAGAAAATCAGAATCATCGAACGGGAAATGCTGGACCCGAATATCGACGCGCAGTTTTTAGTCGAAGCAAAATCTGATTCAGTTGAACTGCATAGTCAACTGGAGCCCGCTGATCGATTCCTGTTTGATCAAAACTGGAAACTCATTGATCTTGCCAGAGTTGATCTGATAGAACCTCAAATCATTCGCCCTACACTGTACCACGAACGTTATCCCGGTGGTCAACCCAGTAGACAACATCTACAGGTGGGACAGGAACAACCCTTCGAACGCAGCCGACTCGATCATCTGACGCGTGTGACCGCGCCGCAGCAGGAAGCGAAATTGAATCTGGATATTCGCAAACAGTTTCCCGAATCGGGAACCGCGAATCAATTGTTAACCTATTCCATTCTTGTGAAAAATAGTGGCACCTCTCCTGCCTACGATGTACACGTTGATGAAACGCTCTCGCCTCTGGCCAGTCTGGTTGATTTTTCTCCAAGAGGGGAAGTCAAAGAAAATCATCTGCACTGGAAAATTTCCCGGCTGGATCCCAATGAAGAACGCGAACTCCGTGTCAAAGTATTTCTGAATCAGACTGGGAATGTAAAAACAAATTCGAAGATCAAACTGGTTTCGAATGTAGCAGCCTCGACTCAAATCACTGCTCTGAATCTGGATGTACAAATCAAAGGCCCTGAAACGGTGACCGAGGGAGACATCTTCGGAATTGATTTTGTGATCACTAATCAGGGAGAGAGAAATCAGAAGGAAGTCAGCCTGGATCTGGACCTGCCCGCAGGGCTGGAACATCAACAGGGTCGACAACTCACATTGAAAATCGATCAACTGGATTCAAAACAGTCACGCACGTTCCGCGCCCGCGTCAAAGCGACAAAAACAGGAGCCGTCAGCTCGCAGGCCATTCTGATGGCAGAAGGTCTCGCGCTAGGCGAAGCAGCGCTAGATCAAAAAGTCGTAAAAAGAAAAACCGAACGCAAGCCAACGCCTGCAAAACAGGTAACACCTGCACCGAATTCTACACCGGCCCCTTCGGCACAATCTCCTTCGGCACAATCTCCTTCGGCACAATCTCCTTCGGCAC
>NZ_CALEMX010000335.1 GCF_937910335.1 uncultured Gimesia sp. | reverse complement strand
ATGGCGCAAATTACGTGCCAAAGCGAGGGAAGTCATCTGGGAAATGCGGGTTAAATAAACCGAAACAGAAACATGATGTCAAAACAGCACAACAGATAGCAGAGCTCCTCCCGGATATTTCGGTTCTGACTCAATCGTACGAAGAATACGGAGTGCCGGGAAAGGCACTTCATTTAGTTGAACGGGTGAATACAGTCATTCCCAACAGGCCGCGAGTGTTAAAGTTATTGCTTAAATATCAACTGTTTTACTCACTGATTCCAGAAGCGGAGGAAACATTATTACAGCTCCAGAAACTGGTTCCCCACGATACCGACTTTGAAGCGGAAGCCAAAAAAATTGAGTCACTCAAGCAAGTACCCCGTTTCTAAAAAACAACCATCAATGTTTCTTAATATATCATTCCACTTTCTTTCAAACCTGAAGCTCTGCAGAGGGTAGAATTAGTCATACCACAATTCGTTGCGGGCCTGTAACGGGGAGGGCTTCAGATGGAATTCTGGATTGACGGCTGGGTTTATTATTTTCTCGGTCTCTGGGACGATGCCACTCTCACAGACTATCTCGCATTGATTGTCTTCGTGGTGATTATTGGCAGTATTTTCAGCTTCTGCCGTAAAACCGTGAGGTGATTGGGACGAACGTCATTCAACGCACCACTGTTCATCGGCATAAGCGACGATGTCACCCGGTGACAGCTGTTTGCTACGTCTGGTTTCGATCACGCCATTCAACGTCACTTCTCCAGCTTGGATGACAACCTTGGCGTGCCCTCCCGTTCCCACAGCGCCCTGTTGTTTTAAAAACTGGTCTAAACGAATCGGCGGACGTTCTTCAGATTGCATTGAGTTTTCGATCTTGCTTACGATGATTTCTTTTTGTTTTTCTTCTTTTTAGATTTCCGGGGCTGCTTCAGCTTTTCGAGCTCTGCAGGTGTCGGAACATTAAATATGGCATCTTGAGGAGTAGAAGATACCAGCGGGCTGGTATCCCCGACTTTCTTCTGCCAGCCTTTCATCTTCGCCAACAATCGTTTTGAATGAGTTTGACAGGCTGACTGGTCAAATAAGTTAGTTGTTTCATCAGGATCGTTTTGCAAGTCAAACAGCTGTGACTTGTTGATCTGCGGATAGGTAATCAATTTCCATCTTTTGTCGCGCACAGATCGCTGTCCCTCTTTATAAGAGGTAAACAGCGTATCCCGAATTCGAGATTGATTACCCGTTACTACAGGCCAGAAACTGTCTGCATCCAGTCCCTGAGGTACTTCCGTTCCCACCATTTCACAAACAGTGGGAAAAATGTCATAGAGATAAACCAGCGCATCACTACTGCCATTTGGAATTCCCGGCCCACTGAAAATCAGTGGCGATTTCATACTGTGTTCGTAAAGACTTTGTTTTCCCATCAAGCCATGGCTGCCCATTGCCAGACCATGATCGGAAGAGAAAATAATCACCGTATTGTCATATTCACCACTCTCTTTGAGTGCCTTGAGTAACCGTCCGATGTGGCCATCCAGACCGGTGATGTCGGCATAGTAATCATGCAAATGCTTCCGGACTTCGGCTTTGCTTCGAGGAAAGCCAGCCAGTAACTCATCGCGCACCAGTTGCTCCCCGTTATTGAAGGGATGCAAAGGCAAATAATTTTTTGGTAGTGTTATTTTTTCGCGACGATAGAGATCCAGATATTCCTGATCAGCAACACGTGGATCGTGCGGACAGGCAAACGCCAGATACATAAAAAAGGGCTTGTCTTGTTTTGTTTTTAAATACTGAATGGCATTGTCAACGATTTCTTTTCCGGGCTGTCCCAGTAATCGCACCTGTTGATCATTTAAATACTTCGATTGATCGAAGCGTTTATGAATCTCGACTGCCGTATTTCCTTTCTTGCCATGATGGTAGGTATAGTAACCCGCTTTTTTCATGGAATCGGGAAAATTCGGTTTCTTCGCGGAAGCAAAACGGCCCGTCCAACGGAAATAGGTTCGTCCGCTGAGCAGCATATTTCGACTGCAAACGCAGACCGCCCCCGAGTTGCTTCCCAGGCAATAGGCATTGTTGAACACGAACCCGCTCCGCGCCAGTTCATCCAGATGCGGAGTCTGAATCAGAGGATTTCCCAAAGCATGAATGGTGTCTGCACGTTGATCGTCAGTGAATAAAAACAGGACATTCGGTTTCTGTTTCTGAGCCGCATCCACGGCACTTATGGAGGAACAAATCAAACTGAGTGAAAAGAAGCAACTGAAATAAACTCTGTGTTGAAAACTCATGTATGCCTCCAAGATCGAACGCGAATTTGGTATCCTGACAGTTGATTTGCCAGAATCAATAACAACATAGAATATATAGCAAGGAACCCTCAAATGCCAGAAGCTACATATGACCCTGTCAGTATGATCAAACCTCGTCGAAAAATTACGGGGATCTCTGCTGTATTGCTCCCTTATCTGGAATCCGGGGAAATTGATCGCGATTCATTGAGATCACATGTCGCCAGAACAGCAGAAGTGGGAATCACTCCTGCTGTTAATATGGATACGGGATACGTGAACCTCATCGATGAGTCCACGTTTATCGAAGTCCTGAACATCGCGCGAGACACGCTCAGTGGTGCCCCCTTTGTGGCGGGAGCGTTCGTCAGCGATCAGCCGGGTGCCGGTTTCGACGCTGCAGGTTATCAGAGAAAGATTGATCTGATACAGGAATATGGTGGAACGCCGGTCATTTTTCAGTCATACGGTTTAGTCGATCAAGCGCCGGCTCAAATTGTGGAGTCCTATCGGACGATCGCTGCCAACACGGACCGTTTTATTGCCTTTGAATTAACCAGGGACCTGCTTCCCTTTGGAGCAGTGTATGATTTGGAAACCTATGCGGCATTGATGGAAATGCTACAATGTATCGGAGCCAAACATTCCTCGTTCCATCGCGAACCCGAATGGGAACGCCTGCAGCTTCGCGATCAGAAACGGCCCGATTTCAAAATCTTCACAGGCAATGATTTCGGCATCGATATGGTCCAATACGGTAGTGATTATCTGCTGGGACTAAGTACCTTTGCACCCGATCTGTTTGCAAAGCGTGATGCCTACTGGGCCGCCGGCGATCCTGCATTTTATGAACTGAATGATCAATTACAGTATCTGGGGTATTTCACTTTTCGCAGCCCGTCGGCAGCATATAAACACTCGGCTGCCCAGTTTCTGCATCTGCGAGGCTGGACAAAAACCAACTTAACACATCCACAAAGCCCGACCAGGCCTGACAGCGATATCGAAGTTCTCAGAGAATTGGGACAACGACTCAAGGTCATCGATTAATCAAAAACACCCCATTACCAAACCGGTAATGGGGTGTTTTATTTTTTCAGATCTTCATGCAGAATATGAGTTCTCAGGCAACTAGAACGAATCCCATTTAACCATAGGGCCTTGGAGACGCTACAGTAAACCTGGATACAGGCTAGTTATCGGCCAAAGGCTCTTTCTTTTCGGTGATCACAGGCAGTTCCTGCGACTTTTCTGCGTTGATTTGGATATAATCCTGCCATTTTTCTGGAACGTTATCTTCATGATAAATGGCTTCAACCGGACATTCAGGAACACATGCTTCACAGTCAATGCACTCATCTGGATTGATATAAACCATTGAATCTGCTTCGTAGAAACACTCAACAGGGCAAACTACGACACAATCTGTATATTTGCAATTGAAGCAAGCCTCTGTAACTACGTGCGTCATGAGTTTTCCTTTCTGGACTTTACTCTAATGGAGATAAACACTCGGTTTGAAACCTACTCAAACAGTATAGGCTTCAAATATCTAATAACTACCTGCCGGGCATTTAGAATAACTCTATTTCGCACCTGACAGATAGATAATTCTTATATAGTCGATTTCTGAATCTTGTTTCAACCTTGAATTGCAAGTTCATCCTAGAACTCGTAAAAACAGGTGTCAAGGCTGTCAAAACGAGCATAAATACTGACAATGCTTCTACTATCGGCAATCTGAAAGCCAATCATTGGCAGATTGCGAAATTAGCTCTGACCGGCCATGACAACAACTTCTCAAATCTACCGCCGGCATCGCTACTTTTCAGTTCGACACATATTGACAGAAAATGGTTCTCGGCATAATCTACCAACGAAATTTTGAATCATGGCTGAAAAATCCAAGATGGAAATAACTCAATGTGATTCAAATATCTGCACCTTGACCGAATATTAGGTGTACTAAGTCTCTCAAAACTACTAATTTACCTGTTTTTGAATACGGACCAACCGGATTCACATAGCGAATGGAGTCGCTGAATGACCAAAAACACCCCCACACCTGTCCCTTTCATCAATCTTGTCGCCCAGTATCAGAGAATTAAATCCGAAGTTCAGGAAACGGTCCTGAGAGTGTTCGACGATCAGGCATTTGTCCTCGGAGATGAAGTCGCTGAATTTGAGTGCGATATCGCTGAATATTGTGACTCCCGAAATGCCATTGGTGTCGCCTCTGGAACGGATGCTCTGCTATTGGCGTTAATGGCCTTGGAAATTGGACCCGGTGATGAAGTCATCACCAGCCCTTTCACCTTTTTTGCCACTGGTAGCTCCATTGCTCGCGTTGGTGCAACCCCAGTGTTTGCCGACATTGATCCTGTCAGCATGAATCTTTGCCCCGAATCCATTGAGAGTAAAATTACCGAACGCACCAAGGCCATCATGCCGGTTCATATTTTTGGACAATGTGCCGATATGGAACCGATCTGGAGAAATGCCGTTCGCAATGGAATTCCGGTCATTGAAGATGCGGCACAAGCCATTGGAGCAGAATATCGCGGTCGACGCGCGGGCGTATTAGGTACCATTGGCTGCTTCAGCTTTTTCCCTACAAAAAACCTGGGAGGTGCTGGAGATGGCGGGCTTGTCACTACTGACGATCCCGAACTGGCCACTCGCATCAGACGTTTACGCGTTCATGGAGACGTCGGCGGTTATCAACACACGGAAATTGGAATCAATAGTCGACTTGATGCATTACAGGCTGCCGTCTTAAGGGTTAAGTTAAAGCACCTTGACCTGTGGACTACAGAGCGTCAGGAAAACGCACGCCGCTACAATGCCCTGATCCGTCACTATCAGCTACTTGATTGCATCGATCCACCAACAGTCCTGCCGGATCGGCGACACGTGTATAATCAATACAGTATTCGTGTCAAAGGAGGACAGCGGGATAAAGTACTTAATGACTTGAGAGAAAAGCATATAGGATGTGCCATTTACTATCCCCGTCCTTTACACCTGCAACAATGCTTCCAATATCTTGGCTATCAGGCAGGAGATCTACCAGAAACCGAACTTGTTTCAAGTGAGTGTCTGGCACTACCGATTTTCTCGGAGCTGACAGAAACGCAACAGGAAACTATCGTAAGAGGTATCGCTGAAAGCCTGGGGCGACTGTCTTCCTCACAATTCCCCACGCTTTACTCAGAAACACCGCGCCAATCCCAAGCGGCCTGAGTATTAAAAATACTCCATTGATTCGATTATCCCACTGATTCCTTCGAGGATCAGTGGGATTTTTTTGCCCCACTCATAAGAATCTGGATGCCATTGATACAAATACCTGACAAACTCACCCCATTTTACACAACCGGCCTTTAAAGAGTTCAGAGACTCGAAAAATTGAGCAAAAAGTCAGGTAAAGCCAACACAGGGCTCATTCATGGTGTAAATTTATGGTAATGAAATTAATTTCCATGATAGATGCACAACACATTAACTATCAAAAATACAGCCCTGCCAAAATACTGTTACTGATACTGATCGGCAGTTAAGGAGATCCAATGCCGACTCTTCTCCGATTTCCAACAGTTCTATTTCTGATTGCCTTCACACTCAATGGGCCAGAGATGATCCTGTTACGCGCTGAAGATACCAAAAAAGAACCGCATCCCTCAGCCGGCAAAACCGCGGTGGCACTCAACTACTGCCGCGCTTCCTTCTATCGGATTAAGAAATCCGGCTCTAAAGAAGTGATGTATGAGGAACGCGAAAAAATCCTGAATAACCTCAATCTGAATGGCGTGGGAGACGAAGAAGTTATCAAACTTTATTCTTCGGTCCTCGACGAAATCGGTCAGGTTGAAATCGCGGAACAGGAAAAAGAATACTTCAAAAATAAACACAAATATCATTCACGCCAGAAAATGGCGACAAATGCGCTCGCCTTGTCTACCGATGTTTTAACACTGCAGTTTGGCAATGCCGTCCGCAATGGAGCCAACAGCTGGTGGGATTATCGAAATGTCGAAGCACAAAAAGACCTGGATGTCTGGGGAGTAGACAAGAAACGAATGGAAACCGTGATTTCCAGATCCACTCTGTTTATGGATACATTCTGGAAACTGGCGCAAGAGAAAAATATTCCCGATGACTGGCTGATTCGAGACGACGATCTGGAATCGCTCGACCAGGCGATGCGTGAACCGAATCCACGAGTTCGCCTGCGAATTTTAAAGCGCCTGGAACGCTTTATGAGCCATTACCCTCCGTACTGGTACTACGTCGCTCGCACTCAGCAATCTGAGGGACAACTTTTCGCAGCCTCTGATACATATAATCAGCTTGAAACCGTCGGCGATGGTTTTTTTCGTCGTGATGATATGCTGGCTTCAGGAACTGCAAATCTGGCTGGAATACGCGACTATCTGGGACAACCCGGCGCTGCAAAGATGGCTCAAAAATCACAGACCTATTCCAGCGATGTTTGGGAAGCCAATCTTCTCTGCTCACGTATTTTGCAAAAGTATCAGAAAAATGATCAGGCCGAAGAAGCTATTTTGCGCAATCTTGATGTGGATCTGGAATCAAAGCAGAGTTCCGTTGCATTGCTGTCACTCTATTATGCCACCAACAACAAACAGAAGATGATAGCCCAGTTGAGTCAACCTAAGATCGTACAATCAGTGCCCGTTCCGACCTTGATTCAATGCGCCATGTTTCTCGGAGCCAATAAAACGCCTCAGGTCGCGACGGCTCAGATTGAATCTTCGTTATATATTTATAAACAATTGCATTTTGGTCCTGATGATATCGTCATTGCCTCGACAGGAAACTGGCATTTGCATATGTCGAATTCAGAACTGATCATGGCCAACAAAACCTATTCCCGACCGAGACTGGTAGCGGGAAAAAATGAAATCCAGGCACGATTCGAACGCGTTGCCGATTTTGGTAATCCCTTTGCAAATTCCACAACAGCTGACGCGCAACCCAAATTGCGTCTCAAATATCCCGATGGTTCTTCTCTCGATCTGATGCTGGCATCTTCCAATACTCAAAAACGAAATCCTGCGATGAAATTCGCGCTGAAACCACCCCCTGGCCAACATTTTCGAATTGTGGGTGCAGAGATTCAAGGGCAGAGAATTGCCTTTCATGGTGATGCCATCAATGATGACGGCCGTAGAATTGTTCGTGAAAAACCGATGATTACTCCTGAGACTCCTCAACTGTCTAAGGATACTCAACCTCTGATTCCAAAAAGTGAAGAATTCATGCAGGTAAAGACTGAACCGAAACTTCCTATACTTACAATACCGGATCTTTCCATTCCACAATCACCACCGGCGATTCCTGCTCTCACCCCTACTCTTATCTATGACGTGAAATCTTCCAAAGAAAAGAAAGACGACAAAAAGAAGGATAGCAAAAAGAAAAAAGGGACCGTCATCAGCTTTCCCGCACCACCTGACGATGACTAAAGCGCTGGCTCTTTAGCTACTAGCTTAATTATTCATAATCTCTTTATATTTCGACACTGCAACCCGCGTGTATTTCACACCCTTAGCGAGTCGTTCTAGGTTGTCAGACAGATCGTGAGCGCCGCCCAATATAATCACCACGACACCGTTACCCTTCAGTAGGTTCCTGACAATCGCGTCCTCTCGGGCTTTGTCGGCCTTTTTGTTGAACACGATCTTTCCATCAGGTAGGAACGGATTAGCGGCCTGAAAAGCCTTTGAGTCTTCAGCCGGTAATAACGTCTTGAGTTCACCTTTAACAACCAGTTGTCCAGCAGCTCCGAGTTCGAGTAGATGCGTTTTGTTTATAGCAGCAATAAAAGCGTTAAAATACTCGTCGTCGGCGGCCTTGGAGAGCGAGTCAAAGGTGAGTTCTCCGAATTCATCATCTGGATTCTTTGATTTCGGTTTTGCTTTTTCATCCTTCTCAGTTTTGGTTTTCTCGTCCTTCTTTATCGTCTCAATAATCTTCATTGTTCTCCCGTGATTTTTCTCTGTCAGTCCTTCAAGGTAGACGCCCTTGAGATTGTGTTTCTTGATTAGACTCTTGAGAACTGTAACCTGTTGTCCCTGGATTGCTTCAACGTTATCAAGAAACGCTGAATATCTTTCATCTAATTCTTTTTGATATTCAAGAATTTTCATTTGGAATCTGACAGGGAATCGAAAGATGGGAGTAATTCTTTTTTCTTTGACCGGAGATACATAAACGCCCCGTCCGTTAACTGGATGTGCATTTTCAATCCATACGTCTTGTTCGTAATCATCCCGCGAGACATAATGATGATTCAGAATATGGATTACTTCTGTGGGCTCGGCCAAGAGCGGAGATGGGAGTAGAGCGAGTAAAGCTAGTAATCGGTGCATTTAGCTGTCCTTCGGCTTTAACCAAGTGGTCTACTGCTTAAGTCTTTCAGGGAGCATGTAACGGATAAACCATAAGAAAATTACCCCAATCAAGGATGTAGAGATACTTTCACCAAATAAAGTTCCAGCCTTTTCTCTTATAGACCATCCATTCTCTGGAATGAACGGTATAAATTCAGCACACGGCTCCTAAGGTCCATAAGTAAATCACGAAACCACCCCACCAAACGGCATCTACATTCCGTCCAACATGAAACTTCACCCGGTTACAAATTCATTTAAAAAAGTGCTACGCTAAGTGCTACATAAACCCGCCTCCGCACACCGTTCAAAGGACATTTCACTAAAACTCAAGCAGTGAGACAAATTCATAAAAACCCTTGATATGTAGCGTTTTCCGCTTGTTTGTCTTTTGATTGGCTGAGTTTTTGAAGATGACTAATGTACCGTAACTTAGCTGTCTGCATGGTTCGCTGATATCAGAATCGAAAAAAGAGAGCAGAGAAATAGTAGTCTTATGACTACGACACCGCTATGATAGCTTTACTGTATACCCAGCCATTAGTATGATACCAGGCTGGATTTCTAACGGACTAATTTGCGTTCTCTGCTCGCGGCATCATAGATCGATTGCGAGCATACCTGCTTGAGCCAAGAAACCATGCTACCTTCCGACAATGATACTCCGCAGACAGACTCTTCAGAAGTCCGCCCGCTCCCCTTGATCACCGACCTGACCCGCGATCAACTCGCCGAATGGTGTATTCAGCATGAGTCTTCGTCCTATCGTGCCGATCAGATTCGACGCTGGATTTTCACTAAACGTGTCAACGACTTTGATGCCATGCACGATATTTCAAAGAAGTTTCGTGACCTGTTGAAAGAAAATTTTCGGCTGTTTTCAACGACCATTGTGAAACATCAGACATCCAGAGACGGCACTGAAAAATTGTTACTGGAACTACACGATGGCCATCACGTGGAATGCGTGTTAATGCGGGAACCCAAAAGAAACACCGTCTGTATCAGCACGCAGGTTGGCTGTGCCATGGCCTGCGTCTTCTGTGCCAGTGGCCTGCTGGGATTGACTCGCAATCTGACGATGGGAGAAATTCTGGAACAGATCCTGAGACTGGATCGGGTCATCGGCGAAGATGAACGCGTTTCGAATATTGTCGTCATGGGAATTGGAGAGCCACTTGCGAATCTCTCTGCTTTGATCCCCGCACTGGATACGCTCAATCACAAAGGAGGCATGGGAATCGGTGCGCGAAAAATCACCGTCTCGACCGTCGGGCTTCCCCAAAAAATTCGAGAACTGGCTGATGTGAATAAGTCGTACATTCT
>NZ_CALEMX010000334.1 GCF_937910335.1 uncultured Gimesia sp. | reverse complement strand
TACCGTCTCGTGTCACAGGGGATGAGTTTTACCGATGCTCATAGTGGATCAGCTGTCTGCACGCCTACACGCTATGGGTTATTGACCGGCCGATACAGTTGGCGGACCCGTTTGCAGGAATGGGTGGTCGCCGCTTATGAGCCACCACTGATTACCAGAGATCGGCTTACATTACCGGGATTACTTAAAAAACAGGGTTATCAGACGGCCTGCGTCGGAAAATGGCATCTTGGTTGGCAATGGGCTGGCCCGCAACCCAGTCGTATGATGGAGAAAAAAAACGGACAGTGGAAACTGCAATGGGATTTCAAAAAACCGATTAAAGGCGGACCGACTGAACGCGGGTTTGATTACTTCTTTGGGGTTGATCTTCCCAACCTTCCTCCATTCGCTTTTATTGAAAATGATCATGTTACGAGTCTTCCAACTGCAAAATTTCAGTTGGATCCCAGTGAAGGAATTGTCTTACCCAAAGGATTTGTTGGTGCACCCACCGCACCAGATTGGAGGATGCAGAAGATTCTCCCGGAAATCACTAAACGTGCTGTTCGATATATTCATGATCAAGCAAAACAAGATTCGCCATTCTTCCTGTATTTTTCAATGACTTCACCACATGAACCAGTGGTGCCTTCGGAAAAATTTCGCGGTAAAAGTGGAATTGCTCCCATTGCAGACTTTGTGATGGAGACAGATTGGTCTGCCGGCCAGATTATTCAAGCCGTTGATAAAGCGGGGATCGCCGAGAACACGGTTGTTATTTTTACTGCGGATAATGGTCATTCACACTACACAGGGTGGAATGAATTGGTCAAAGCGGGCCATCAGCCTAGTGGACCCTATCGTGGACACAAAGGAGATATCTGGGAAGGCGGACACCGTGTTCCACTTGTTGTGCGCTGGCCTAAAAGGGTTGAGTCAGGCACGCGCAGTGACAAGATGGTCTGTCTGACAGACTTAATTGCTACGAACGCGGATATTGTAGGAGTCGAATTACCCTCAATCGGAGCAGAGGACAGTATCAGTTTTCTTCCTTCTTTATTGAATCAGAAAAACGACAAACTGCGTACCTCACTCGTGAATCATTCGAACCACGGCGAATTTGCCTACCGAAATGGTCCCTGGAAAATCGTTTTCAAAATGAGTGGTAAAAACCTTCAACAATCACGAGGTAAGCCAACGATAACGGAACTTTATAATTTGGATTCCGATATCAGCGAGCAGAATGACTTGGCCAGACTACATCCGGAAGTTGTAAAGCAGATGACCGTCGATCTGCAAAAGTTGATTGATCAAGGCAGCAGTCGTTCGGGCCAAAAAGGCGCCAATGACACGAAAGTTCGATTCGATATCAGCCAGGAAGTACGTTGGGCACCCGCCTCATAACATTATATATTTACAATAAGTATAGGGATTACTGAGAATATGATGTTATTCATCAGCTGCCTCAGTATCAGAATCGTCTGATGTAATCCGCGTCCCTCTTTTTAACGATTCGGTACCAAATCGGTTTGCAATCTGATCTCTTACCTCATCGAGGCGAGAATGCTTATGCTGATCTGCTTCTTCAAAGAGAGTGCGTTGCTGTAATGGTCTTGTATCAAAGCCGGTGACTCCGACTCCAATGAGTCTGATTGATAAAGCACGCTCAGGCAATCGGTTTTTCAGTAGTTGTAATGCCGTTTCTTCAATTTCATTAGTAATATCAGTCGGATGATTTAAAGTGAGAGCGCGAGTAAATGTAGAGAAATCATCGTAGCGAATTTTGAGATGAATGGTCTTACCTCGCAGTTCGTTTTTGCGAAGTCGCCGGGCCACATCCTCTACCAGTTCGATTAAAACCGTTTTCAGAACTTCCATATCTGTCACGTCTTTAGAAAATGTAGTCTCGCGTGAAATCGATTTTGCCTGTCGATCGGAAATGACGGGACGATCATCAATGCCCCGTGAGAGTTCCCACAAATGCTGGCCTTGCTCGCCAAATAACTCGCCTAACAATTTCGCGTCAAGAGCCCGTAATTGTGCAATGGTTTGAACTCCCAGGTTGGCAAAGCGTTTGCCGGCAACTTTCCCAATACCCCATACGCGTGAAATGGGCAATGGGTCAAGAAATTTGTGGATGCCGTCCGGCTCCACGATCACCAACCCATCCGGCTTATCGGCGTCACTGGCGATTTTAGCCAGAAATTTATTGGGAGCCACACCCACAGATGCAATCAAGTTTAATGAGTCTTTTATTTCTTGCTTGATAGAGACGGCAATATCTGGACCGCTTCCAAATAATAATTGGCTGCCGGAGACATCCAGAAATGCTTCATCTAGCGAGAGGGGTTCAACCAGCGGAGTATACTTGCGAAAAATATTCTGAATACAATGAGAGACCTCAGCATAGTCTTTCATTCGCACCGGAAAATAGTGAGCGTGAGGGCAAAGTTGACGCGCGGTTTTCATGGGCATGGCGCTGTGCACACCAAACTCGCGTGCTACATAATTGGCCGCCGAAACAACACCTCGATGTTCAGCTTGACCGCCGACAATAATCGGTCCCCCTTTTAATTCCGGGTGATCCCGTTCTTCAATCGATGCATAAAAAGCATCCATATCAACGTGTAAGATCGTTCGCATTGGATCAATCGATTGCTCAGCTGATTTAATTAACTTCGCTTACAAAGAGGTCGTTTACTTTTTCATTGGTAGACAGTGCCGTTTTGGGTTGCGGCAGAGCTGAACGATTCACTATTTCTCTACTCGAGAGATTCTATTTTGAGTTTCATTTTAGCATGGATCTCATCAAATACGTACTGAAAAGAATAG
Source organism: uncultured Gimesia sp. (assembly GCF_937910335.1). Classification (GTDB taxonomy): domain Bacteria; phylum Planctomycetota; class Planctomycetia; order Planctomycetales; family Planctomycetaceae; genus Gimesia. The sequence continues at coordinate 7,198 of NZ_CALEMX010000334.1, read as the reverse complement.
AAAGCAAAACAGAGATAAAAGTCGCTTGATCTTTGCAATGCTGTTTCAAGGTCTATTATAATAGTCCGTTCACAATCAATCATCCTGCATCTCGATGATTTAATGAATTTGATCATCTTGCAATTATTTTTGTTGATAAGGAGTCTTCAGTGAGTAAACCTAATCAAAATCGTCGTGACTTTTTGAAAACATCAGCCGCTGTTGTGGCTGGCAGCAGCGTCCCTTTCTGGTTTGATATTGATCCTGCCAGTGCATACAAATTCAAGGCAGCCAATGACCGTCCTGTAGTAGGATGTATTGGAACAGGTAGTCGCTGGAATTCCGTTGGTCCTAATGCCATGAAGTATGGCGATGTGATAGCTGTCTGCGATGTAGATGCTGCTCATGCGAATAAAGCTCACGATCGAGTGAAAGATATTCAGGGCAAAAAAGGGAATAATAAAAAAGTCGCTGTGTTCGAAGACTATCAAAAAGTTCTCGAAAACCCCGAAATCGATATAGTGACCATCGTCACGACCGATCATTGGCATACAAAAATTGCAATCGAAGCGATGAAAGCCGGTAAAGACGTTTATTGCGAAAAACCGCTGACTTTGACGATTGATGAAGGCAAGCAAATCATCAAAACATTGAAAGAAACCGGGCGCGTTTTTCAAGTTGGAACGCAACAGCGCAGTGAAATGGGACAGCGTTTCCTGAACGCCGTAGCTGTTATTAAAGAAGGTCGCCTAGGCAAAATCACAGAAGTGGAATGTGTCATCGGTGGCATTGCTCCCAGTGGTCCTCTTCCGGTCGCTGAAGTTCCTAAATCCTTGAATTGGGAAAAATGGCTTGGACAAGCGCCAGTCACAGATTATCGCTGGAAAGCAGGCGAAGGCGAGAAGCCTAGTGCCAAAACACGTGGACATTACGAATTCCGCTGGTGGTATGAATATTCTGGTGGCAAAATGACCGACTGGGGCGCACATCATGTTGATATCGCTCAATGGGCAATTGGCATGGATCATTCAGGCCCCACCCAGGTCGTTCCCATTTCGGCAGTACATCCGATTCCTCTCAAGAATGGCATGCCTACCAAAGACGACGCTTATAACGTTGCTTCCAATTTCGAAGTGCAGTGCGCTTTCCCGAACGAAGTGAAAATGACGATCAAAAGCGATGGGCGAAATGGAATTCTCTTTACAGGTACTGAAGGTCGGATGTTCGTCAGCCGTGGCGATTTAACTGGTAAACCAGTAGAAGACCTGAAGAATAACCCACTTTCCAGTGATACCATCAAGAAGCTCTACAAAGGGCGTCAGCCTGGCGATCACATGCGAAACTTCTATGAATGTGTCGATGCGCGGGAACAACCAATTTCCGATGTCATGACACACCATAGAGCTATTACGACATGTCATTTGGCAAATATTGCTATTCGTCTTAATCGTTCACTGGAATGGGATCCCAAAACAGAGCAGATTATCGGCGATGACGATGCCAATCAGTGGCAGAGCCGCAAGCAGCGTAAAGGGTACGAAATTAACGCGTAGTCTAATTGCTTAATCTAAAAAAACGATCAGCCTGAAGGAAGCCCATTTCCTTCAGGCTGTTTTCATTTCTGTGACTCAAAACTCTACATCCAGAGGTGAATACGTTCTTGTAATTCTGCTGGCAGGCGTTTTTTGATGGCATTCATCACCTGATTATCATGATACCGCGTACTGAAATGTGCGAGGATAATCAATTCATTTTGAAATCGTTCTGCACGTTCGACCAGATCGTCAAGGTGCATATGGCCAAATTTATGGATCTTCTCCCGCCGATGATCGGGACGATAAAACGTCATCTCGGTAATCAGTACTTTGGATTCATAGGCGGTTTCGAAATGATCCAGGCCAGCAGGAGCGGTATCTCCCGTATAACAAACGAGAGGCACGCGAATTTCTTCGCTGACTTCGGTTCCGGCAACTCGCGCATCACGGATTTCCGATTCTGGCTTGCCGATGAATTCTGGTTTCAGCTTTTTGCGGCAGTCCCAGACCTGAAAACCCAAAGAGGGAACTGTGTGTTTGGTTCGAAAAGCAGTTACGGCATGTTCACGTGAAAGCTGGATATCTTCCCCATCCTTCAAGCCAACCAGGTCACATTCCATGCGCCCTCGATCCAGTTTTTGCCAGCTTTTCAGCATGTTCCAGGCTGGATCAATGACTTCTTCGGGCATATAAATCGTGGGCGGACTCATTTTCATCATACGTCTACGGGCAACATAAGCGGGTAATGCTGCCATATGATCAAGGTGGGCATGCGAAATGAAAAAGACTGAAGTGCCCATGAATGACCAGGGACTGGCACCCATGTCGAAGCCCAGTTTGAGTTCGGGAACTCTCCAGTAACTCTGAACGGCAGCGCGTGAATACCCCTCGATAGTAAGTCCTTTGTATTTCAGGGATTGGAGAGGTAAATTTTCAAGCATGGAAACAACACGATTGGTGGATCAGAAATGTTAGTATTCTCAAGTAAGCCAGATTAACTCAATTTATCTGACTTACCAATAAATACACCGCCGGAAATCGAAGAACCGTTCGAGATTCGGCGGTGTGATTGTTGTAAAGATGAAATTTCTATAAGTGAGACACTTAATTGACCGCTATGGATCGGCCCGTCTGGATACTTTTTGCTTCCGCATAGCAGATTTTCAGAGCATCTCTAGCCAGAGCCCCGGACAAAGCCTCTGGTTCAACACCAGATCGAATCGCATCTACTGCTGCCTGTAATTCCAGGGTAAATGCCGCACACCAGGCGTCTCCCCCTTTTAGTTTAGGATGTTGTAATTGACCTTTTTTAGTAATTAGTGTGAGCGGCTGGCTGACGACCCATTCTTTATTCTTACCCACTCCCATTGTTCCTGCACCAAATAGGACTGTCGCGTTTTCGAAGTAGAGTTCATAGCCGTGCGCAAATTCCAAACCACGTGCCGCGATGCCTCCGCTGACACAACTGATCGCCAGGTTCGGGTCTTCGAAATCATAGACGGTATGAACATGGTTTACATAGCCTTTGTTTTCGATCCCGCGTGAAGTCACTTTTCGAGGAACCCCACACATCAGGCTGATCAAATGATTGTCATGGATATGTAAATCGACCCCCCAGCCACCTAACTTCTGAAAATCTTCAATATTTTCCGACCATTTGGGAGGTGCCATAACTCGGCGAAAATGTGCGGCTAGAAGTTTGCCGTACTTGTTGCTTTGAACGCATTCTACAGCAAACTGAAATTCAGGAAAGAAGGGAAGTACCTGCGCTACCATGAACTGTACCCCTGCCTTCTCTGCTGTTTTTACCATTTTGTTTGCCGCTTTGAGATCCAGGGCAATTGGCTTCTCCACAAGCGTATGTTTGCCAGCTCGAATGGAGTCCAGAGCTACCTTTTCGTGCATCTGGGTGGGCAGGCAAATGTCAACCAGATCAATATCCGGGTCAGCTAAAAGGTCGTGATAGTCGGCGTATTGTTTGACTTTAGATAAATCAACCTGACCACCTCGAGGACCAAAATTTCCTTCAATTGTACTCCAGTCACCCGCCAGTTTTTTGGGATCTCGGGTTGAAATGGCGGTAACTTTGGCGCCTTTGAGCTTCTTGGCTCCCTCGTAATGAGCCATTCCCATAAAACCAATACCGATAATTCCGATTCGAACCATAATATTTCCCCGTTAATGAGGCTGATTTTTGAGTTGGTAAATACTGTTGCTAAAGACTGACGATCCGTGCTGAAATCGTCAAGCGGTTGCCATCAGGTTTTCCCGCTTCTTTTTCTATCTTCTGCGAATTCCATGCGCCTTTGGCGCTCATCAGATTTTGAAACGGATCAGTTCTAACGTAATCGGTGGCGAAGTTGTGATTCGGCGAACCCTTTTCCGATATACCGGAAAGGGGGAGTTCTCTGCGTTTTGTGAGGCAACATTGAACTGAAAAACCCCACTAGATTCTGCGATTTGTGTGGTGGGCAACCCGTTTTGCTGCCTATTTTTTGTGCAATACTCGGGGTGCCTGGATTTTGTGCAATAATATAGGGAGTGCGTGGCGTGTGGGGTAGTGTTTCTGTGGTTGCAGGTCGCTGTTTTATATTTTTAAGTCTGGGCTAGACACGTTAATCCAAAAGGTGTTATCATACTGATGTCGACATCGTAGTGATGGCAGTTGTCGGGGAAATAGAGAATGTTTTCAGTAAACTGTCTTAATGAGTACTCTTGAATTACCCTCATCCTACAATTTGGCTTCAACCTTTCTGAAAAGGTTACAGGGAAGTATGAGGGAACAGATAACGAAGGATTCGAAAAGAAATGCTTGTATTATCACGTAAGCCCGGTGAACGAATTCGGATTGGCGATGACGTAACCTTGACGGTTGTTCGAATTGGCCCCAATTCAGTCAGGCTAGGCATTGATGCTCCACGGAGCATGAGTATTGTCCGAGAAGAGTTGTGTATTGACTTCTCTGATCTTCCAGAGGCTGGTCAATGTAAAGAGGGCGCCTCCTCGCCTTAACGGAAACTGCTCTTCCCGTTTCAAGTTTTCTTGATCGTAGTACGATTGTCGATAAAAATTCGTTTCTAATTCATGATTCCATATTTCGACATTAGAAGCCCGTTCAATGTGTGCTGATTCCCAGCATTCGGATTTATCAGCAGCTACAGTCTGTTTGCATGCTGTTTTTCACGGGAGTGTACAGGGCGTTGGTTTTCGCTATCGTACTTCAAGGCTTGTCAGCCAGCATCCTATTAGTGGCTTTGTCAAAAATTTGTCAGACGGGACTGTCGAACTGATGGTCCAGGCGAGTGATAAATCGATTCTGGATGAATTTTTTGATGAAATGATGCTGGCTTTTGCAACAAATGTAACAGATGTATCGATTCAGGAAGTCACTCCCGATCCAAGCTGTTTGAACTTTTCAATCAAACGCTAACTCTAAGTAGCTAAGCAAGTTTGAATTGAATTGAACCGAATCTGGCAAGTTATAGCGGACGTTCATACCAGATTAGGGAAATCATGTTCTGAATCGCTCCGTATTCTTTACTTTGATCACCTTTTCGCGGTAAAGTAGCTAGGGACTGGAGCAAGATGCGTCTTTTTTCGATCATAAATGGTTTGTTTTTCAGAACTTTAAAAATAAAACCAACATTCTGAGAAGCCTGTTCCGTACTACCATCGAATGATTATGCGCCGCGAATGGCACTCACATATTATGTAATTTTATTCTTAAGTTCATATAACTTCTTGATCGGTGAATATAACAATGGAAAGCCTCTTGGTTTTTTCTGCAGAAAATGCTGACTTGACAGTGCAATGGTGGATTACCGGAATTGGTGTCCTGATATATTTTGTGATTCTATTTGGAGTGGTCTCTTATTCACAGGCAGGAGTGATTGCCAAAGCCACTACAAAAGAGGCGATTCGCCAGCCAGTGTTCATGCTTTTAATGGCATTGGGTCTGGTTCTGCTACTGCTCAACACATTTCTCCCGTTCTTTTCGATGGGCGACGATGTTAAAATGCTGATGGACTGCGGCTTAGCGACGATTTTGATATGCAGTCTGTTGCTTGCGGTCTGGTCTGCCAGCACGAGTATCGCAGATGAAATTGAAGGTAAGACAGCCATGACTTTGCTGTCGAAGCCGATCAACCGTCGTCAATTTATAGTCGGAAAATATCTCGGCATACTCAAAGCCGTTGTCTGGTTGATGCTCCCGATGGTGATTACTTTCCTGTTACTTGTTTATTTCAAGGTGGGTTATGATGCCCGGGAAGCTTCCAAAGATGTTCCCAGCCATGCAGAAAAAATGGCAGCTGTCTGGCTGATTCTTCCGGGTATTCTTCTGATTTACATGGAAGTTGCTATCCTGACTGCAATCAGTGTCGCGATTTCAACCCGTCTGCCGATGATGGTGAATATGATTATATGCTTTGGGATCTACATTATAGGTCATCTGACACCTAATCTGGTTCAGGCCAAATCAGAAGGGCTGGAGTTTGTGAAATTCACAGGACAGTTGATCGCCACAGTTTTGCCTAACCTTGATAATTTTAATATGTCACCAGCGGTTGCAACAGGAACAGTGGTTCCACCAATCTATATCGGTTATTCGGCTTTAAGCTGTCTGCTTTATTCTGGAATCGCGATTCTGGTTGCCTTTATCCTTTTTGAAGACCGTGACCTTGCCTGAACAATGTGAGGCAGGTTGCATTTATCAATCATTTAAACAGATTCGGTGGGTCCTGTGTCAAATCGTCAGCCCAACGCCTTCCACCGCGCGTTTCCTGCGCGGGAATTCTTTCGGGGTTCCGCCAGATCAGTCTTGATCTGGTCTCTAGTGAATGGTCTGTTACTTGCTTTATTGGCGGTCAATTTATTTCTGATAGTTGACTTACTCAACCATCGGGGCAGGATCACCATTCGAGGAAAACAGAATGTTCTGAGAATTCAGGAATTGAGAAATATTCCGCCGCTTGTGATTGATTCGGATCAAGCGAAGTCAGAAAAGACTCCCGAAAAATCCGATAAGGAGCCAACAACAAAATTATCGGAACCGATAGCGGATAATGCGAAATCTGCAGAATCCATTCAATTTGGTTCAGATACTCTTGTTTTGACTGATTCCGGAATACTGCCTTCTGTGTGGTGACTACATTCGAAATATCCCTCGAATCTATTGAACCGACTCTACCAGCGTTTTCCTGTTCTTCAGGAAAATCAGTCAGCCTTCTTTGCACTCATTTTCGTAGCACTGATACTTTCCATCATTCGCATGATGATTCGCTGGAGGATCAGGCAACGCAGTTTGAAAATCTCTCAGCATGTTTCTATGACGTTACGAAATATGATCCATCGTCAGGCACTGCGACTGGGGCCTGGTGATTTATCAGGTAAAGAAACGGACGAGACTTTTTCTTTATTCACCAAAGATGTTGGGGTAGTGCAAAGTGGTGTTTTTCAGTGGATCTATCGACTTTCTCAGCATGCTTCCACACTGTTGATTCTACTGCTTTTTACGATTTCCGTCGACTGGAGATTAACACTCCAGTGTATGATTCCACTGGCGGCTGCTTGGTATTTTTTACAGCAACATCGAAAAGATTATGAATTTCAACATGCTCGAACGTTAATATCTATTGAAACCGAGTTGGCTTTGCTGGCAGAAAATGTCCGCAGCACGCGGCTGG
>NZ_CALEMX010000333.1 GCF_937910335.1 uncultured Gimesia sp. | reverse complement strand
GAGGTTGAAGATGAACAGCTTACACGTTTGCGTTATCTTGGCCTCGCCTATTATCAATCAAAGAAGATCAAAGCAGGTGATGCCCTACTGGCAAAATTGCAAAAACGATTCAATGCATTGCAGGCAGACAAAAAACAGGCGGAAGACAAAGCCAGAGCAACTCAAATAACAGAACCCATTCTCGCTCGAAAACCAAACGATTCTAAAGCCAGCAAAGCAACGCAGGCTGACAAGTCTCTTAAAGCTGCAATCGAAAAAGCCGGTAAACCTTTCGTCGCGAAAATCAAAAAACTGGAACGCCCCCTCAATGCTTTAAAAGGTCATCAGGCTGTTGCAAAGGGAGAATTCAAAAGCGGTTATGAACTGTTAAAAAAAGCGGGCGGCGTGGATGAGGTCTATCTGATTTCTGTGTTAGCCCGGTCCGGAGAACGAGACAAAGCAGAAAAAGCATTGCGAAAGCTGATTGGTTCACACAAAAACGAAGTGCAACCTCAAGCAGCACTGGTCGAATTATTATGGCAGGCAGATAAAAAAGAGGCTGCGAAAAAAGAATTTGAAAAGCTGAAAATAATCTCTGCTTCAATCGACCTCAATACCCCCCTCTTCCAGCGTCTGGCTCCGATCGCCAAAGAATTGGGATTCAAAACAGATTGGCGTAGCAAAAAAGTCGCTGCCACTGATGTGGGAGACCGGCCTGACTTGAAAACATTAGGCCCATTTCGCTGGAAACCTTCCCCGGCTCCCTCCTGGCAACTCAAAGACGCCACAGGCAAAATGCGCAGCTCAGACGAATTTCGGGGCAAGCCACATGTGCTGATTTTTTATCTCGGCTCCAGTTGCCTGCATTGTGCAGAACAGCTGCAGGCATTTGCCCCCATGGTGCAGGAGTTTGAAAAAGCAGGTTTCCCTCTCATGGCGATCAGCACTGACAAAATTGACGGCTTGAAAACATCCATCAAAAATTACGATAAAGGCGATCTGCCAATCCCCCTGTTTTCCAATGACAAACTCGATGTCTTCAAAGCATTTCACGCCTACGACGATTTCGAAAAACAGCCTCTGCATGGTACTTTTATTATTGATGGCGCCGGGAAAGTCTTGTGGCAGGACATCAGCTACGAACCCTTTATGGACCCGAAGTTTGTCCTGAAAGAAGCACAGCGCCTGCTGCCTCGAAGTCTGAATCGACCCGGGTTTATCTTAGACGTTTTTTAACATCAACAATCGGGCACTGAGTAAACGGCAAAGATGCGACACGGCCCTGGCTCGCAGTCTTTAAATGCACATTGTGATAGTAATAATTTTGCTTCTTCAAATGTTTCGATCAAGCAATGGCGATTCACTTTGATTGTTTCTGCCATACCGTTACAGGATAAATAAGAACACTCTGGCGGGTTATGCTGTGAAAACGATACGACATCGAATCCCTCAAGCACTTTATTTGCAGGCGTCTTCACGTTGGTGATACTCGAATCATATGGTTCGAAGCTTTCCCATTCGGGATCATCTTCGTAGCACTGATATTCGTAGACTTCATAATAAAACATCTTCGTACCCTCTAAGTGAAGGTCATGCTCTGTTGCTAATGCCTTGATGATTTCCGGTGAATCATAGAACCAATATCCATTGTTTTTAAAGTAGTCGGGTAAATACGCGAAGTCATCTGAAATACAGTTACTGACTGAGAAAACATCTTCTACCTGATCGTTCTTAAGCCAGTCCGGCTTGCGCTCCACTCGCTTCGCCATGTAACCCGCGGGAATCATTTTGGGCATCATTCAGCATCCAGAATATGCGTTGGCTTTCCATCCAGACTGACCTGATTTTTTTCTCGCCAGTAATTGTGAACGCCTTCTTCTCCCTGCTTGGTGGCCCAGGTGGTGAGCTGCTCTCGTTCTTCGACATAATCGTAAAACGGGACTCCCATGCCACACGAAGTCTGCACCAATTCGACGCGCATATCAAATACCTGCCGTGCACCGGGAATCGAGGGAAAGTGGGCGAATAAAGATTCCCACTCGGCATCGTAGGGGTGAATCACACGTGACTGACCGTAGAGCCGTAAGATTACGGGCTTGCCCGTGAACGCGCAGAACAAAATTGTCATCCTGCCATCTTCCTGAATATGCGAGGAAGTTTCGTTACCGCTGCCAGTCACATTCAACCAGATCACGCGATTCGCATTCAAGACGCGAAATGAATCCATGCCTTTGGGAGAAACGTTGATGCGACTGTCTGCCGTCGCCGTCCCCACGAAAAACATTTTTTGTTCCGCGATGAATTCCCTTTGTTTTTCTGATAATTCGCTCGTGCGTTGTCCCATAATTTATCTTCTCTAATACGTAGTAAGAGGTAGATCATAACTGAATCAGCAATCATAGCAGACTGACAATCCAGAGGCCAAATCGGTTCAGGAAACGCCAGTCGACAGCAAGAAACACATCAGGCCCGCTATGGCTCTAAGTCCGAACAACGTATCACAGTAAAAACAAGGCCGGTAAACTGAGTTTTTAGCAGAGAGAATGCGGTAAATCTATACATTTTCGCCGTGAATATCCAAGACGCGCACGATCGATAAGATTACAATAAATGAAACATTGGAAACGATGATTTTACCGCAATGGTCCAAATCGTTTTAAATATACAAACACGATTCCATTCTAAAATGGCTAACGAGGAGAATTTGATGACGAACAAAAGTACTCTTAATCGTCGTAACTTCATGAAAACCGCGGCTGCCGCCAGTACCGTATTCTCGGTCCCCACGATTATTCCCGGAACCGCCCTGGGGCTGAATGGAACGGTTGCTCCCAGCGAACGAATTATTTTGGGGGGTATCGGCATTCGCAGACGTGGCGGTTATGTACTGGGTCACATGCTCGAACAACCGGACGTGCGGTTCGCCGCCATCGCCGACGTTCGCGCCGATCAACGCAAAACCGTTAAGGCAATGGCCGACAAACAAAACGGCGATACCAAATGCGACACTTATCGCGATTTCCGCGAGCTATTGGCCCGCGATGATATCGACGCCGTCTTAATTGCCACGGGCGACCGCTGGCACGCAACCGCGTCGATGATGGCAGCCGAAGCCGGCAAAGATGTGTATTCGGAAAAGCCGTGTGCGATTTCGATCGAACTCGCCCGCAGGCTGCAACAAACAATTCAACGCACGGGCCGCGTCTTCCAGGCGGGTACCCAGCGTCGCAACGTATCGAACTTTGCGCATGCTTCCAAACTGGCTCAAACGGGACAGCTCGGAAAGATTCATACCGTGCACTCATCGATCTATCAATTGATTGATCGCCATGACTGGCTGCCTGCACAACCGGAGCCCGACCCCAATGTCATTGACTGGAATATGTGGCTCGGCCCTGCACCCTGGCGACCTTACAACCGTGCTTATGTCGAAGGAGCCTGGCGGGGCCATTACGATTTTGATTCGGGCGCGAAGCTGCTTGACTGGGGCGCTCATACATTGGATATCTGCCAATGGGCCCTTGATGCAGACCATACGATGCCCGTCACTTATGAACCCAAGGATGTACCCGATGACAATGTGATTGAATGCGAATACGAAAACGGTATTAAACTCGTGATGCGTCGAAATGGCTGGATGGGTCTGGGAACCTGCCCCGTACGATTCGAAGGCGAAGCAGGCTGGGTCGAAACCGGTGACTCCGGGCAGACGGCTGTTTCCTCGGATCAACTGAGAGCATCTCTTCCTTCACCCAGTTCGATTCCCGGCACGTCGCCTAAATTCCATGTGCGTGATTTCTTTAACTGTGTGAAAACGCGATCTAAACCAGCAGCCAACGAAGATGTAATGGCCCGCTCGCATATTGCCTGTCATGCGGCGGCGATTGCCTGGAAACTGGGACGCAAAGTAAAATTCGATCCCGTTACGGAAGAATTTGTGAACGATGACGAAGCCAACCGTATGCGGAGCCGCGCCATGCGAGAGCCGTGGACCGTTTGATCTGTCTCGACTATTTGCAAATTGATTTTTAAATACCCTTACTACAACTTCTTTCCCTTGAGGGATCTGTGCTCATGTCTGCTATTAAGTTCTATTTTGCCCTCCTGTTTTCAGCTTGCCTGTGGATGAACACGGCATCTGTAAATGCAGCTGATAAAATCGACACAACCAAAGAAACTTCGCGGCTGGTAAAAGTGCTCAATTCGAATAATGACACTTACACCAAAGCGATGGCGTGCCGTCGATTGGCTGCCATCGGTGATCAGTCGACCGTTGAATCCATTGCAAAATATCTGGGTGATGAAAAACTGGCCACGTATGCCCGCTCGGCTTTGGAAAACATTCCCGGCAAAGCCGCCAGCGCTGCCTTGCGAACAGCATTAAAAAATGTCAAAGGCAATCAGCTGGTTGGCGTGATCAATTCGATCAGCAAGCGCAAAGACAGCCAGGCCACCGCAGACCTTATACCATTACTCTCTGACAAAAATGCGAAAGTCGCGATCGCCGCCGCACATGCTCTCGGGTCAATTGGTACAAAACCCGCAGCCAAAGCGTTACAGACAGCGATTGGCAAAGGCGATGCCATAGTACAACGCGAAGTCGGCTTCGGATGCCTGATGTGTGCCCGCTCTCTGGCAAAACAGGGAGACAATAAAACAGCGATCGCTCTGACACAAGCAGTCAATCAGGCGAATCTACCGAAAAACATTAAACTGGCAGCGACTCAACTGACAATTGTCCTCAAAGGCAAATCGGGACTCGGCCTCTTAGCCACAGAACTCAAAACAGAAAACCTGCAGCGTTTTCGTTCTGCTTTGCAGGCAGCCCGCGATCTGGGCAAAATTTCGACCCCCACATTGATCGACGTTTACAAAACCCTTTCAGACGAACGTAAGGCACTGATCATCGCTGCCTTGAGTCTCTCACACGATCCAACAGCGCTGCCACTGATTCGCGAAGCAGCAACGAAAGGTGCAGGGCCACTCAAACTGCAGGCGATTTATGCACTGGGAGAACTTGCTCCGACTTTGAATGAAAATGCTCAACTTCAGGTTTTGAAAGACCTGTTTGGTCAGGCAAAACAGAACCACTTAGAAATCGTGACCGCAGCCCAAGCCGTGATTGCAAAACTGGCTTCCAACCAACCTTCGGAAAAAGTCAAAGCATTTATTATCGCAAACACGAACCAACTGGTTGAAAGCGAAACACTACAACAACAACTGGCAGGTATTCAACTGGCGGGTGCATGCCGCATCAGTTCTGCCACTCCTGCCATGCTGAAATTAGCCCAACATTCTAACGCCGATGTCAAACAGGCTGCTATCAAAGCACTTGGCGGCACGACTTCTTCAGCAGATCTTCCACAATTAATTGCACTCGCATTAAAATCTGCCAATGATCCTACCACCGGCGATGCGCTCAAAGCCGCCGGTTCTCGCTTGCCTTTAGAAAAAACGGCGAATACGCTGGCAGCGGCAATGCAAGATGCTTCCATAGAGCAAAAGCAACTCCTGCTGAATCAACTGGCGGCGCTGGGAGGTGCAACCGCTCTGAAAACCGTGGTTGCAGCAGCGCATTCGAATGAAGACGCATTACAGAACACCGCTACCGATTTATTAGGAAAATGGGTTAGCATTGATGTCGCACCACCTTTATTAGAGCTTGCGAATAATTTGGAAAACAGCAAATACAAGATCCGCTCACTCCGCGGTTATATTCGTGTCGCGCGACAGCTCAATATGACACCCGCACAACGCCTGGAAGTCTGCCGCAATACACTGGCGGTAGCAGAACGAAACGATGAAAAGAAACTGGTCTTCGAAGTCTTGCGACGCTATCCGAATCCACTGGCTGTGAACTATACAACTTCCCTGCTCAAAGACAAACAACTTAATGTGCCCGCGTCTGCCACAATTGTCTCCTGGGCGGAACGAGGAACGCCCATTGACGCCGATTTACTGCAGAACGCCTTGCAGCAGGTTGTGGCCACGACTTCAAATGAAAATCTCAAACAACGGGCCGCGCAACAACAGGCTCGTATTCAAACGCAAGCGAAACAGGACGAACAGGGCCTTGGGTTCCAATCTCTGTTTGATGGCAAATCTTTTACCGGCTGGCATGGCAACGAAAAGATCTTCAGAATCCAAAATGGAGAAATCGTTGCTGGCAGTTTGGAAAAGATGGTCGAACGCAACGAATTTCTACGCTCGAACAAAGAGTATGACGATTTTGAACTCAAACTGGAATTCAAATTACTCGGCGAGAAAACCAACGCCGGTGTGCAAATCCGGACGGCTGAAATTCCCGACCATCATGAAGTCATCGGTTATCAGGCCGACCTGGGCCATGGTTACTGGGGCTGCCTGTACGATGAATCTCGTCGCAAAAAAATCCTGGCAGGTCCGCCGAAAGATCAGCGAGATATCCCTGTTCGCATGAATGACTGGAACAGTTATCGTATCCGTTGTGCAGGCCCACGAATTCAAATCTGGATTAATGGAGTGCAAACGGTCGACTTCACCGAAGAGGATCCTCAGATTCCACTGAAAGGGATCATTGCTTTACAGATTCACGGCAACCTCATCAATCAGGCACATTATCGCAATGTACGCCTGCGGGAGCTGTGAACAGCGCGCTGAAACCGAGGAAAAACTATCGTTCAGCAACATTTTTGATATCCGCCCCTTGCGATAATGGTCTGCGCCGCGAAAATGGAGGATAGGCAAATCAGCAATCCTCTCAGGACCTCGGCGAGGCACGGATGTCAGAAATCCCAGAAGAACTTGAAGAACTATTTAAACAGCTCAATCCGGAGCAGCAGGCAGCCGCCTGTCATGATTCCGGTTCCCTGCTGATTATTGCCGGAGCCGGTACAGGAAAAACGACAACACTTTCACATCGGGTCGCTTATCTGATTTCTCAAGGCATCGATCCCAGCCGAATTTTATTACTTACATTCTCCCGACGAGCCGCTAACGAAATGCTACGTCGTGTCGATGCATTGCTGCGCGCGTTGGGTGACGGTCGCGAGCGCTCCTCGGCGGCACGATCCCGCAGTATCTGGGGCGGTACCTTCCATTCGACGGCAGCCAGACTTCTCAGGCGTTATGGCCAGGCAATCAATTTACCCGATGACTTTACGATTATCGATCGGAGCGACGCCGAAGACCTGATGAGTTCCATTCGCAGCGAACTGGACCTGGGCAATAACGGAAAGAAATTTCCCCGCAAAGGGACGCTACTGGAAATTTACAGTCGCTGTATGAATACCTGCTCGAAGATTGAACCCATTCTGGAACGCCATTACCCCTGGTGCCTGGAACATGTGGACGAGTTGAAAAAACTGTTCCAGACGTTCGTCGATCGCAAGGAAAAACAGAACATCCTCGATTACGATGACCTGCTGTTGTTCTGGCATGCACTGGTCGCTGATCCCGCCGGCGGTAAACTGATACGCGGGCAGTTCGAAGCGGTTCTAGTTGACGAGTATCAGGACACGAACATACTGCAATCAGGTATTCTGAAAAATCTATGTCCAGATGGTAACGGTCTGACAGTGGTCGGCGATGATGCCCAGTCCATCTATTCCTTCCGGGCGGCGACCGTGCGAAATATTCTGGATTTCCCTCAGGAATACCCGGGTACCACAGTCGTTACGCTGGAAGAAAACTACCGCAGCACCCAGCCGATTTTGCAGGCAACGAATCAGATCATTGATGAAGCACACGAACGGCATGAGAAAAACCTCTGGTCTTCTAAAATTACAGGTGAAGCACCCTACATCATCGACTGTAGTGATAACAACGAGCAGGCCGACTTTGTAGTCCAGCAGGTGCTGGAACATCGGGAAGCCGGCATTCCCCTGCAGAAGCAGGCGGTTCTATTTCGTGCTTCGAATCATAGTCTGGCTCTCGAAGTCGAACTGGCACGGCGCAATATTGCTTATCATAAATATGGTGGTTTAAAGTTTATCGAAACCGCACACGTCAAAGACTTGATGGCGTATTTAAGATTGGCAGAAAACCCCCGTGATGCCGTCTCTGGTTTGCGCGTGCTGACACTGTTGCCAGGCATCGGTCAAAAGAAAGCACAGCAGCTCATCAATCTGCTGGCGGAATCCCAGTTTCGGTTTGATGTCTGGTCTGATTTCAAACCGCCCACAGCAACGGCTGAACATTGGCCTTTGTTTATACGGTTGATGAAAAACCTCACGTCACCTCAGTCCGAAAAACGGGGCATCTCTGCGGAAGTCCATCAGGTGCGGACGTTTTATGCACCCTTGCTGGATCAGCAGTATGATAATGCGACGACCCGCCAACGCGATCTGGAACAACTGGAACAAGTCGCCAGCCGTTTCAGCAGCCGCATGAGTTTTCTGGAAGAGATCACCCTTGATCCACCTAGTTCCACGCAGGATGTCTCTGCCTCTTCCAGCCAGGACGATGATGATTTTCTGGTCTTAAGCACTATTCATTCATCGAAAGGCCTGGAATGGGATGCCGTCTATGTGCTGCAGGCGGCTGATGGCAGCATTCCTTCTGAAATGTCTTTGGAGAGTAACGACGAAATCGATGAAGAACGTCGCCTGTTTTACGTCGCTTTAACACGAGCAAAGAACTGGCTCTATGTCTGTTTTCCGCATCGTCAATATTTTCAGAACCGCCGCTGGAACCAGGCACACAGTTATGCCCAACTGACGCGGTTTGTTTCTTCGAAGACCATTCCCCTGTTCCAGCGACGTCCTGCCTTCACCGCAGACAATCTGGATACACCGCAAGATGCGGAAATCGAAACGACGGCGGAAGACATTCGCAAGAATATCCGCGATATGTGGACCGCCTGAATTAGCATGCCTTGCGGTTCACTCTTCTTCGTCAGTAATCGCTTCGTCGGTAATCGGTTCGTCGGAAGAAACTTCGTCAGCAGGTTTTTCGTCAGCAGGTTTTTCGTCAGCAGGTTTTTCGTCAGCCATGTTTTCGCTAGCCGGTTCTTTGCTTGAACTTGCTGCTGCCTGCCAGGGCGTTTTTTTGCGTGGAGGTGGCGGGCCTGGAAACTGATAGTACACACATTCGATACCGCCGTTATACAATTTGCGACGGCGGGCTTTATTTCCGATGATCCGTTCAAATCCAGTATGCGAGGTTAGCACATAAATTGACCAATACTCCAATGGCTCGAACACGCGTTTCATTTCGCGATAAATTTCTTCGGCGTCTGATTTTTCTCCCAGGCGTTCGCCGTACGGTGGGTTTGTGATCAGACAGCCATACTTGCGGGGTGTACTCATTTCAGAAAGCGGCTGTTCCTGAAAATGAATGAAATCTTCCATACCTGACTCGCGTGCATGATAGCGGGCCATCCCAATCATGGCAGGGTCAATGTCGTATGCCTGCAACCGATAATCGATGTCATTCCGCATCAGATCGCGGGCCTCTTCGCGTGCATCCTCCCATAGTTCGGGTGGAAGTTGTTGCCAGCCTTCCGAAGCGAATCCTCGATTGATGCCGGGCGCCGTGTTTGTGCCGATCAAAGCCGCCTCGATGGGAATAGTTCCTGAACCACAACAGGGGTCGATAAAAGGTCGTTCCCGATTCCAATAGCTCAACTGGATCAATCCTGCCGCCAAAGTCTCTTTCAGTTGTGCACCGGCGGTCAACTTGCGATAGCCGCGTTTATGTAGGCTGGGGCCTGTTGTATCGACACAAATCGAGACACGGTCTTTCAATATCGAAGCGTTGACTGAATAGAGCGGACCATCTTCCGGAAACCAGTCTTTGATGTAATGGTCCTTTAATCGCTCGGCAATGGCTTTCTTTACCATCTTCTGCGAGTTTTTCGGGCTGTTAATTTTTGAACGGACGGCAGACGCTCTGACCGGGAACTTCGCTGAGGGAGGCAGCCAGCGCTCCCATTCAAGGTCGCGGGTCTCATCAAACAAATCATCAAAATCAAGGGCTGTAAATTCGCCCAGACTAAGCAATACCCGGTCCGCACTGCGGAGCCAGAGATTGCAACGGCAGATCGCGTTCAAATCACCTTGAAAAGTCACGCGCCCATTTTCGATCGACTGATCTTCATATCCCAACTGTTTTAATTCGCGCGAAACCACAGCTTCCAGACCAAAGGCAGAGGTCGCAACAAGTGTAAGTGGCTCGGACATGGTAGACGGGTATCTCTTAAGATTTCAGTAAAACAAACAAATCCGGTAGAAAAAGGGGTGATGAAAGATCATACTACTATATAGACACTCAACGCGAATTCTACCAAACAACTGATCATAGAGAAGGTTTTCACCATGCGGAATGAACTTCCCCCTCATAATCGGCTCCCTCGTCGCGATTTTCTCAAACAGGCCTCTCTGAATGTAATAGCAGGCACGGCAGTCGCGGGCAGTTTACACTCACAAAACACCCTACAGGCAGGTGTAGGAAAAGAAGCGAAACCGGCTAGCGGTTACCAGTTGGGTGCCTTTACCAAAAGCTTTCAAGACATGCCGATTCCCGAAGTTTGCCGGGCGTATAAATCGATCGGCCTGGATGGTCTCGATTTAACCGTCCGCCCGAAAGGCCATATCCTGCCCGAAAACGTGGAAAAAGAACTGCCGCAAGCGTGTGCAGCAGCCAAAGCAGCGGGCGTGAAAATTCTCTTCCTGACAACGATGATCGACGAGCCCGATAAAAATGCAGAACGCATTCTAGCGACCGCACAAGAACAAGGCATCGACCGCGTCAAAATCGGCTACTATCGTTACAAAAAGTTTGGCACGCTGGCGATGCAGTTGAAAGAAACGACCAGACAGATCGGTAAGGTCGCTAAGCTGGCGCAAAAATATAAAGTGCTGCCTTGCGTGCACGTGCATTCCAATAATTTTCTGCCCTCGCATGGAACGCAGTTGTACCAGTTGATTCAGGATTATTCGCCTCAAGAAGTGGGCGCCTATGTTGATATGTTGCATATGGTCAAAGAAGGCAGTGGCGATGGTTGGCGGCAGGGTCTTGATTTGCTGGCTCCCTGGATTGCCTTGTGTGCTGTCAAAAACTTTGCCTGGGAACGCGGCGAAGGACGCGATAAAAAAGGTCATCAGAAATGGGAAGTCAAAACGGTTCCCGTGGCGGATGGAATTTCTCCGATCCCACAATACGTTGCTGCCCTGCGCGAGCTGGGATACGAAGGAACGTTTTCATTGCACAGCGAATATAAAGGGCGCCATAGCTGGAAAGAACTTTCCACCCAGGAATGCCTGGCGCAAACGGCCATCGATGCCAAATATTTTCGCTCGCTGTGGCGGTAATGTAGAACAAATTTATAAAGCAACTGAGCGGCATGGCGCTAGTCGTCAGTTATGATATCAGTCCTGTTTTAAAAACGGTGGCTAGCGCCATTCCGCTCAGAATGGGACGATGTTTATGTACCGCAAATTGATTTCTGCACTGGTCTGTTTGATCGCCGGCATGTTTTCGTTTGAGGTACCGGCGGCTGAAAAACCGAACGTGATATTAATCATGTGTGATGACTTAGGCTGGGGAGATACCGGCTTTAACGGCAATCAAATTATCAAGACGCCACATCTGGATGAAATGGCCCGCGCGGGTGTGAACCTGAAACGCTTTTACGCCGGCGCACCAGTCTGCAGTCCCACACGGGGCAGTTGCCTGACGGGGCGCAACCCCTTTCGTTATGGTATCGTCAATGCGAATGCCGGACATATGAAAGAGCGGGAACTCACACTGGCGGAAACGCTAAAGAGCAGTGGTTATCGAACGGGGCATTTCGGAAAATGGCATCTGGGCACTCTTACCAAAACCGTTCGCGATTCGAATCGAGGTGGTCCTAAAAACAGTAAACACTTTTCACCACCCTGGCGGAACGGATTTGAAGTCTGTTTTTCCACCGAAGCGAAAGTCCCCACTTGGGACCCCATGCTCAAACCAACGGGTAAAGCACCCAGCAGAGGCTGGGCAGCGATTGAGGAAGGCAGCCCTACAAAACCTTATGGCTCGTTTTACTGGAATGAAGCAGGCGAAATTGTTAAAGATAACTTACGCGGCGACGATTCGAGAATCATCATGGATCGTGCGCTCCCTTTCATCGAACAGTCGGTTAAACAAAAAGAACCGCTATTCTGCGTGATCTGGTTTCACACGCCTCATCTGCCTGTCGTCGCGGGACCCCGCCATCGGGAAATGTATTCTAAATTTGATCTCTATCACAGTAATTACTATGGTTGCATCACTGCCATGGATGAACAGGTAGGACGATTGCGGGCGCACTTGAAGCAACTCAAGGCTGATAAGAATACGATGCTCTGGTTCTGTTCCGACAATGGCCCGGAAGGAAACGCGAGTGCCCCCGGTTCTGCCGGCCCGTTTCGCGGACGTAAACGCGATTTACTTGAGGGAGGTATTCGCGTGCCCGCGCTGCTGGAGTGGCCAGCCAAAATTCGTCCCGGTACTGAAACCAGTTTTCCGATGGTGACCAGTGATTATCTTCCGACGATTTTGGCTGCAGTTGGTCTGTCCGCTCCCACTGATCGGCCCGTGGACGGAATCAATCTCTGGCCCGTTTTTGAAAACAAGCTCAAATACCGCCGGCAACCGATTGGTTTTCAATACCAGAAAAATGCAGCCTGGATGACCGATCGCTATAAGTTACTCCGCACGAAAAAGAAATCGGGAGTTCAATTATACGACCTGCTCAATGATCCGGGTGAAACGAACGACCTTTCCCAAGCGCATCTCGCAATGGTGGCACAGTTCAAAACGGAATTGGAACGCTGGATGAAATCATGTGAGCAGAGCAACCAGGGACAAGATTATAAAAAGTAAGCACCGCCATTATTCGACTTCAATCTGAAGCCGCGTTCCCATTTCCAGAAAGCCCGGCATGTCTTTTTTGAAACCGTTTTTTTGTTTGACGTTATTTCTGACTCTGCTTGTCGCGGACAACCTCAAAGCGTTCGAAGTGTCACGCCCGAATATCATTCTGATCATGGTCGATGACATGGGGTTTTCCGACATCGGCTGTTATGGCGGTGAAATTGAAACGCCACATATTGATGCACTGGCCTCGGGAGGAGTGAAATTTTCACAGTTTTATAATTCGGGTCGCTGTTGTCCCACGCGGGCCACGTTAATGACGGGCTTACATCCTCATCAAACGGGTATCGGCTGGATGACAAACCCACCCGGCAATACGAGAGGTGAGACAAAACCGCCCGCCTATCAGGGTTACCTGAATCGAAAGTGTGTCACAATTGCTGAAGTATTAAAGGAAGCCGATTACTCCACGTACATGTCGGGAAAATGGCACCTGGGCTTTAACGCAAGGGACCGCTGGCCACTGCAACGTGGCTTTCAACAGTATTTCGGGTCCCTTTCGGGAGCCACTCGATTCTTTTATCCCGAGCAGCCGCGGGGAATGACTTTCGGTAACAAGCAAATCGAATCACCA
>NZ_CALEMX010000332.1 GCF_937910335.1 uncultured Gimesia sp. | reverse complement strand
GTTTGCTCAAGCACTCAAAAAACAGGCTCCGGAAGAAAACATTGCCCTCATTAAGATATCCCGCGGAGGGACTTCGCTTGCCATCGAAGCCGCGGGTGACTTTGGTTGCTGGGATCCCGATTATGAAAAGGGGACTGGCAAAGGACGAGGAATCAATCAATACGACCATTTTCTGGCAGGAATGAAGCGGGCGCTGCAAACGCAGGACATTGATCAGGATGGTCAATCAGACACGCTGATACCCGCAGGCATTGTCTGGATGCAAGGGGAAAGCGATGCTGTTTATTCTGAAGAAATTGCCCGGCAGTATGAAGCCAACCTGAAGCGACTTATGGACTTAATTCGTGCAACCCTTCTCACGGATGATTTACCAGTCGTCATTGGTCGGATTTCTGATTCGAGAGATAATCCTGAAGGGAAAGTCTGGAAACATGGTGAAATCGTTCGGGCAGCGCAGGCCGCATTTGTAGAGAATGACAAACGTGCATCGCTCGTAACCAGTACTGATAGTTATGGTTATTCAGATAAATGGCACTATAATTCAGATGGTTATCTGGATTTGGGCAGGAAATTCGCCCAGGCCCTATGGAAACTACCCCAGGAGTAATACTATCCTGATTTGAGTAATGACGTTTCACTTTCAGTGTTTCGATAGAAAATGTGTAACAGGTAATAATATGAAACCAGAACTTCTTTCTCCAGCCGGCACTCACAAGGCAATGCAGTATGCGTACGCGTTCGGAGCCGACGCCGTTTATGCAGGACAGCCTCGCTACAGTTTGCGTGTTCGGGAAAATGAATTCAATAAACTGGAAGTCATGGCAGAAGCCGTCGAAGAAGCGCATAGTCTAGGCAAGAAATTTTATATTGCCAGTAACATAGCGCCCCATAACTTAAAGGTACGCAGTTATCTTAAAAATATGGAACCGGTCATCGATATGAAACCAGATGCCCTGATCATGTCGGATCCGGGTCTGATTATGATGGTCCGGGAACGCTGGCCGGACGTGCCCATCCATTTGTCGGTTCAAGCGAATGCCGTCAACTATGCAACGGTCAAATTTTGGCAGAACTTCGGGCTGTCTCGAATCATTCTTTCTCGCGAACTCTCGATTAAAGAAGTGGCAGAAATTCAGGAAGAATGCCCCGATATGGAACTGGAAGTCTTCGTTCACGGTGCGCTTTGCATTGCTTACTCTGGACGTTGTCTGCTTTCCGGCTATATGAATCATCGCGATTCCAATCAGGGGAACTGCACCAATGCCTGTCGCTGGGATTATAAAGTTAATGATGCCGTCCAGACGCTGGAAGGGGATATCGTCTTAAAGAATCCTCCACCTCCCAAAAGTCAGCAACAACTTCCCATTGTTGATCAACTCTTCCTACTGGAAGAACCGCAACGCCCGGGTGAGTATATGCCCGCGTATGAAGATGAGCATGGCACGTACATTATGAACTCAAAAGACCTGCGCGCCGTGCAACATGTGAAAACTTTCAGCGACATGGGAATCAGTTCGCTAAAAATTGAAGGACGTACAAAATCCTTCTTTTATGCCGCCAGAACCGCGCAAGTTTATCGCAAAGCGATTGACGATGCGGCCGCTGGCATCGAGTTCAATGACAACCTGCTGGAGATGCTCGACAGCCTGTCCAACCGCGGGTATACCGAAGGGTTCTTCCAGAGACATGCTTCCGAAAGCATGCAGAATTATGAGCAAGGCCGCTCAGTTGCAAATAAACAACAATTTGTCGGTGATATTATCGACCGTGATGCAGATGGCCTGATTGTGGATGTGAAAAACAAGTTTGAACTGAATGATGAATTGGAATTAATGACACCTACGGGGAATATCGTTTTTCAACTGAAATCTCTGTTAAACAAAAAGTTTGAATCAGTCGATGTCGCACCAGGTAGCGGGCATGTCGTTAAAATCCCGTTTACCGAGAACCAGCTTGAGGAGAGCGCGGGACAATTGAGCGAACACGATCAACAGTTCGCTTTACTTATGAAGAGTGTGAAGACACCAGCGGCGACGACATTGGTTTAACAAAGTCGGTTACTTCTCGGCGACTGTCAATTCATTCTTGACTTTACGAACTCCCGGTTCCAACATCGCCAGGAATGCTGCCAGCTTCTTTGCACGCTCTGATTTCACCTGCCCCCGTAATGTAATACTCCGGTCCGCGTTCAACTCAAACTGTACACCGCGAAGTCGTTCGTTTCGTGCTTTCAATCGATCAAGTGACTGTCCCATAGAAGTTGTAACACTGCTCAGCGGGAGTGGGGATGCGGTAAAGGCAATTTTCATCTGCGGTCGAAATGCAGGAACGATTGGGCCAGATTGACCTCTATTGAACTGATTCTGTCCATTCTGAAATCCACTGGTAGAGGCTCTGTTAAAATTACGGTTTTGGCTGGCATTATTCCCGGCATTTTGTGCGTTGCTGCGTCCAATAAATGAATTCGCTGCTGAATCTGATCGGCCGATGAAACCATTCTGGGGATTCAATGATTGTGCGTTTCCCAATGTGGAAAGACCAAACTGAGAATTCCCTAATGACTGGTTTCCCGTGCGCGCATTCCCAATCGTTGATCCGGTATTACCCCCCGTCTGAGCGGAACTATTGGACAGAGATTGGACCTGAGCTTCAATTCGTTCTGTAAACCCGAAACTGAAGTATGCGCAAACTACTATACCTATTGCGCTTGTGATAAAAGAGCGTGGCATGAATTTCCTCGGAACAGACGACAAAACAGAACAGGACCGCTACCTGTTTTATTATAACATCGTCATTTCACAGTTAAAGTAAATAATCTGTTTTCCGTATAGGGAAGATGTTATTCATTGGAACCATGCAGGCGAAACTTTCGATATCCAGCAGCTTTCGTTGGCGATACATTGAAATTACTATGTGTGACACCGTTGTTTGATTGTTGTTTTTGATCATTCAACAAACGCGCCATTTGATCTTCCAGTTGGTGGATTCGTTCATCCCGTTCGTCAACAACGGGTTCAATGACTTCTGCCATGATTTGCTGAATTTCTGTTTGCTCTACTGTAGAACGCTCCTGCTGAGATTGTTTATGTTTCGGCGAGAGTTCCAGCTGCTTGCCCGATTCGCGACGTGCCAATGTATCAACGATTACTTTTGCTTTCGCGGCAGGTTTCTTCTGAGTCAGCGTTTGTGGGATCGCCTCAGGAGTTTTTCCATCCAGTTTGACGGAAATCATGCGGGAATAGATCTCGGGAGCATTTTTTTGCGATAGTTGAACGCGTAAGGCACATTCCACTTTAACTCTCCCTTTCCTGACATAAGGAATAAAGACCTGATAAGCGGGGCCTAAGGTGGAATCAATTCCATGGACCTGCCAGGCGCCAGCATCAAATTTGTATTGATGAAGGGGCTTTGACTGTTGTTTTAAATCTCCCTGATCATCATAGAGATGAATCATCACATCACCCTTGGCATAAACGGGTGAAGTGTTATTGTGTTGAAAAAACATAATCTGTCCTGAAAATCCCCGCGTTGGCATTCCGTCAACGCCTTTTCCTTCAGCAGGTTCCCAGAGCGCAACTATTTCGATAGCCGGTTTTTTGGGAGTGGCATAATTCTTTGCCGACTTCCAATCCCAGTCTGTTAATGCCAGACTTGTACATCCGGCTGTCGATGTCGAGAGTATAAGAATCATCACCAGATAGCGAACTGGTAGGGTCAGATGGTTCATCAATTAATCTCGCCTCCAATAAGGAAAACGTCTTTTTTTGACTGAATTTTTTGGAGAAGAGAGACGTTGTTGTTCTCTTTCGTAGTTGATCTGTTGGATACCTCCACGGGTATCCTGTTCGTTTTTGAGCGATGGATTCAGATTGGTTTGAGGCATGACTGTTGTGGGAATTGCTTCCAGTGTTCCATCACCATCCGGCAGGAATTCTGGTTCTCCCGGAGGCACAGCAAAAATAGGACCATGCATTTGTTCTGCTTTTTCTACCTGAAGATGAATTCGTTCTGATTCCACCTGTTTAATGAATTCCGAATCCGCATCGTTTTGAATGATGCGCGGAGTCAGAAAGACGAGCAATTCTGTGCGGCGGGTTGAACTGAAATCATAGCGGAAGGGAATTCCCACAACGGGAATATCGCCTAACCAGGGTACCTTACGCTCAATGGTAGTATCCCTTTCAGTGATCATTCCACCCAGTACAACTGTTTGACCATTGGGAACACTGACTGTTGTTTGAACTTGTGTAATATTCTTGATAGGAGACTCAACCACATTCCCGGTGGTAGCATCCGTAAAGATAGGAACACTTCCTCCATCAAAGTCACTTTTCTCTGCTATAGTTTCCATGACAATATTACCATCAGGACTGATACGCGGTGTCACCGTCAGAATAATGCCGGCTTCATCTTGTTCAATGACAGGGTTCGCTGAACCAACACTGGAGACCGTCACACCATTTACAACGGGAACAATCTGCCCCACCTGAATCTGTGCGGTAACGTTGTCCACGGTCCGAATTTGCGGACGGCTTAAAATGTGCACGTTGCGTTTGGCAGCTAAGGCGCGAATCAGAATACTGACTGATTCGGAACTGGCTGATAGAACCAATCCACCAAAACCAAGATCACTGTTACCGCGCTGTAATGAGAAATTACTCAGCGCCTGACCTGCCGTATTTCTAACGTTCTGAGTGTTGTTGGTACCCAGAGGATTGATACTGTTAAACAAAAATCCGGGTGTCGCTTCCTGCGATACAATCGTTTGATTGGTTTGTGTCACATTGTTCTGACCGGTGACTGTTTGTTGCACCGTTAGAATGTTATCGATGATACTTCGATTAAAGAGCAACGAATCTTGAATTCCGAGCTCGACTCCAAATTCATCATCGTTATCCAGTTCCACCTCCACAATCAAAGCCTGGATAATAACCTGAGGTGCTTCCTTATCCAATTCTTTTACAAGATTGGAAATCTGCTCAAAAAAGCGAGGCGTGGCACTGATGATTAAATTGTTGTTGATCGGTTCGGGTACCGCGATCACTTCCCGTTCCAGTAATTCAAAACTGCTGATTAGATCAGGATCCTGTGAAATCAGCGAGCGTTGAGTATCGAGAAACTCATTGATCGCCTCCGCCACATCCGCGACTGGTGTGTTTTTCAGTTGAATTACTGTCGTTTCACGTTTCCGGCTGTCAGCACTATCTAATTTTAACAGAATGGCTTCGACAATTTGTAACGCGTCAGCACCCCCTTGTGCGACTACGGAATTGGTACGACGGTCGACGGTAAATTTCAATGGAATCAGATTGCTGTTCGCATCATTGACGCCGGCAATTTGAATTCCCAAATCGGTTTGTTGATTCTCAACTGAAAATGTTGACTGCAGTAAAGTCACCATTAAGTCTGCATCTGCATTTTGTAATGTAAACACTTTTAACTCAGCCACCGTAGTAACCTGCGCATCAAATTGATTGATGAGCGCTTCCAGTAACTCCAGGCTGTCTTTCGGTGCTGTAACAACCAGCGAATTTGCACGCGGATCAGCAATGACTCGAATATCTGCCAACAACCCGGATCGCAATACCCGGCTTTGTTTGCCCTCCTGAGATAGAAACTCAAGTACTACAGAGCGTGCTTCCTGTAACTGCTGAGCCGCTTCACCACCGGCACCACCAATGTTGGATCCCAGACCAGATGTCTGAGCTGCAGCAGGATTGAGAACGCTTTGCAGTGTCGAATTCAAAGTTTCAGCAAGATCAGCGGCAATGGCATTCTTGAGAGGGAAAATTTTAACCCGGCTTACCGCCTGAGATTGATCCTGGTCTATTTTTTGAATCAGAGCAGAGATCTCCAGCATATCACGAGGTTGCGCCTGCACAATCACAGAATTAATTCGAATATTCGGAGAGACTTTAATGCGAGTTCCCAAACCGTCGCGTGCTTCATAAAAATCTTGCAACATTGTTGAAACCTGGCTGGCACTCGCGCTTTTTAACTGAAAGACACCAAACTCGTTCAGCGGATCGACCGGCTGATCCAGTTCATCGGCTAACTTGAGAATGGAAGGCATGTCCGTATCCGGGGCCAGAATCAATAAGGCATTCGGTTTCACCAGAGGAATGATTTTGATTTTCTGAATCTGTCCCTGGATGGCCCTTAATTCGACCAGATCTTCATAGACGCCATTCAGTAATTCCGCCAGGGCGATTGAATTGACATGACGCAAATTCAATAAATGGATGTCAGGTCGCGTGCCTTCGCTTAATTTTTCCAGTTCTTTGATGATCTTCATCAAAGCGTCTACATCTTCATCCTTTCCTCGCAGAATTAATACCCCGAGATCCGGTACGGACTCAATGTTGACCTTACCACTCAAGTCCTGTAGCAGTTCCGGAAGTGAGAGTTGCTTTTTGGCTTCAGCGGGTTTCTCTACTGGTTGGGGTTGCAGTGAATTCTGCGTTGCTTTCTCTTGTTGTGGCTCATCAAAGCCGACCTGATCAACACGCTGCCTCAATTGATTAATCTGCTGATTGCGTGGCGATAGTAAGTTATCTGAAAAGGGTTTGGCAGATAAGCCTTGCGGTTTACGGGTTTGTAAGGTGTCTGAGTTGAGTTGACGGTATAAAGTTCGTGCCACGCGGCCGATTTGTGATGTTCCAGAGACTAGTTGAACCGAATCCGAGCTATTTTGGGCAGTTTGATCCAGCTTCATAACGGTTGCTCTTAATGCCTTCGCTGTTCGACCGCTGGCTTCAAAAATTAACTCGTTATTTTGTTTATCGATTCCCATTCGAAATTCGATCTGCGGTTCAACGATTTTGAGAGACTCATCCGTCTTCTCATCCTGCAGACTCTGGCTGACTGTAGAATAAACAATCACTCCTGGAAAACCATTGGGGCCATCCCCCTGTAATTCCGAACGTGACTCAAAGGCATGATACAATAGTCGGAGAATCTCAGTGCTCTTCAGAGTGCGTGGCTGGATTGCGAAAATAGTCTTTTGCAGTTTGGCTGATTTTTGTGGAAATTTTCGCGATTTATTATCAAAAGTTGCCGGAACATCTGCCGTTTTGATTCGCGATTTAGTCTCCACAGCCCGTTCCTGAAATTCGACCTGTTGGAGAGGCTGTTTTTTCTCAGCGGTGATTTGTTGATCCTGGCCGCTATTTTGAACCGTTGCGCGAACATAGCGAGACTTGGCCTGACGAAGATCCAGTGCGATCAGGAATTTGTCTTTTTGAAGTAATCGAAACCCCTTCGGTTCGAGATCACGATTTAAAATCTGTATTGTTTCGCTGAGCGAATGCGTCCGTTTATCAATACGGGAATAAAAACCTTTAGGTACTACATCCATTACCAGCGTTAACTGGCTTTGCTCTGCAACCTTATTTAAGACTTTCCCCCAGGATGTCTGGATATAATTGAGGGAAATATCCGCAGGTTCATTTTCTTTTCGATTCTGCTTAATCCAGTTTGCTTGTTGATTGAGATCCTCAGAAGCAGATCCAGGTTCATTGGATTCAGCCTCAGATGATTTTCGAAGACGGCTCCAGAGACTGGTTTTACTATCGGCGTAAACAGAGACGGAAGGCCCGCACAAAAGAAGAGCCGCCAACAGACAACGTATTTGTCTGGAAATCGTTCTGCTGATACGTTTCAAAGATAACAACGTTTCACCCCTTGGTATCGGGAGATTATTTCAGAGATGTACGTCATGAATTGTGTACGCAACTCGTGCGAGAACACCTCAGACGGAATCCCTACAATCGTTAATATCGGCAAAGTTTGACATTTTTATTGAACAAAGGTTTTACATTTGTAAAGAAATTCGGAGTTTATTTGACTGTGAGAATATTCATAACTTGTTATTCAGGAAGGATATGCGCGAGGATGCTCTCAGTCGTACACATCATGGAAGATGCTCGAATGATGTCAAAGCTCATATTTCAGGCGATAAATGGCCGTCGGTTTAAGAATGGAAAGAAGGAGAAAAGAGGATGACTTCATCTCCTCATTTATGATGTGAAAGAGAGATGTTAGTTTAACACGGAAGGTGAAGTGAGGTTTCGCATGTTTCTGAAATTTTCTCCCAGCGAGAGTGTCCACGGTTTGCCATCAATTTCCAGAATGAGAAATTTGTCGGAAATCGTTCTGACAATGGCATGGATTTCAGAGACATCAATGGTATCACCGACTTGAACTTCACGTTTCTGATTCGTTGCCCGGTTACGGATCCAGGCAATCTTTTTACCATCGATCTCGATGCTGCCCGTTAAGAAGGTAAAGAAGGCATCATCCAACACCACTTTGACAATCAATTTCCTGGAACTAGAAAGAGGTGGTGTACCTGAATCAGAAACCTTGATGGTCATCGGATAGTCTTTTAATTCAGTGGAACCAGTGGGAGTCCAATTGATTTCACCTGTTTCAGAATTAAGCATGACTCCTGCGGGGGCTTCGGTTTCTAATTCGAATTTGAGTTTTTGTGATGGAAGGTCGGGATCAGAGGCTTTCACAAAGAGTGAAAGCGGTCTTGCCTGATATGCTGTTACCAGCGAAGGAACTTCAATATTAGGTGGTAGATTTTTTTCAAGCAGTTCAATCTGGAATTCTTTTTCTACCGACTGTCCTCCCTGAATCGCAGTAATGGTAACGGGGTAAACACCCGCTTTTTGCTTTTCCGGCGGTAACCACTTTAACTTGCCCGATTGAACAGTCATCTCTGGTAATTCTGTTTTGACTGACACTTCAGGAGCAGCCAATGAGGGATTGATCCCTTCCAGGGGAACCGTTAATTCGAGAGCGGTTCCTTTGACGACGTTCTGTTTTAAAATGTCTTTCATTTTCAGTTTGTAAGACTTATTGGGGACAGGCTTCACAAAGGGATTGACAGGAGCGATCAGACGATAATCGAAAACAGCCTGTAAGTAACGCGGCACTTCTTTCACCGCCGCGCCTTTGGAATGAGCGGTTGCCCGGGTATCCAACACGCCCCGCTGTACCGACCATTCGCCGGTTGCATGGTTGGTGACATTCAGAATTTCCTCATCGATTATGATTAAATAACTCTCATCTTTGGGAAAATATTTAGAGCTGAGCACTTTGATTAACTTTGAGTCCTGCGTAATCGATTGTTGTAATTTTGTGCTGCCTTCGGAGAACTGATTCAGGGGAGACAGTTCAAAAGGTGTGCCGGCCTTGTGTTCGGCGGGTACCGTCAAATGAGCGCCTCTGACGACAATCCAGGTACCATCGGCTATTTCGCTCACCGTGAGAAATTCCTGATCGATGCGAATTCGAAAGGGGGGCTCATTGGGGAACTCTGTTGTTTTTTGGACTTTCATTTTTGTGCTATCTAAATCCAACGTAGTTGCCAGCTTCGCGCGAGGAAATAGTTGTTCGCGCGGTTTTGCTTTATTCAGAGCGAGTCCTTCAGCCGTTAGTTTGACTTTGAGAAGATTCGCTTTGCTGGTGCCCGTACTTTTCAACTCCAGGCCGATAATGTTTTGCAGTAATTCTGTCTGATAAAAATGCAACAGAAAATGACAGATCTGATCATAGGTGGCAGTCCCCTCCAGTGTCACCTGAACTGCAACATACGTCTTCCGTTCGCGAATGCGACGACCGGGTGCCAATTTTATCTCTGAGAATCCAGACAGCTCTGCCAGATCGTCTAACCATTCCAGATAAAGCCGCTGCGCATCATGTTCGTCCGGAGGTAAGCTGTGTGCAGACCAGTTTCCCAATTGACTGGCAGACCGCAGGAGTTCCAGTTCTTTCTGTTCCCGTTGATCAATCTGTTGGTTTAATACGTTCAGTTGATTTTGGCGTGATTCAACTGGCTCAATAAATGTTCTGTCAATGACAGGCATTCCAAACCAGATCAGAATCACGGCACCAAATATCGCCGCCAGTATTTTTTCTCGTTTTTGCATCGTTCAATCATTCACGTCAATTAAATACATCTTACATACAATCTATCGATCTCATCCACAGAGTTTAATTTAACTTCCCAGACACAGATTCCGGTTTCGTTTCCACGGGAGGCGGAAGTCGTTCGGCATCGATTTCAAAGGGAACAGGATACTTGGCATCTATGGAACCACTTTTATTTGTTCGAGGGTGAATTCGAAAATTGTTGTTGGATAATTGCTGGTTGATGTCTCTTACGTCCAATTCATCTTTGGCATGGCCGCTTGCTTTCAGGCGACTGATGGATTGACCGGCGGAACGAGTCAGATCCAGTTCATCGAGGTATAATCGATCAGTTCCTGGCAACACCGTTTCTATTTTCTCGATTAACTTTAATGCTTTCGAATTTGAGATTTCCCATTTCTGAACCAGTGCAACCGATTCCAGCGTTGGTTGACCACGTTTAAGAAAATCATCCAGATCACGTTGTATTATCTTTCGCTCGGCGATTTGATCATCCAAATCAGAAATGCGACGCTGTGTCAAAAATAGCGCTGCCAGAAAAATTATCACAACACCTGCTACGCCCAGCCCAATTTGCAGCTTGCGGCGGTCCGGTTTGACCTCCGCTTTATGGGGGTTCAGAAAATTGACAAGTTCCAGTTTCTGTTGAACCTGAGCGTACAACATACCCAAAGGACCTGCCAGCACCCCCGGATATTCTAAAGCAGCAAAATCTCCAGACGCAGATTTTTCGTTAAGTAAAGGATCGCGCACTTCGACTGCACACTGAAATCGCTCAGCGATTTTCTCTGTGATATCCTGTTGAGCTTGCTCCTCGCCAATCAAAAAGATGCGTTCCGTTTTTTGACCTGCAAGTTGTGAGCTACAGACCAATAGAAAACGATTGAGTTCTGTGAGTATCGCCTGTTCGGTTGCATTACGATCTTCTGAACTGAGTGAGGTTGAGTTGGTAAACAGTATTTCTCGATTGCTAACCAGAGACATTTCCAGATGGTGATCCACTTGATTCACGATCAAAGTGGGTGCAGCCATATTTCCTGAATCAGTATGGGCAATCCATTCGGCAGCAGCGATCGAGCTGATTCCCGTTGAAATAACATCCAAGCCCATCGACTGAAATGTTTTCACGGCCCGGTCATGTAGTTCCTTTGCAATGCTCGCCACGAGTACGTCACGAGTTGCTTTATCTACCCCTGCCGGCAGTAACAGAAAATCAAGTAACAATTGATTCAGAGGAACCGAAGACTTGGTAGCCGCCTGGAAATGAAC
>NZ_CALEMX010000331.1 GCF_937910335.1 uncultured Gimesia sp. | reverse complement strand
TGCAGAAAATCCTGACGCATTCCGAACCGCCCGGTTATCGCCGCGCAAAGCCTCGTGTCTCAAAGCTGGAACCGTTCCTGCCAGTGATTCACGAAATCTGTAAGCACCGTAAGAAAGATGTTCTTCCGTTGCACCCGCACCTTACCTCTCTCCTGAGACAGTGGCTGCCGGAGTACCCGTCAGGTCAGCCACTTTTCCCCAAACTGGGCAAACGGAAGGCCTACACGATGATCCGTAAAGATCTCGAAGCTGCCGAAATTCCGTACACCACAAAAGACGGCGACGCTGACTTTCATGCCGCCGGTCGTCACTCTTACATCACAGGGCTGCTGAAGAACGGTACGTCACTGGTCGTCGCCAGAGAACTGGCCCGACATGCCGACGTGAAGATGACAATGCGATATACGCACATCGGACTGCAGGATCAGGCGAAGGGGATTCAGAACCTGCCCACCGATCCAAAATGGCTCGAATACCGCCGCTCAACTGAGTCAGTGTCGCAGCATATTTCCAGTTCGTCGCAGCATATTTGCAGCAAATCATGCGTCTGCGAGGGGCAATCCGAGACGCCCGAGGGCAGTGAATGTCACTCAAAATGCGAAAATGAAGATCACGCAAGTGCTGATGAAGAGTCACCTTCTGGCAGTGCCAGACAAAAAAAGACACCGCCAGTCACTGGCGATGTCTTTATGGAGGCGGCGGGAATTGAACCCGCGTCCTGTGAACCCTCAGCTAAAGCCTCTACGTGCATATTCTATTGTTTGAGTCTCGCTTCTTCAGGCACAATAAACAAAGCCCTTCGGAAGCCAGTCCACCACGGATCTCGTATCAGACGGAGTGGTCATTGATCTGATACCAGTCTGAATTTGTGACCAGCCTTCGGACTCCTCAGACAGGGATTCCTAAGCCGGGGTTGCTTTTATTAAGCAGCCATTGAAAATTGCTTGTTTGCAATTAGATTGTGATCAGCTTTTTACGTGGCCAACTGATCAACCACGGCACGCCACCCTAACATACGGTGAACCAGTCGAATCCGATCGCCCCCGTGTCTAGTAATACGTCAAAAGTAAACAAAAAGAGTAACAAAAAATGGAAAATCTTTCTGCTCCTCTCACAATATTATCAGCAGATCGATGGGAGTCAATTTACTCTGATTGCGGAAAATTGTCAGACATCAGGATTTAGGGATAAAATCTCTTGAATTTAAGCATGAAAATGATCTAGTAAAAATAAAATAAATCCGTTTTTTGGCTGATATCTCACTCAAATAATCGAAAAGACATTAGGAAATCGCATTTCGGTTCATTGCCGACGTCGAAGAGAGAATGATCGGGATTCTTAATGCTTGTCATCGGATGAAAAAGTATTTCCCGGTGGAAGTCGTTCTTTATGAGGAATCATCCTTACCGTTTTTCTTTACTGTTTCCTCGCTTCCCATTCGTTCTTCCCGAGATCGGTCTACATAATTGCTTCCGATTGGTCTAAAATGAGGCAGGCCTGTGTCAGCAATCGTCTAATAGATCTGGTGGCTGATTCTATATCAATTATTCTATCTCGGAAAGTTTCCAAATCATGTCTTGTAATCGCTGCACGTCGAGGGATCGGCGTTTTCTTTTATTGAGTTTGGGAATCAGCGTCTGTCTATTCGTCACCGCCGAGGAGAGCAGGGGGGAGAACAAACCTGCGGGACCTGTGTTTGTAGACATTCCCGCACGGGGGCAGGTTCGTTTTGAAACGACTGCAAAAGAAGAAAAAGTTCCCGCTCGTTTTCATCTCGCAGCGCATACGTTTCCGTTTACGTGTGAGTTCAAGAGGATGAGCGGTCCGGTTCGCGTGTATGATGTAACATTTCCTTCACCAGTGAAAACGAAGGTGGAAGCAAATAATACGGTCCACGGTCATTACTATCAGCCTGCAGGCGATGGTCCTTTTCCAGCCTGTGTCTGCCTGCATATTCTGGGAGGCGGTTTTGAGCTTTCCGAGATGTCTGCGAATTCCTTGGCGCGACAGGGAATCGCGGCGTTGACAATTAAAATGCCTTATTATGCTCAGAGACGTGGAGTGGGTGAAAATGGTCGGCGTCGCATGATTTCTTTTGTGCCCGAACATACCGCGGAAGGGATGACTCAGGCTGTGCTGGATGTGAGACGGGCGGCTGCCTGGCTGGCGAATCGCGACGAGGTCAATTCCCAAAAACTGGGTGTGACGGGAATCAGTCTGGGAGGAATAATGTCGGCACTTTCTTCAGCAGCCGAGCCTCGGTTCAAAAAAGTGGCGATCTATCTGGGAGGTGGAAATCTGGCATTGGGAATATGGGAGAACCCTCATCCGCATGCAAAACAGTTTCGGAAACAGTGGTTGCAAAATGGGGGAACCTACGAATCGTTTCTGAAGATCATGTCGCCCGTTGATCCTCATACGTATGGACATTTACTTGAGGATCGCGATGTCTTAATGGTCGTGGCAAAGCATGATGAGATTCTGCCGCCCAAAAGTTCCATCGCGCTGTGGGAATCAATCGGCAAGAAACCGGAACTGGTCTGGTTGGATTCTGGTCATATTACCGCTGCGATGTACATCTTTGGCGAAACGCGGCGCTTGACGACCTTTTTCTCAAACTGGGAATAAAGAGCATCGCGTGAGCGGTCTAATTCCTGAGTACTTTTCGCAGCAGGTGGATGGCGATAAACAGTAAGCCAATATTCCCGGCCCATAGGGACCAACCTGGTTCAATTTTGCCCAGCTTCGATAAATTGATCGTCAACAAGACGATGGGATAATAGAAGAGTAGAATGGGCATGAAGACCAAAAAGAAACTGGTGAGGAACTGTCTGCGAGCTTGAGCGATGGAAAACGGACAACCAACGAGAACAAAGAAGAAGCAACTGCAACTTAATGCGAAGCGACTTGATAGCGCAGTTTTAAGTTTATTCTTGCGTTTATCTTCGACTTGAGTCTGGGGTAAATCAGTATTGATTTCGGGTGAGTGAAATCGTTCAAAATCCCCCAGAGCTAAGACCATGGCGACTTCGATATCACGCTGAAATTCAAATTCGTCTTTCTTTTCATCGAGGTTGCCCAATTCAGTTTTGATTGATCTGACACTCATGTGCCGGGGCTTTGCCATGGCGGTTTGACTGGGTAGCGGAAAAGGAAAATCATCTTTTTCGACGTAAAACCGTGGCTTGCCGGGAAAGTCGATGTGCCCTTTTGAGATGTGCAATATGACTTGTTGATGAGCGAGATCAAATTCCAGAGTTGCTTCTTCCGCCTGCAGATGCACGGGCTGTTTGTTGGGTGGAGAATAGCGAAATGTGGGTACGAGTAGTGTTTTATCTCGGACTCCCATAACGGTAATGGAGATTCCACTCGCGGGATCGTGTATCTGATTTTGAGATCGTAGTTTTTCCAGAAATATGGTTTCGAGTTCCAGGGCAATGGTTTTTTCGATATTTTTTTCGGCCCAGGGGATGATCTGATCGCTTAACAGTAGTGATCCCAGACTCAAAAAACCACCCAGTATAAAAGAGGGCCAGAGGAGCGAGAGGACATTGATCCCCGCGGCCTTGGCCGCTGTGATCTCCTGGTCGCCTGAAATTCGTCCGTAAACGACACAAACAGTTAACAGCAAAGTGGCGGGAATCGTAAAAGGCAACATACTGGGGACGATGAAAGGCAGAATTTTTAAGACAAGAATAGCCCCCAGACCCTGATCTGTTGCTTGCTGGAACGCGCCCACAAACACCAATAGAACGGTCAGAACTGTGATCATCAAGGTGAAAACGCGCAGTAATTCAAAGAGAATATAGCGCTGAAGCAATCGCATGATTGATGGGTTTAATATTGAAGAAATGGAAAGGTGATATGGGTTTAGCTACAGGCTTTGAATTGCAGATGTTGACCGAAGCTGTATACGAGAAGAAGTGGGATCGAGTCAATATCAGACATGGTGTTGTGTATGTTTGTGCATTTATTGTGGTGCGGATCAGAAGATCATGAATAGAATGTATAACCAGAGTCAGGCCGGTCCTCTCGGAACAAGACAACATTGTATCGGCAGTTCTGTCATAATCGGTACATTTAATTCACTGGAGGGATTCACTTTGCCATTAAATGGGGTAATTTTATCATTTTTTACTTCCGGGTAATGTGTTCAACCTATTAATTAACTAAGGCCTATATTCGGAGGTCTTTTTTTGAGGAAACGCCATCAAGTTTGTAAGAGCTCACATGTAGCTGACAATCAAACAATGACAAATAACAAATAGAAGTCCTTTATTGGATATGGAATCTGCAACCATGGATAATACTCTGAGAAATGAACCGGTTCGATCATTATTTTGTGATGACGAAGATTTCCTCGAATTGATTGAGATGTTCGTAGAGGGCATTGAAGAGAAAAAGATATTTTTACGTGATGCATCCGCTTCCAGTCAGATTGAGGACCTTAAAGTATTAGCCCACCAGTTAAAAGGGGCCAGTGCCGGTTATGGATTTGAAGAACTTTCGCAGATCGCAGCCGAATTAGAGATTGCCTGTAAAGCGGAAGATCAGTCTGGAATTGAACAACACAAGGAATTCATGTTGAATCACATGGATCGGATTGTTGTTTGACGAGCCAGATTTCCTGGTTCCTAGTTGGAGAAATCATTCAATCCGGTGAATTCTCCTCATTTTTCAGTCGATTGACTGACTTCGAGAGCGCAACGATTCTTGTGATGATCGCGTTGGCTCTTTGTCTTCCCGGTTGGCCCATCCCTTCCCGATCAAGCAGTATCGACGTTTTTCGGTGGCTTTTGAATGTCGGTTGTACTTCGTCTACTTCCCTGCAGATGGATTTCCATTCGGACTTGAAATGATCCGGAAGCAAATCTGGGGCCTGTTCCGCTAATGCCAATATTTTTTCGGAGAGATCAAGTAGCAGATGTCTGGTGTCATAATCTGCCGTTTGAAATTGGCTGACGATATTAACCAGGGCTTGCTGAAATTCTTCGATCTTCATATTTAACCGGCAATTCAATCAACGTCTTAATTAAGGCCAAAATCTCATTTACGAATTCTACGGAAGATTTTTGCTGAGTTTACTCTCTTGATCGTGTAATATCAGGGGTATTACGGTTGAATTTTCAGGGTTCTTATTGACCTGACTAGTCAATTCTTAGTAAATATGTGCTACTGATATTGAATCTTGT
>NZ_CALEMX010000330.1 GCF_937910335.1 uncultured Gimesia sp. | reverse complement strand
CCTTTTTTAGCATCGAACCATTTTATTTTTCCTGTTGTCATTTTAGTTTTTAGTGCAAAGGGAAATCGAACTGCGGCCATGCAGCGGGCTTTGTTGATGACTCTGGGGTTTGCAGTGATGCTGATACCCTGGGTTTATCGTAATTATCAGGTAACAAATCATTTTGTTCCTACGACGCTCTGGGCAGGTCCCAGTTTATATGACGGTTTAAATCCCCGGGCGACCGGTGATAGCGATATGACTTTTTTTGATCAAGAGAATGTATTGCAAAGCATGAGTGAATACGAAATGAATCAGCACTATACGCAGCGGGCGTTCGCGTATGCGCAAGAGCACCCCGGGCATGTGCTGCGCTTGATGGGTGCCAAGCTGCTGCGTTACTGGAAACCCTGGCCAAATGCGGCGCAGTTTCAGTCGTTCTGGATGATGCTTGCGGTTTCTATCGTTTTCATTCCCGTGATCATCTTTGCATTTTATGGTGCCTGGGTTTCGCGCGATCAGACTTTACTGTTGTTGATTACGCTGGGACCTGTGATTTACTTTTCGTTGATCCATCTGATTTTCGTCAGTTCATTGCGCTATCGTCTGCCTGCAGAATACAGTTTATACATTTTGTCTGCGGTAGGAATTTATCACATGGTTTTTCATCTGAATCAAAAGAAAGAAATCACGCCGGGACAGTAACTCGTCTTTAATGGTTTAGAGTTGATATGGTTATCCGTAAAACATTTCAATGGTTCCTGCTGATCGTAATTTCGCTGGTGATTACCGGCGGGAGTTACGGTTATTATCTGTGGGTGCGCAGCGACGAAATGTTGAAAGCCGGTATTCTAGAGAAAATCACAAAGCATATTCCCGACCTGATGATCGATATTGACCGGGCGCAATTTGATTTTCGCAGGCGAGTTCGAATCGAAGGTTGTCGGGTTCAGGTCATCAACCATTCTGATACTATTCTTGATTTACCCGAGGTGGTAATTACTTTAGATCAGGAAAAACTGGCCCGGCATCAGGTGATTGATATCCAGAAGGTGGTGTTGAACAGTCCGCAGCTAGTTTTGGTTCGCATGGCAGATGGAACCTGGAACTGGGAAGGGCTGCCGGAAATTAAGCAAAGCGATAATCCACTTCCGGAATTAGTGATTGAGCGTGGAAGTCTTGCTTTAAAATTTGAACGGGGCTCGGAAAATGTTCCGACAGCTGTAACCTTTCAAAACCTGGATTTAAGGCTGATTCCTTCCGGAACCCGACGTTATGAAATTGAAGGGCATACTTCGATTCCGCAAGCAGGAAAGCTGGAGATATCGGGTTTTTGGGACATTGGTTCTAAAATTGGTTCCGTGGAAGGAAAGTGGAGCCAATTGGAATTTGGGCCGAATCTGGTCCGGATGGCAACGGGCATTTCGCCGGAGCTGGCATCGCAACTCAATTCTGCGTTTCCTTCAATGCAGCTCAAACCAGATGAATCAACGGGCATGTATGATCTGGGTGTGAGCGCTCAGATGGATATCCAATTCAGTCTTTCTAAAAAGAGCCAGGATCAGACACCTCAGTTTCAGGTATTGACACAATTACGTGAGGGGAAACTCAAACATCCATTGCTGCCGTTTCCTTTGAGAAATATTGTCGGCAAAATATTTGTGAATAACAACAGGTTATTAATTCAAGATTTACAGGCACATAATGGCGAGACCAATTTTTCTGTGGGGGGATACTATCGTTTTGGCTCTTCTCATCAGGCACAAGATCAACCGAACGACCAAAGTTATTTTTCGTTACAAGCAGTAAAACTTCCCGTCGATGATCGATTACGGAGCCGTTTATCTGGTGGTCTGGCTCGAACTTTTGACACGCTGCGACCCAGTGGAAGCATTGATCTTGATGTCACATTGACGCATCCCGGTCAGGGGAAATGGCAGATACAGGATTTGGTGGTTACTACCAATGACGGGGAAGCGATGCCGGTCCATTTTCCTTTTCGGGTTGATCATATCAAAGGCAAACTCAACCAGCAGGATAATGATACTCTCAAACTAGACTTCTTCGGCATGGCGGGCAACCGACCTGTGACTGCTCGCGGTTTTGTGAAGCATCCCGGACCTGCATCCCAAATCGATATCACAGTGGAAATCGAACAAGTACCCATAGATTCAGCGCTGTTATCTGCTTCACCTGAGGGAGTTAAATCTGTTCTGAATCAAGTTGATTTACAGGGAAAAGCCGATGCCGTTTTGAAATTAACCCGTGAACCGATGTTGAATCAGCCAATCCACCTGGACTTTCTGGCGAAGATGGATCATGGCGCATTACAGTATCGAGAATTCCCCTATCGTATCAGCGATCTTTCGGGCCGAGTTTTTTATTCCAGTAAAACGGGAAAGACTTCGTTTGATCAGCTAAAAGGGACTCATGGCAATGCGCGTCTGTCTGCGTCTGGTTCATATGCTCGATTTGAAAACGATGGCAAACTAAATTTAAGTATCATCGCAGAAAATGCAGCCTGTGATTCCAACTTGCGTTTGGCACTTCCTGAATCATTGCAGGAATTGTGGGGAGAACTTTCACCACGTGGAATCATTGATTTAAAATCAGACATTTCATGGGAACGCGGCAAACCGGCCATTATCAGTATCCCGAATGGCAGATGGCGTTCAGGAAGTATGATGGTGAAAGACTTTCCGTATCAGATCGATAATCTGAATGCGAACTGGAGCTATTTTGTGAATCCTCAGACACAAAATAGTGAAGTCCGTCTAACTTCGATATCGGGAAAACATGACGAGACGTTAATCCGGATTAAAGAGGCGTTTGCCGAAGTCACTTCTGAGGGGGACTGGCGGGTGTTGCTGGATAAAATGGATATCGATGACCTCACCACTGACCGGGCTTTTCAACAGGCGCTGCCAGGTGAGATGGCTTCCGCATTAAATACCTTAAATATTCAGAGACCCATTTCTGCCAGCGGGAAGATTGAATTTCGCGGTTCGCAAAAAATGGGAACTTTCGTGACAGCTGCCTGGGATATGAATTCGTATCTTGCAGAAAATACATTGTCCACAGGCGTTGATGTGACCAAAGTTTATGGGAAGGTTCATTCTGAAGGAACCTGGGATGGCGCTCATCTGCACTTAACTGGTGAAGTCGATTTGGATTCGGCGGTGATTCTAGATTATCATCTGACGGAAATTAAAGGCCCGTTTGAAATTCACGATCAGAAACTCACGATCGGTTCCAAGCAAATTCGTCGAAATCAGGCTCAGGCTGTCGGCTTAGCGAATATTAAGGCAAAACAACCCATCACGGCCAAAGCGATTCGTGGAGTTCTGACCTGTATGGGAGATATCGAACTCAATGCGGTTCCTACCTATAACATGCAGATTGAATTGAACCGTGGGTTACTGGAAGAATATGCGGCCCGTTATATGCCCGGGGAATCCCAATTACGTGGAGTCATGAATGGTTGGATTCAATTATGGGGGCGAGGATCCAATCGATCAGATCTCAAAGGGCAGGGTCAATTGCAAATTAGTCCTGCCGCGATTTATGAACTGCCTCCCATTGCGCAGATTTTTAAAGTGGTTCGTCTATCACAACCAGACAAAACCGCATTTGATTCCGCATTCTGTGACTTTACGGTTTCCAATCAGGCATTTCATCTGAAGTACATCGAGCTCAAAGGGAATGCGATCAGTCTTTATGGACAAGCTGGTGAAGCCCATTTTGATGGTCGATTGAAAGTGGATTTGTTTTCCAAATTAACACGTCGGCAATTACCCCTGCCGGCAATTACTCAGTTAATCGGTCATGCTACCAGTGGCTGGATTCGTGTAGAACTACGGGGTACGACATCCACTCCCATTGTTGATATCAAGTCAAATCCGTTGTTGGACGGGTCGCTCAAAACATTTCTGAACAATGGAATGCGCGGCAGACCAGTAAATAATCCTAACGGCCGGCGCGGTCGTGCGCTTCGATCTGACTTACAACCGCTGAAGCAATTTTCACTGCCGTTTGCTCAGTGAATTAGAAAGCGATGAAGTCCGGTTATCGATTTGATCGTTTTTTCCTGCTTTGAGCGATATCCTCTGTTTCCTCTTTTGCTTTTTTCTTCCAGCGCGAGAGAATCATCGTAAAGATAATCATCAGGGCGAGGTAGGCTCCCAGAATTTTCAGCAGCCAGAAAAACATTCCTGTGACAATTTCGTTCATAGGATGAGAAATCTTGCTATGTGTGGCCATTGAAAGAGTGAGAGAAAGACAAATTGCTTTGCTGTTACTCTAATCCGGTCATAGCGCTGATTTCAAGTTGTTTTCCCGAAAGCGTAAAACCAAACGAAGATAAAAGATTGGGGATGGGGACCGTACCATTCGTATCGGTTAAATTAAGGCAGATAGTGACTTTGATCTCGGATACACCTGGAGCCGGACCAACTGGAGAGCAGGGTATGTCTGAGTTTCCAATGGTTTGCGTCAGGGTGCCGCTTCCATCCTCGATAGATACCAGTACGTTTCCTTGTGCGGATGCAGCAGGTTGTTGTCCTACATCCAGCATTAAGGACGAATTCAGGTCTACATATTCCTGGATCAGGTTTCCCACTGAAGTTGTGGTTGCGCCTACTTTGGCTGCTTCTCTTGAGCCCTCGATCGCGGCTGCCGTGATCGATTGTTG
The DNA here is from genome assembly GCF_937910335.1 of uncultured Gimesia sp. Classification (GTDB taxonomy): domain Bacteria; phylum Planctomycetota; class Planctomycetia; order Planctomycetales; family Planctomycetaceae; genus Gimesia. The sequence continues at coordinate 3,520 of NZ_CALEMX010000330.1, read as the reverse complement.
CAAGAGGGCGATGAATCCGAATTGAATGATGGCCAGTGAAACGATCAGAATCAGTGGAAATGCAAGGATAAATTCCAGCATTACCGAGCCTGTGCGGCGTCTGTTTTGGGGTGTTTGCTGTTGTAATTTACTCTGATCGTGGAACAATGAAGGCTCCTTGATGATTTCCATCTTACGTACTTTTCAACTCAAGAGTGTTAACAAACGGAGACGTTTGCTTCACACTTGCTAAGGTCGGTTATCAAGTTCCAGATCTGGCCGATCTGAAAAGAGACTGATGCGACCTCTGATTGAGACAAATTTCACGCCGTACTCGTTTTCTCTGTTGAATCGACAGAGATGTAAGGCGTCGCTTGAATAGGGAACGCAAATTGCTTGCCAAAGTAGTACTATAGTGAATAGATTACGATAAAACCTCCGATATTGACCCCAGTACTAAAGCGGTACCGACCTGTGCAGATAAACAGACAAAAAACAGAGAAACCCAATGATCACCGATCAGGTGTGGTGGTTTTGGAATTAATTCTCACGATGCCAGCGTTTTTGATTATCATGCTGGCAATTATCCAGATTTCTTTGATTTACGTTGTGAGCGAACAGACCGCGTATGCAAGTCGGTATGCTGCCAAGATTGCTTCTGAAACCCCCCTGGCATCTATCAATACAATCAACACTGGCGCGTTGAAGACGAGCGTCGATAATGTGCTTATGGTGGGAGAGATTCCTCTGGGAAGTTGTCGGGTTGTTTTAGAACATAATGTCGGAGCGCCGAATACCATTAATGATCCGATAGTAGCGGCTGCCGGCTGTGATTGTGATCCACCTGTAACGAGTTTGCCTGTCGTTGTAGGAGCTGTCAGTACTGAGTCTGTTCGTGCGACCGTGTGTGTGAGATTGGATGGAAATATCCCCGACTTTTTAGACAGTTTTGGTTTTTCGATTGAAGACTATGTCGTTGAACAATCTACGACCTATTTATATGAACTCTAAATTGAATCAGACATTTTGCTGAAGAGCTTTCATTTATACCTGCTTAGACTGACAAATTCCCGATGAAACAAATTTATTCAAAGACTGAGTCTCACAAGAATCGTCGTGGAATCGCCATCCTCTGGCTGATTCTGTGGGGGTCGGTATTCCTGACGTTTTTTTGTGGTGTATTGGAAATAGCGACGCTGTGGCAGGCTCAAGTTGAAGTCAAAAATGCACTTGATGCAGGAGCGATGGCTGCCGTCAAAGAGTGGGGTGTGAGTGGTAGCGGTTCGTCTACTCAGGTTTCAAGAAATGTAGGAATTGCTTACGTTGAAGCGAATCCAATTCTTGGTACTCCTGTCACCCTTACTTCAAATTATATTGCTGCAACTCCCGGTAATCCCAATGGAAATCTCTTATGCACCGGGAATTTTGTGTTTGGTGCATTAGACCAAATCACCGCTCCGATTACATTCGATCGGAATGCCCAAGGGGGGTGTATCGCGGGCTTTCCTGCTGTCGTGGCTCAAGCAACGGTACCCGTGCAGGGCTTTTGCAGTTCACTTTTTGGTGTGACCTTCTTCAATATTAGTTCTCAATCAACTGCCTATTATAATTGTGGGACAGGCCGTGCATCTCTGGTCAGTGCTACCGTACCCGTCTGTCCTTAATTGAGATCTTGGACACAAAGATGAGGCGAGGAACAATGTTTGAGCCATTGTTCCCCTTAGTGCCTCTCAATGAATAATCCACAATTAGCAACTATCAATGCTATTTTTGACGCAGATTGTTTTCGGTATCTTCGACTTGATCGACTGTAAAACACATCATTCCGTCTCCTTGTTCTGAAAAGATTACTTTTAAAACGTGTGAGTAACGGCAAACGTGTTGTCTAATATTAAACAGTTCAAGGTTGAGCGGTGTCATAATGCAAAGGCCGCAAATGCTGCTGCTTTGCTTTACGACGTCGAATCATTCTTCTGCTCCCTTGTGTATTTATACGCATTTCGATTCACAATGAATCAAAAAAAATGGAGAAAAATAAAAATTTCGGCCTGTGAATCTTAAAGCCCTCCAGTCAGCGCGTTGAAAAAGCAGACTGGAAGAACAGACTGCTTTCATGAGCTGGATAAAAACTCTATCGGCGACTCATTAAAATCGAGGTTTGCCATCGCCGGGGGCGGACTTCTTTTTTTTGTTTTTACCGCCGGCTTTCCAGAGTGGATCTGGCGTGTGTGCATCGTGCAGCATTGCTTCCATCTGTTTGACGATGTCCGGATGCTTCTCCGCGATATTATTTGCTTCGCCTAAGTCGTTATCCAGATTGTAGAGTTCTGTTTTTCCAGTCAACATGGGCATGCGAACTGCTTTCCATTTTCCCTGGCGCGCTGCCTGTTTGCCGCCTTGTTCATAGAATTCCCAGTAAAGAAAACGGTGTTGCTGTTGTTGTTTTGGTTTACCAGTGAGTGTGGGAGCAATGCTGACACTGTCCAGATTTTTCGGACAGGGAATGCCTGCGAGATCTGCAGCGGTTGCCATTAAGTCGCCGAAGTATCCAATATGGTCTGAAGTCCTTCCCGCGGGTGTGGTGTCTGGCCACCAGGCAATAAAGGGGACCCGGATGCCCCCTTCATAGAGGTCACGTTTCATTCCTCTGAGAGGGCCGTTGGCATCAAAAAATTCGGGATCATTGCCGCCCTCTTGATGGTGGCCATTATCCGAAGTGAAAATGACTAGCGTATTTTTATCGATCTTTAATGCTTTAAGCCGATCCAGGATTTGTCCTACGCCTGTATCCATGCGCGTGACCATCGCGGCTTGACCCTTGTTCTGTTTCTTCCAGTCCTTGTTCTGGTAGATGCCGTAATCGGGGACTTCCTGACCATCGCCGACTTTTCTACCTGCTTCATTATTGGCATGTGGGATCGTGAGCGCGACATACAAAAAGAATGGCGATTTCGCACTTCGATCAATAAAGTCGAGTGCTTCCTGCATCACCAGATCGTGTGAGTAATCTACTTTTTTTGTAGAGACGCCTCCCAGACTGTCTTTTCCGGTAGGACCTTTAGAGATCGTGCTGGGATCGACGATATTCCGTAGCGCCACTTTCTTTCCGTTTCTCCAGAGGAATTCAGGATAATAATTGTGGGCATTATGCTGATTCAAATAGCCATAAAAATAATCGAAACCCTGCAAGTTTGGGACACCTTGTGTGCCTGCTTCACCGATGCCCCATTTTCCCGTCAAGGCGGTTTGATAGCCGGCTTTTTTCAGGAGTTCAGCCACGGTTAGATCATCGGTCTTGAGCGATTGGTTTTCTTTCACCCAGGTATTGCCTCTGACTCGAGTGTGTCCCATGTGTAAGCCCGTCATTAAGACACAGCGTGAGGGTGCACAGACCGTGGCGCCGGCGTACATCTGGCTGAATTTCATACCTTCGGCTGCCATCTGATCGATGCGTGGCGTTTTGATTTTTTGTTGTCCATAGCAACCCAGATCACCATAGCCCAGGTCATCGGCCATAATAAATATGATGTTCGGTACGCTG
>NZ_CALEMX010000329.1 GCF_937910335.1 uncultured Gimesia sp. | reverse complement strand
GGTTCGAACGGCACACGCACACAGTATTTATGGTCAATTTCTCGACCGTCAGGACCGTACAAACGATGCAGCTAAGCAACTTCAGATCGCCGTAGACATTCGGGAAAAAGCTGATCCAGATAATAAGAATCTGTTATATGCTTCTTATTTCAGGCTTGCTGACATTTATGAAAAACTGATGAATGACGACAAACACAAGAAATATCAGAAGTTGGCAGACGCTATTAGAAAGCCGTCGAAAAAGAAGTCAACAAGCAGTAAAACGGCATTGAAAGCCCCGCCAGATAAGATTAACCGGTCAGGTAAAACAAAAATGATACCGCCACAAGATGAAATTGATCCTGATCTGCTGGCAATGCGCGATGCGGCATTGTCGCAAATGACGCGTTTTGTTCAGACATATCCGACTTCCCGCGATTCTACCGTCAATCCGCTGTTAAGATGTGGTCTGATGCTGGCGGGCTGTAATAATCGCCCGGAAGCATTGCGACAGTCAAAGAACGATGGAGTTTTGACTGGTCTGGAGATTATCAGTGCAGATCTTCGTGGAACCAGACTTGTTGTTCTGAGTGCCTGCGAGACCGGGGTTGGTGAAATCCGATCTGGTGAAGGTGTTGCCGGACTGCGACAAGCTTTTCAGTTAGCCGGTGCTGAATCCGTCGTGGCGTCACTCTGGAGTATTCCCGATCAAGAGACCGCATTGTTGATGGAAGAATTTTTTTCCAACCTTGCGAAGGGGATGCATAAATCAGAAGCGCTTCGGCAGGCGCAATTGACCAGAATTAGGGCCCGGCGAGACCGCAATGGAGCAGCTCATCCCTATTTTTGGGCTGCATTCACATTAACGGGTCAGGAATAACGAAGGCCATTGTATTTCTAAAGTTATTGCGAGACAGTGATTGAAGTTCGAAAATACTTTAAGGGTTGTTGACAGCAGGTGGTTTCGTCTGCACATCGATTTTTTGTGTTCCCTGAAGTGACCTTATTTTTTTGATGGCAGTCTTCACAGCGGCATCACCTCTGTGTAAACCAAAATCCAGAGTGAAACGTCGTGTTTTTCCAGGCTCCAGCTTCGGGACGCGGCCCGCTGCACGTTCCACTTTGCGGTTGTAGGGGTAACCTGTCGCTGGTTCGATTCCAGTGACGTATCCATCTTCAACCGCGGCGGTGTTTTTCCAAACCGTCAGATAAGGTAATTGCTTTGTCGACCACTGCATGGATGCGGCGCGATTTCCTTTGGCGTTCTGAAGAACGGCTCCAGTGACGCCATCTTGGTCAGCGAGGGGATCTATTAAATAGACCTGTTCAATGAAGCCTCTGGTCGGGCCTTCGTAGGTTGCATACGTGTCAATGCTCTTGCCGGCATGTTCATTCATCGGGGTGATTTTTTTGAGCGCGGCATGTAACTTTGCTCCTTTGCCCAAAAGTGGTGCGCCAAAATTGGTGTGATAGATCATCTGAAATTCCTGATCGAACGTGCCCAAGTTGGTGACCGTGTCGTCAATCCGAAATGTGTTCTCTCCAGGAACGACAGAGACCTATGCCACAAGTTTCAATTTAGGACCGTAAAAGAATTTCTCATAAACAACCCCACGCACTCGAATGCGGTAAGGTGCTTCGGAATCAATAATGACCTCAACTTCACTCGCGGGGATGTTACCAATTTTTCCGTGTAATGTTAGATCCATGGTGGCTTTTTCACCGGTATTATTCACAAATTCATCCGTTCCCGGATGCCCGGCGAATTCCAATCCGCAACGCACCATCCATTCGTTGAAACCTTCAAGCCACCCGAGGCCACCACGGCTTTCCAGGTTGATGAATGAGGGATGCACAATTCCTTCGACGGGAGAATTCCAGCCGATCCGCAGATCTTTGTTTCGCACCTCATAAATGCTCATGCCGCGCGTGGGAATGACGACGATCTGCATCACGCCGTTATCGATTGTGATCAGTTCAACGCCTTCCTGCTTACCACCATGTAGCGTCCGTTTTTTTACGGACCAGCCTTCGCCAGAAAGGTTCCATGTTTCTGTATGGACTTTGCCATTCTCACTCGTGAGAACATGGCGTTTCTCTTCCGCTTGCGTGTGACTGGAAAGAAGATTCATACCGCCAAAAATAAGACAAATGATAAAACGGTTCATGTTAAGCTCTCCGTGGTTACGCCGAAAATTTCTTCGAGTTTACTACGCATGACTGTCGGATCGGCGTCAACATCCGACCAATATTTGATTCCGATCACACCTTGATTGACCAGCATGCCAAGACCGTCTATCACAGTACACCCGATTTTTCGTGCCTCGCGGATCAATCGCGTCTCAGGTGGATTAGGGATGACATCGGCTACGACCATTTCCGGTGTAAGTGTGTGTAAATCCAAAGCAAGGCGGGCCTCAAGGTCAGGAAACAAGCCGATTGAAGTAGCATTGATTACAATGTCTGTTCCTGCTGGAACCTGGTATTCACCCTTCCATCGAACAAATTCCGCATCAGCGGGAGTCTTTTCGTTCAACAGGGAAGTGACGGCTTGCCCCCGATCTTCAGAGCGATTAACAATCGTAATCTTCTTTGCACCTGCAAATGCCGATTCAACGCCAATGGCCCGCGCTGCTCCGCCAGCTCCCAACATGACGATAGTTTTGTCAGTGGGATCAATAGACTCTTGCAACGATTGGACGAATCCTTTGCCGTCGGTATTTTCACCAATCCACTTGCCATCACGGTGCACAGCACAATTAACTGCACCAATCACTTCAGCAGATTCGCCCAGTCCATCCAGATACTCAATAACGGCAACTTTGTGCGGGATGGAGCAATTAAATCCCGCCCAGCCCATGGCTCTTGCTCCGCGGACCGCATCGCCAAGGTGTTCGGGAGTTACTTCGCAGTTAATGTAACGCCAGTTAAGGCCATGATGAAGGTAGGCAGACTCGACCATTGCGACAGTGGGGTTTTCAGTACATGGCTGTGCGAAGCTACCTGTTAGTTGGCTAAGAAAATTCATCCTGCGTCAAACTCCTGAAAAATTATTGGCCGTAATCTAATTCGATATTGGAAGCAGCCTCTGCTACGAGCCCACCAAGATGTTCGAACGCTGATTCCAATATTCGCGATGCAGGTCCTGCAATTGTGATGGCGCCGACAGGGTATCCATGGCGATCGCAAACCGGTGCTGCGACACAGTGAATGCCCTCCATTCCCTCGGCTCGATCCAGAGCATACCCACATTCCGCGATTTTGGTGAGTTCTTCTCGAAAACTTCGACGGTTAGTGATGGTGGTGGGAGTAAATCGTTTGAAGCGAATTCGTGATACAAGTTCCTCGCGGTCTTCATTCGGTAGACTTGCAATGATCGCTTTTCCCGGGGCACAACTGTAGGAAGGGCATCGGGCACCGAGTTCTGCAGAGTATTTAAAGGGATGAGTGGAGGTCAGCTGATTCAAAATAACATTTTCAATTTCGATAAGGCAGCAAATTTGTGTGGTCTCACCTGTTGCTTTTCGCAGACCGCGCATGGCGGGGAGAGATGTCTCCACCAATCCGCGTTCTCGTCCCTGTGGTTGACCCAGCATTAAAAATTTATTGGTCAGGCTGAATCGCTTTGTCGCAGGATCGCGAGACAGGTAACCCATTTCGTCAAGTTCCTGTGTGATCCGAAAGACTGATGCTGAGGGGTAACCCAAACGCTCTGACAATTCTGCGATAGTCGCACTCATCTGGTGCTTCGAAAGAAATTCCAGAATTGACATTCCGCGTTGGAGGTTGGGTACTGCGGATTTTTTAGATTCGGCGATTTTGATTTCTGGCATGTTTGATTCCATAGCGAATCGATTGAGTTAAGCCTTTATGAATTACAAGCTTATGAGCTTATCCACACTTGAAATCCAATTCTTATATGAATACAATATCTGCCACTGGCAATCAAGCTTGTTTCGTCCAACTGTTGATAATTTGGAGATAAAGCGAATGGCTCGGCTCTCTCTAGCAATTTTTTCTGGCATGTTACTAGTCGCATTCGGTTGTAGTGATGCAGCCTCGAATTCGGCATCCGATTCGAAAACAGAAAATACACCCTCTGTCCAAAGTAAGGGGACCATCGGATTCTCGGCTCTCACGTTGACGAATCCTTTTTTCAAGGTGATCGCCGATACGATGCAGGAAGAAGCGAAAAAACATGGGTACGAATTGATCGTGCTATCAGCAGAACGCGATGTGAAAAAGCAGGCCGATCATGTAGACGAATTTTTGGTGAAGGGGGTCTCAGCGATTGTTCTGAATCCCTGCGATTCCAATGGCATCGGTCCGGCAATTAAAAAGGCTAACGACAAAGGGATTCCGGTCTTTACCAACGATATCAAATACGATGGCGACGAAGGCAAAGTCGTCTGCCATGTGGCAACTGATAATTATCAGGGAGGAAAATTAGCCGGTGATGCGATGGTGAAGTTGCTAGGTGATTCCGGAGGCAAAGTTGCGATCCTGCATTTCCCTCAAGCGGAATCGTGTCAATTGCGAGTCAAAGGTTTTCACGAAAAAGTGAATGCACACAATGACAAGACGAAAAATGCAAAGATCGAAGTCGTAGCAACGCTAGACGGTGGTGGGGTTCGGGACGAAGGATCCAAGGCGACCAAAGATGTGGTCGAATCGAATCCAGATCTGGCCGCAATTTTTGCAATCAACGATCCGTCCGCTTTGGGCGCACGCGCTGCACTGGAAGCCGCT
>NZ_CALEMX010000328.1 GCF_937910335.1 uncultured Gimesia sp. | reverse complement strand
CATCGCTGTGAACGTTTCGAGCGGAATATAGTAGTTGTCTTTCAGAAGTCGAAAACGGGCGGCATTGAAGCGGATATGATTCGGATTGCCGGCCCGGTACCCGTCCTCTGTTTTCTCGAACGATTCCATGTAGCAGGCAATTCCTTCGATGGCCCAGAAATGGTTCTTTTCGCCGACCTGCCTGCGGATTCGAGTCGATCCGGTTTCGTAAAACAGTTGGTGTGTGGCTTCGTGGTACAGAGTTCCCAGATCACCTTGCGCATCGGGTCGATGGTAAAAGTGTGAGATGCGATCGCCGAATAGATAGATGCCATGCGTTAACGCAATTTGTGGGATCTCTTTTTGTAAGCGTTGCAGATATTCTTCACGTGTGCTGTAGTAATGCATTACATGTTGATAGTTGCTGTTGCGTTTTAGAAAAGGATTTCTGGCGCCTTCAAATAATTTCTTCAGTTGTTCCGGTGTCTTAAAAAAACCAACAAACGTTTGATGGAAATAGCGATGAAAGTCTTCCATTTCTGTTGCTATTTTTACGCCCATTTCCAGACTATGATTTGTTTTGATTAGAAAGTGTTCCGTTTTGATTTCCCAGGCGTTGCGGAAATCGCGTCTGATTTCCGCTTCCTGTGCCGCCGACTTCCAGCGACCGTTGACGAAACGTTCTCCCTTTTCATAGCGGGCAAGATGTGAGGCAGGTAACCAGCCATATTTCGGGTGCCACTGCTGTTTCCGTTTTTTCATTTCCTTTTCAAAGGGGGTCAGCCATTCATCGCCATTGCGAACATAGCCTAATATCTGTCTGACCGACCGATGGTCGGGGTTATGAAATGCTGTTTCCAGAATCCGATCATACGCATAACTGGGAAAACCTGCGTGTAATACTTTCCGGGAAAACACAAACAGAGCATTCGCCTGTTCATCCTGCAGTTTGCGTAGCTTCAATCGCCATGTGCGTTCTGCGGCTGGCAAATTGAGAGGAATATCAGCGCGCAGGGTGCGTGGCAATGGGGTTGCTTGTGGATCGAAATTCTTGATTTCGTTCAACAGCTGGGTAATGGCTTGAACACCCTCTGGCTGTTGATCTTTCTGGCAGCTCCGTGCCAATTGTATTAGCTGATCCTGAAAGTCCGCTTGCAGGCTTTCGTATTGATTCTGGTAGATTTCCAACGCACGCGAATTTTGTGCGAAAGTCTGTTGCGACATCAACAGAAACAGGATGAACAATACCAGCACCCATTTCATCCAACTAAACTCAGCACCACAACAACCGCAAGCCACCTGTCTCCAAAGCGGATTCGTTGACTTACGATTGAATTGAGAGCGTTGATTTCGATGAATTGACATAGTGCTGGATTTCTGATTTAAACCGTAGAACTCGAAACGGAAACAGTCGACATACGCTCTGTAATAATCATACGCGAGAAAGTGGGTAGAAAAAAGAAATAATCTATTAAATTCACCAGATGTGAAGATTACGGCAGTCCCTGTATTCCGGTTACTCCATGTAATGTAACCCGGTCATGAGTGGGTGAAAACTCAATTTGTTGTGCTTCGCTCCTGTTTGGTCCTTTGCCCGCCTGTGAATACCGGCGAATGGTTGCTTTGCGATTTCCAAAAGAACGCATCATGTATAAGTCTTTTGATTCATCAAAGCTGATTGTATCTGCACGTGCGATAAAGGACTGAGTTGTAGGAGAGTTCTTATTTTTGATGAGCGCATTACCTTCCAGTTCGGCATTGCCTTTGGCCAGCATGGAAATAAATTTCTTCTTCTGGCTTTTGATTTCGTGTTGGATCAGCTTCAGGCTGTTGCTGCGCATCCAACCCGCACCGGGAGGCAATTTGTCGGGATCAATGGTATCCAAGGGTCGTTTCACGCCCCCGTAAGTAATCTGCACACGGTCATCAAAAGTGGTACTGCGCTGTTCCACATTCCCGGCCATTTTTCCGTTAAAGTCGATCCGGGTGTACGTCCAACTGTCGGTGTCTGTTTTTTGTGGGGAATTGGCTTGTGAGACATTTGATTCAGAGCCGGGCCGACTGGGGTTTTCGCGTCGCCATAACTTCAGCCAACCAGGACCGCGGGCTTCCGCGTTGCCCGTTTTTTGATCGACATTCATTTGCCAGAAACTGGCGCGGCGGATTCCGATCAATCGGTTTTCCAGATACTCGTTACTTTCGACCTCGACTCCGTCACGACAGGTAATGAAATGTACGGTGGGTTTTTCATCATTTTTATTCGATTGTTTCTCAGTAAAGGAGACACGATCGGAGAGAATGACATCCATTTCCTGGCAGCGTAGCCGGTTGTCTCCCATATTCGTTCGGACTTTTCCAAAGAAATTTGCCGTCAGGCCATCAAAGTCCATCTCCTTTTCCCAGTAGATTTCCAGGACATTATCCTGATTATCCTGGTCGGTCTCTTTTGATTGATTCAGGCTATTGTCTTTGGTAATCCCATCTGCGCCTGAAAGCAGTCCGGCGGCTGATTTTTTTCCACCTCTTACCGGAAGCAGCAAGAGTCCTTTGCCTTTCACCTCAGCTCGGTTTGCCAGGCGATAGAAGAAAATATTTTCGCCTTCGATCTGAAATCCTCGCCCATTGATTTTGGCAGGCCGACCGATGACATGCAGAACCTGATCGTTCTCACCTTTGTTTTGGATATGCAACTGATTGCCCGTAATCCGCAACGGTTTTTCCGGTTCGCCATTTTCCAGTTCGCCTTGAAGTTGTGTGACAGTAACATTTCCTTCGGTCCAGACTTCAGTGACTTCGGCTTTTCCTTCTGCATTTTTATTCACGCGCAATTTCATCAGATCGGCGATTACCATTACCGGTTCGGAAAGTTTTTCCTCAGGTGGTTCATTGATAGATCCAGAGTCCTGACTGTGTGATGGAATTTTGGCCCGGCCTTCCTGAGATTCCAATTGGTTTTGCCTGGTGATGATCGGATCATCAACGGCAAACACAGCCTGTTTGATCGTCGGCATTTGTGGCTGTGTAGCTGGCTGATTACCGACAGGTGCATTTGGTGCCGACTGGGGTTTGGTTACCTGATCAAACCAGACTTCGAGTCGTTTGGTTTTTCCTCTGAGTTCGGGGCTGTAGATGGCGACGTCCCGCTCCGCAATCATTTTATAAGGATCGATTTTGTCTTGCATCTTTTGAGAGTTGTTGGGGCTTGTTTCTTCTGCGCCCTGTTTTTTGGAATCGATCTCTTTCATGGAAGGGAGATCCCCCTTCAGCCATAGGCGGATTACCTGCGCCCCAAGTGCAAATTCTTCGAGGGGTTGTCTGACGACACATTGCTGTTCCAGTTCCACCATCTGCAGGTCTGTTTCCGGGTCGATGGATTTTTTCATCTGTTTGACCCATTCCGCTGCCAACAGCAGATCGTGGGTTTTCGCATCGTAGTGTTTGATCCAGCCTGCACCTTTGCAGATTATCGTCTCCAGTTGATCTTTCTGATTCTGAAGAATTGTAATCTCGGGGCATTGGAGTGTTGTCGACTGCTGTTTAATGCGAACGTTCTGTTGTTTATCCGAGAGAACAATGGTTTTGGTATCTTCGTTATAGGAGAGTCGGTCCATCCAACCAGAAAATTGTTTTTCTTCGGAAATCAACGTGACATTTTTGCCTGTTGCCACCAGTTCCTGGAATGCTAATTTACCGCTGGAATGATCAGACTGTTGTTTCGTTTCTTCTAGAGTCGTCTTTGTCTCTTCATCGACTTCTACTTTTCGAACAAACTGTAGTTGCAGTTGATCGCATTCGAGAGTGTCGGCCTGATAAGCGTTGGTCGGATGATGGACATACACATTATCGGTAAACGTACCCTGATTTGTTTCAAGATTGAAAGTAAAACTACCTGTGCTAGTTACCGTGGCAAAACGTGACTGCGCGTTTTTCGAGGGCTCCTGATCTTTTTTTAAAGCCAGTACCATATGCACGTCGCGTCTGAGCACGATTTCTCGAATCCCTTCGGCAGCGGGTTTGAGTTCCTTCGGTTTTGTGGCAGAGGGAATCAGCTTCATTTCGATGCCTCTTGCCTTGCCTCGATGGTCTTCGTATGCGAATTGCACCTCGTGATCGCTCCAGATATTCATGGAGGATTCATCATAGAAGAAATTGCGTCCATAAATGATCAATCCGTTGGGGCCTGTAATTTTTACAACGCCTTCCAGGGAGCCTGCAATCATTCTGCCGGGATCTGTATGTTTAATACCAAAAGGCTGTTCAAATCGGACAAGCGCTTCTTCACTCATCAGCGCAAATGGTGCTTCGGAGTCACCCTTTTTCGGGTCGAACATCAGCATCGCAAACGGTTTCAGACGGGCCGCTTTTTTTTCCTCTTCCTGTTTCCAGGTATCAGTATAAACGTAGACATTTTCATCTTTAAACTGATAGCGGGCATCGGCTGCCCAGGGAAGATCGGGAAGGTACTTTTTAGCATATTCACTATTTCCGGAAGAGTAAGCGTGAGATGTGATCGTCTCTTTCGGAAACTCTCGCCGAATCACTTTTTCCTTGATCACATGCTGCAAGGTCTGCGCATACACCAGATACGCGCCGGTCAGTGAAACCATTGTGAGCCAGGTCAACAACAGCCGGTTGGCTATCAGGCGATCGAATAATCCATTCCTGTTATATTGAATGGCTCCGGTCATGGAAATGGAAAGGTCGTTTCTAAAAAATGATATGATGTGCTGAAAGGATAGAAATCAGGTTAGCCTGCCGGGCGGTTAATTTTGTTTGGTTTGGTTTGTGGCTGCCAGCCGATGACGTCGGTAATATCAATCAAGCCTGCTAAATGTTGTTGTCGATCGACGACAGGCAATTCACTTAACTTGCGTGATTTCAATAACTCAACGGCTTCTTGGAGTGAAGCATCTGATTGAATGGTGATGGGCTGAGCAATCATGACTTCTGAAATGGGTCGATCCAGTTGTGCGTCGCGTCGTTCTTCAAGCAGACGAGCTAGATCACTGTCTGTAAAAATACCTGTGACACTGTTGGAATCATCCACGATAATGACGGCTCCACTACGTCGACCCGGGGAACACAAGCGTACGAACGTTTCGCGGATGGAACTGGATTCGAAAGTCACACGGACTTCGTCGCGTCCGCGCATGACTTCACTGATATTGGTCAGACGTCGTCCGAGACTGCCCCCTGGATGATATGTGGCAAATTCCAAAGGTGTAAAACCGCGGGCTTTGCTGATTACCAGAGCGAGTGCATCACCCATGGCTAGCATGGCTGTGGTCGATGTCGAAGGTGCTAACTGATGCATGCCGGCTTCTTTTAGTTCTCCGAGACACAAGACAACCTGAGAGGCGCGTCCGAGTGAACTGGTTTCGCGGGCTGTGATGCCAATGATGGGCAGCTCCATTTTCTGAATGATTGGGAGCAATCGTCGGATTTCTTCTGTTTCGCCACTGTTGGAAAGTGCGAGTACGGTATCGTCTGCGTGAAGACAGCCGAGGTCTCCATGAATGGCTTCTGCCGGATGTAGAAAATGAGAGCGTGTGCCTGTCGAAGAAAATGTGGCGCAGATTTTTTGTGCGATAATTCCCGCTTTACCCATGCCCGTTAAAATGACGGCGCCTTGGCGCGATCGGATTAAATCAACGGCGTCGCTGAGTTCGGTACCCAAAGTACGACCCATTTGGCGTAGCGCATCCGCTTCGCTAAAAATGATTTCACGCGCATCGCGTAACTGATCAAACTGGGAAAACTCAATGACCGACCTTAGAGGCAGGGAACTCATTACACCATATCCTTATGTCGCATCCTTGCGGGCATGTTTTGGGGTGCGGGAGTATAAAATGAAGTTGAAAGTGGGTCAATCCGAAAACGAGAGTAAAAAAACGATGTAAGTGTCTTTTGGGAAATGACTTATTTGAATTGTTTTGACAAACTTTATTTCAGAGATGGGCGTCATAATCCGCTTCATTACAATTTCATCATTGGGATTGTAGAAGAATGAACCGATGGGCACTCGTATTTTAAAGGAGAACTTCTACAATGATTTTCTCCTGTGGTAACTTTATCATGTGAAGTCGTCTCGACTATCCTGGGTTTGTCATACTTCCAAATGATGGCGGTATTTGACCATAAATCGAAAACCAAGGTTAAAATCAAAACCTTTGATTTTTCTTAAACACCCAGTCACGCAGAGGATACAAGAAACTTCTCTGTAGACTACCTGATTTACTAAATGGAATCAGCGGTGCTCTGAATGAAGCTCCTGAAATCGGGAACGTGACAATTTGCATGATGAGCGTGTAACCGAAGTATAGAAAAGTGACAGTAGACCAAGCCTTATGTTTTTAGATCGAGTTGACCTATATTGTAAAGCCGGTGATGGGGGAGATGGTTGTGCCAGTTTCCGCCGTGAGGCTCACACTCCGCGCGGTGGTCCCAATGGAGGAGATGGAGGTAAAGGGGGAGATGTAGTTGTGCTTGCCGACGTAAATGTCAGCAGCCTTGCTCATCTGATTGGTCATAAGCATTGGAATGGAGAAAAGGGAAGGAACGGTCAAAGCAGCCAGAAAACGGGGAAAAACGGTGAAGATGCCATTATCATGGTTCCGCCAGGTACCTTGGTGCTAGATACGAAGCGGGGGCATCTGTTACGGGATATGAAAGAGAGTGGCGATCGTGTGGTGGTGGCTAAAGGGGGTAACAGGGGCCGTGGAAACCAGCACTTTGCGACTCCCACGCATCAGGCACCACGTGAGTTTGAACATGGAGGAGAGGGAGAGACACGGGATATTTCGCTCGAACTGAAGTTGATTGCCGATGTGGGACTATTGGGTAAGCCGAATGCGGGAAAATCGACGCTTTTAAGTCGTCTTTCCAAGGCACATCCGGAAATTGCCGCATATCCGTTTACGACAAAATATCCCAATTTGGGGCTTGTTCGCGTCGGTTTTGATCATCAATTCGTGGTGGCTGATATTCCCGGATTGATTGAGGGCGCGCACGCTGGTGTGGGCTTAGGCCATGAATTTCTCAAACACGTTGAACGAACACGGGTTCTCGTACATCTGGTAGAGCCTTCACCGATGGATCAGACCGATCCGATCCAGAACTACCGACAAATTCGGGAAGAGATGCGATTATACGATGCCAGCTTGATGGAGCGCCCGGAAATTATCGTGATCACGAAAAGTGAACTACCTGATGCGGCTCCTGTTGCTGAACTGCTGGAAGAGGAACTGGGGCACCCCATTATGCAGATTTCATCCGCCACGGGTTCCAATCTGGAACAGCTGGTACGCATGATTATTGATGAGCTGCAAAAACTGGAAGTCGAGGCCTGAAGCTGGCGAGGGAGAGTCTGTTGAATTCGGACGATTCAAAAAAAGAGCCAATCCCTTCCGGAGGGGAATCCGGAGAGCCACAAGCGTCTGCCCGCGAAATTCGCGTTCGTTTTGGCATGTATGGCGCGGGCCTGATGATGGTGCTCTGTTTTATGTTTCAGGCAGTCGTCAGTTCTACACAGACGCAAACCGAACGGATTACTGAGTTGGGAGTTCTGATGCTGGTCGGCTATTTCCTGGGTTGGGTGTTTGCCCGGATTCGCTTTTAATCCATATTGCGCTCTTAATTACCTCATTGTAAAATTTGCATTTCAACAAGAAATCAATGGGTGTTTGCAATTTCTACAACGCATTCTCGCGTCGATTTTAAACCAGTGCGTCTCATAATCCGTTTTTGTCTGTGTGATGTAAGTCTATGCGCAATTAACTTTTAAGGTGTGTTGTGCAGGTTGTTTGTCAGGCGAAGGTTTCTTTTTTCGAGTGATTGGTCTCTCGTTTGCATTAGGAAGGATTACCTTTCACTTGCTTCCCTCGTCTGAATGGAATTCACCGACGACGGTTTCAGGTAACTAGAACCATATCGGTTCATCCATCGATCAAAACTCAGAACTCCAATTCGAGTGATCGACCCAAAACTATCCCGTAACAACCAATTGAGAGTTTGTCAGTCGAAGACCCGCATCTTCTTCTGCAATCAATAAGGAACAAGAGGGCATGGAAGCTCAACTTTGTCGCTGTTTCGCGTTATGTCTGGCTGCATTTTTATCTCTGGGTGCCTCTTATAAAACTCCCAATTTTATTACCCATGCACCCTCGGCAGAGGTTGCCAAACAGGTAGGTGATGCCGCGGAAATCTATCGGAAAGAACTGGCAATCACCTGGCTGGGTCATGAATTGCCTAAGTGGTCTGCTCCTTGTCCGATCAAAGTTAAAGTTGGCAATTACGGTGCCGGTGGCGCTACGACTTTCTCATTTGACCGCGGCCATGTCTTTGGCTGGGACATGCAGATTCAGGGTACACTGGAACGAATTTTGGATTCGGTGTTACCACACGAAGTCAATCATACGATTTTTGCCTGTCACTTTCGGCGTCCTCTTCCCCGCTGGGCTGATGAAGGCGCTGCGACCATTGTCGAGCACGAGTCAGAAAAGAAACGTCAACGATTATTGAATCGGCAAGTGATGGGAACCAACAAGCGAATTCCTCTCAGAAATCTGTTGTCGATGACAGAATATCCATCCGAAATGCAACAGGTTCTCACACTATACGCTGAAGGTTATTCTCTGGCAGACTTTCTATTACAGAGAGGTGGCAAAAAACGCTATCTGATGTTTCTGGAAGACGCACATAAAAATGGCTGGGATGAAGCCATCGCAAAGTTATACAAATACAAAAATGTGGAAGCGTTGGAACAAGGTTGGGGTAAATGGATTATTGCCGGCAGTCCTTCTTTGCAGGTTCCCGCTGGTCAACAACTGGCATCTAACGAATCGAATCAGCAACTTGCAAGCGAGAACAAAAACTTAGTGATTCGCTCTCAGAGTCCTGACTCGAACGAAAATGATTCAGAATTCTCATTAGGCGAGCCAATGGAACTGCCTGGACAGACTGAAACAAACGGTTCCAGTAGAAAGTCTCGACCGCTTCCTATTGAATCACGGATTCCCTTTGGCGGCCGTCGTCCAACGCATGACAAGAATAGTTCCATAGCCGCTTTTGCTCCTGAACCAAGACAGATCCCGCGATCTAATCAGCTTCAGGAAAAACAGCAATATGCCAGGGCTCAAGCCCAACCCAGGCGTGTTTCACAAAACCGAGGGCAGCAGCGACCTGCCTATGGATATCAGCGAAGGCCAAGTTCCGGCGGCGGAATTGATCTGGGTGCACCAGGTGAAATCGATTTCTAGCCTGCGTCCAAGTTTACTATAGCGTCTCCAAGGCCATTTGAGACGAGTATCAAGGAACGAAAGGCACTATGGTTAAATGGGATGTGCTTTAGCCTGTGTCCAGGTTTACTGTAGCGTCTCCAAGGCCATTTGAACCGAGTATCAAGGAACGAAAGGCGCTATGGTTAATTGAGATGTGCTCTAGCGCGGCAGTACGGCTACGCGATAGGAACGCGGTTTCGCAGATTCGGTAAAAGCGGCAGAGATGTCATCCAGGGCAAACGTTTGTTCGCAGAGTTGTTGAAAGGGATAGGCACTTTGATATTTGTCGAGAAAGTTCAGTGCGTTGGCTAAATCGAGATCGATATAATTATGAATGCCTTCCAGCCGCATTAGTTTGCGGACCATCGTCTCGGCGGAGAATTGAATCGCTCGAGCCGGGTACACGGAACCGACTAGAATCATCGTTCCACCAATGCCCGTCGACTCCAGGCCATCTTCAATGACTTCGGGAACGCCTGTCATGTCAAACACGAAATCAACTCCGCGATTCTCTGTCAGTTGTTGAATTTCTGTATGAAGAGATTGCTCTTTTTTTACCAGCAGTGCATGGTCTGCCCCAAATTTCTGGCTGCGTTTGACGCGCGTGTCATCGATGTCTGTCACAATAATGGAGGAAGCTCCTTGCGCATGTGCCACGGCAGATGCCGTTACTCCCAGCATGCCCGCACCTAGAATTAAAACGGATCGATTTTGCACATCTCCGGCAATGCGAAACGCGGCCATCACGGTTGCCGTCGCGCAGTTTGCAGGACTGGCGATGAGATCGGGCAAAGATTCCGGCACTTTGAATATGGTCGTGCCTTTGACTAAATGGCAGTGGCTGGCCAATCCGCCGCTCAAATAATTCTGTTCTGTCAAACGCTGATGACCATACTTGAACAGTCGCGCGCATTTTTGCGTTAGCCCGCGTCGGCAATATTCGCAATCTTTACACGAAACGGCGACAGACCAGGTGATGCGATCTCCGATTTTGACAGGTTGATCCTGATAATCCAACACCGGCGCGTTCGCTTCTAAATTGACGACACGTCCCACCATTTCATGACCGAGAATTGTCGGGCAGGGAGTAGAGCGTGTGCCTTCAAATGTATGCAGATCACTTCCGCAAATCGTACAGCAGAGTATTTCCACTAGAACTTCGCCCGGCTGTAACTCGGGCCGTTCTACGATTGCAGATTTTAATGCGGGTTCATCGCCTGTTAGAATGATGGAAAGACATTGATCGTTCATGAGTTCGATTTGATAACCTTACCAGGAGGACTGTCCATTGTGTCGAGTACTTGACCAATCTGTTCTACCAGATTCTGCATGTCAGCGGGAAATACATTTCCAATATTTCCAATGCGAAACGTATCTGCCTGGCTGATTTTACCGGGATAGATCACGTAACGTCGTTTTTTTAACTCGTCATAAAATTGTTTGAACGAAAACAAAGGGGAGTCCGGATAATAAAAAGAGGTAATGATGGGTGACTGCATTGCGCGTGGTAAGAGCGTGCGCAGTCCCAGAGTCTGCATGGCGGAGACGAGCGTGGATTGGTTGTCCAGATAGCGCGCGTGTCTTTGAGTGACGCCTCCTTCCGCCTGCAGTTCATTCAAGGCCTGCAGGAACGCACAGACAACGTGTGTGGGAGAGGTGTAACGCCATTTTCCTCCTTTGTGTTCCATTTCATTCCATTGATCAAACAGGTCGAGACTCAATGAACGCGCAAAACCCTTTGTCTGTTCCAGTTTTTTTAGATTGGCGATGACAAATCCAAAACCGGGAACGCCTTGAATACATTTATTGGCTGAAGAAATCAGATAGTCGACGTGAAATGTTTCCATCGATAAGGGAATCCCGCCGAACGATGACATGGCGTCAAGAATATAATCCTTGCCTGCTTCGGCGACGATTTTTCCGACTTCAGCTGCTGGATTCAACATGCCGGTAGTTGTTTCGCAATGTACCATCGCTACATGGGTGATTGCTGGATCGCTTTTGAGAGTGGTACGAATTTGATCGAGATCGGGAGGTTCGGTTTCAGAATACGATAACTCTTGCAAAGCGATGTTCAAACAACGGGCGATTTGACTGATCCGATTCCCATACGCGCCATTGGAAATGACCAGCAATTTCCCATCAGGGGGAATGACGGAACCGATGGTGGCTTCGACGGCAAAGGTGCCGCTGCCCTGCATTAAGACAGCCGTGTATCCGGGCGAACTGGAAGCCAGTTGAACGAGCTGGCTGCGGATTTCGATGACGCGCTGATTGTAGTCAACATCCCAGGTCGAATAATCGACGCGCATGGCATCACGCACACTCGCTGTTGTGGTCAAGGGGCCGGGAGTCAGTAATAAATAGGGAATGTCAGCGTCCATTTTCGTGCTCACCGGATTCAATTTGATTAATGATTTCAGGAAGTTCCTTCAGTGTGGGAATGACAAAGTGTGCGCCTGCGTTTTTCAGTTTCGTTTCCGCGGTCTGTAACAGTTTGTGTTGTTGATCATTATTCAACGCATCGAATTCCGCGACAGTTAAGCCGACTTCGCTGCCGGTTTGTGTCAATCCGACGGTCCACGTTCCGGCGTTGATACCTGCTTCGATATCGGGGACGGTATCGCCGACTTTGAGAACAGAGTCGGGCGGAAAAATATTAAGGGCTTCCATATTTCGATAAATCATCCAGGGTGCAGGACGTCCTGCGGGTACTTCATCTGCACACATTGTGAAATCAGGGGCATAACCTTGTGCCTCTGCTGTTTTCAGGATGGGATCAAGGACGATTCGCGGATAACCGGTCGTCGCGCCAATTTTGATGCCCCGCTCTTTCAATTGAGAAACCGTTTCACTCACTCCGGAAATAAGATCGGTATAGTTTTGTGCTTCATCTACTTGCAGAGGTGTAAAGGTTTCATAAATATGTTCAACATCACTTTCTGACCAGGGGCTCTGGTGAATCGCCTTCCATTGTGCGGCGATTTCTTCGATTTGGAAAAGGCACCGGATGTGATCTCTTTTGTGCAGACCCATCGGACCGCGCGCCTGTGCGGGAGTCAGTTCGACGCCACAGGCTTTAAATGCTTTGATGAAGGCAGAAATCGGGGCAAAGCAACCGTGGTCGATTGTGGTTCCTGCCCAGTCGAAAATAACGAGTTCAATCTTGGTCGGCTTCATGGCATCTTTCATTCTGTAGGTTTAGAGAGCCTGTTGCTTTAGGACACTCTGGACATAAGTTAAGAAATATTCGAGTTCCGGTGTTTCATAGTCGGGAATTTTGGCAGCTTCATCCCAACTTCGTAAACGCAAGGCAGACTCAGCCCAGCGGTTATTTTCAAACAATTCCACTTCCCGCTGGTCAAAGGGGCCTCCTTGCAGTTGCAGGCTCAGCACTGAGGCGGGTGACAATTGGGAATGATATTGTTTATCTGTGGCACAGCGATAACGTTTCGCATCTACGTGCAGTCGAATGGGTTCAGTCACTTCCTGCTGAAAATATTGAATCAGCCATTGTGCGCCGATGGTTTCGTGTAGATCATCAATGCCCTGTGTTGCGCAATTTTCATCGTGCTTATGTAGCAGATGGCCGATGTCGTGCAGCAATGCGGCGACGATCAATTCCGGAGATTCGCCTGCATGCTCGGCGGAATAAGCGGCCTGCAGCGCGTGTTCGGTTTGAGTGACCGGTTCGCCGGCGTACATTGCGTTTCCTTTGTCGTTGAAGAGTCGTTTGATTTCTTCAACGATTTTTGCAGGATTAAATTCAGGCATCGGGGGCCTCCGGTTTTGATTCAGCAGTGAGCGCTGCCAGATTCATTTCCCGTTCCTGGATCAGCCAATAGACGGTTCCCGCGACGATAGCAGTACAGCAAATGCCTGCCAGTCCGCCGAACGCCATTTTCCAACCATATTCTTGAGCGATCCATCCGACAGTATGCCCGGAAAGAATTGCCCCTAGATAACCGGCGGAGTCGACGAGGCCGGCTACGGTGGAACAACCTCGCTTCCCTCCTAAGTCGATGGCCATCACGCCTGAAAGAAAAGAATAAGGGGCCATCAGAAAAAACGCAACCAGCGAGAGCAGCGTGAGTGCTAAAACTGGTTTGCCGGAAACATCGATGGTGGCGAGTAATATCAGAGATATCACCAGTAAAATCAAACTGGGAAGCACTACTCGCCCATGTCTGCCCCGCAGGCGGTCCGATGTGATTCCCGCTAAATAGGTCGAGCAACCTCCTACCAGGGGAAACAGCATGCTGCCCATTGCTGCACCGCCGATATTAATTTGCGCCACTTCATTTAGAAAAGTGGGCGTCCAGAAATTGAATGTTTCGCGTACCAGAGTCAGGCTGAAATTCATGATACAAATCAGCCAGAATAACGGGCTGGCCATGAGTGGTTTCAAGACCTCTTTAATGGAGATCTTCTCGGCATGATTCCCCTCTTCGCCGAACACATTGATGGGATTCGCACTTGGTTCCGGTATCCCTACCTCATTCGGGCTCGATTTTAACGTTTTGTAGACAAAGAGTGCGATCAGAGACAAAGTAAGTGCGGCTACGAAAAATATCGTGCGCCAGTTTGCCAGAAAGCCGAAAGTGGAATAGGATTCGCCAAGAGAGATCAATCCACCGAGATAAATTCGGGCGAACGCATCGCCGAATAAAAAGGAGAGGGAAAGAATGGCCATCACTGTTGCGTGCCGCTCTACGGGAAACCAGCGAGAGGCCGTTTTTACTAATGCCACCCAGCCCATTGATTGAAAAAAACGATTAAATGCCCAGATGATGACAAACAGGGTCAATCCCGAAACCAGTCCAAACAGAATCGTAAAAATAATCGAGCAGATCATGCCCGTCAGGAACAGTAGTTTTCCACCGAGGAAGTCACCCAGATATCCATTGATTATTTTTCCAATGGCATACAGCATGACGCCTACAGAGGCAACCGTACCCATTTCGACTTTCGTAAATCCCTCTTTGAGCAGTAAAGGGGTGGCTACCGCCAGATTGGAGCGGCAAATATAATAGCCGACATATCCCAGAAACAGACTCAATAGAGTCAATCGCTGCCAGTTTCTGGTTTGGTCTTTTGCCATCGATATTTACTTTATTAAAGAGAGAGTTGTCCGATATTTTCTTTTGCGAGCCCGGGGCCTGTCGTCATTCCCTTACCACCGATTCCAGTGATGAGGTGAATATGATCGCCGCGGGAATGCTGAAAGAGTCCGGCTGACTTTTCCTCAGTATAGATACCACACCAGCGATCAATGACCTGAAAATCCAGATGCACAAACATATTTCGCGCATAATTAATAATTTGCGTTTCTATTTCTGCGGGCAGAAACTCGGTTGGTGGTTCGTCTGAGTAGGAATGAGAATCACCGAGTATGAATTCATGATTCGTATTTTGAGTCATCCAGATTTGGATGCCGTGATCTTGTATCTTCTGATCTGGTAAGGGCAAAGAAATATTCTGTGAACGCTGCGCGTGGAGAAATGCAGGATAGCGTGTCAGTGCAATGGGGGATGCAATACTTGTTCCCAGCTTGCGATTTTCCGGATTGGACAATTTCAGCATTTGCAGCTTGCAGTAGTGCAGATTACTTTTGGTATAGATTTCTGGAAACAGGGTCTGGAGATCAGCGCCGGAGCAGACAAAGGTGTGCCGTGCCTGAAACAAGTTGCCATCGGCGGTTTTGATCTGTACCTGATCGTTGTCTTGCTCGACAGAGACAACAGTTGTGTTCGGCAGGTAATCACAATCGGATGTATTGGCAATCCAGTTGATAAATGCACGAAAAAACGCTCTGGGGTCCAATTGCAGATCGCGCGGAAAGTAGAGACTTCCCTTGCAGAATTCCGGGTTCAGGCAGCTATTCAAATTGATGGTCTGTTTCGAGTTTAAAAATTCTGCCGGGCAATGGTCGTCATTCTGCGTTTGTGACATGTGTTGTAAAAAGCGGGCTTCCTCTTCGGTATGTGCCAGATATTGTGTTCCCGAATGGCGGAGCGGAATTCGCAGTGTTTCACTTAACTCGGAATAAATCTCGCGAGAGGCGAATGCACGGTCGCGCCAGATGCCCGCGGGCATGGCGCTCGGAATGATCAGCCCAAAATTTCTGACAGAAGCCTGTCGCGGAGAGCGATCCCGTTCGATCAACAGTGTTTTGAAACCTCGTCGCATGGAATGATAGGCATGAAACGCACCTAGAACGCCGCCTCCGATCACGATGACATCGTAATTGCGCTGATAAGATTGTGCAGACATGGTTTTGAAACATGTTAAGCGGGAATGAAAAATGAGAAGCTCTCGGCTCGACTTTGTTGTGTATTAAAAAGTATGTCGGATTCGATTCAAAATACAATGACAAATCGCTCAGTATCAATAACAATATTGACATCATGTTCACGGTATCGTTCCGGAATGGTTTGGTATGGCTGGATGATACAGTGTGCGGCAGGCGGTGTGTTGGTTTGATTCGTGTCTCAGGATAGAATCTTAGGATTGTTATGGGTACGATCAAAGTACAACATAAGAGATTGATAGAAACCTGCTTTTTTTAACTGAGGAAGACGAGATGATTCAAATCTGCTATCGGGCGGTATTGACGGTTTGTGTTTCAGGTCTGATGACAGGGTCGTTGTTTGCTGTCGACGACGATGCCAGTTCTCTTTTTATTGAGGGCTATACCAATCTGGTAAGCTATCAGCCGGGAGAGACGATTGCCTTTCACCTTTCCAGTTCCGAGCCTCAATATACGGTCGAAATCACACGGCTGGGACCGGAGAAGAAGACGGTCTTTAAGGAAACGCGAAAGAATGGTGCCGCTCACCCCGTTCCGGAAAATGCGTCATCTCATGGTTGCAAGTGGCCGGCGGCGTTTGAACTCAAAGTGCCTGACTCATGGAAGAGCGGTTATTACAATGTGCGTCTTTCAGTCCGCGATCGAGGCGGAAAGTTCATTCAGCGCAATTCCAGAACCGCCGAATCGAATCTGTTTTTCATCGTGCGACCCAAACAGCCGGGAACTCAGTCGAAAATTCTGATTCAGCTCAGCACGAATACCTATAACGCATACAACAACTGGGGCGGCTCCAGCCTTTACGGCTATCATGGTCGTGCGAATTTACAGGGGTATCGCGTCTCCTTTGATCGACCGCTGGCCGGTCAGTTTTCTAACTGGGAATATCCGTTTATTGTTTGGGCAGAAAGCAATGGATATCAACTCGATTACGCTGCCAACAGCGATCTGGAACACCATCCGGAAATGCTGCAACATTATAAGCTGGTGTTGAGTGTCGGCCACGATGAATACTGGTCGGCACCGATGCGCGATCATCTGGAGAATTACATTAAGCAGGGAGGCAATGTGGCTTTTTTCAGTGGGAATTCCGTTTGCTGGCAGGTGCGCAGTGAAGATTCCGGCCGTGCGTTGACGTGTTGGAAGCAGTCGTACAATCAGGATCCCGTTTTCACAGAAGGAGATCAGAGTCTGTTATCTACACTCTGGAGTCACCATCTTGTCAAACGCCCTGAGAATCAGCTGACGGGTGTGGGGTTTCTGTATGGTGGTTATCATAAAAGTCATGGGCAGTTCATGGATGGCTCAGGCGCTTATCAAGTTCACCGTCCTACACATTGGGTGTTTGAAAAGACGGGTATCAAGCAGGGGGATGAGTTCGGCGGGAAAGATACCATCGTGGGTTATGAGTGTGATGGCTGTCAGTTTGAGATGAAAGCGGGGATGCCTGTCCCGACTTATAAGGATGGTACGCCACGTACGTTTCAGATTTTGGCATCCTGTCCCGCGAAATGGGCTCCCGGTGATAGCCAGTGGTATGACCGTTTTGATAAAGATCGCGTGGGCGCGGCGATTCTGGGAATGTATACCAACGGAGGCACGGTCTTCACTGTTGGCAGCACAGACTGGGCGCATGGCTTGCGAGGTAAAGATCCGATTGTGCAACAGATGACGAAAAATATTCTGGATCGTTTATCCATGTAGTATCAACTTGGCAGCAAGGCATCCCTTTCCATTCTGGTGATTCGATAGAGGACGTGTTTTTTTAACGGATGGTCTTCTGCCATTGTGGGATGATCAAAATTTTCAATATAGGACATGCCAATTTTTTCCATGACACGTCTTGATGCGCCATTGGCGGGGACCGTAAAGGAAACAATCTCATTCAAATGACGTTGAGTGAACCCGAATTCCAAAGCGGCTCTCGCGCCTTCGCTGGCGTATCCCTGATTCCAGAAGGGAAGATCCAGGCGCCAGCCAATTTCAACGCAGGGTGTAAAATGGGCTGTGAACTTCGGAACTGACAGGCCGATGAATCCTGCGAATTGTTGCTCATCTTTTATTTCGACAGCCCAGAGACCAAAGCCATGCTTTTCAAAATGAGTTTTGATTCGTTTGACCATTTGCGCACTCTCTTCATATGAGAGTGTGCCGGGTAAATGCTGCATCACGCGTTGATTTGCGTTTAGCTTTGCAAAGGGAGCCACATCGGTATCACGCCACTCTCTGAGAATGAGTCGAGACGTTTCCAATGTGCTGCTCCTCTTGGAATAACCAAACGAATGTCGTGTTGCGGTAATCTCTCTACGCATTTGATGGCTCTAAAATAAGGTAAATTTCTAGAAATCAATTCAAAATCAAAATTTAAGTAGTGGTAATAACGAGATTGAAATCCGTTGACTACTGTGTTTCAATATAGAAATAAGATTTATTTATACGAACCCATTGAATCCCTCCTGAATTTCAGAGTCTTCTCGGAGCTATATTTTGATGAAACTTCTTTGTCTCGTATCATCGTTTGTGTTGATTAGTTTTTCCTCTGTCGATTTACTTCTGGCTGAAGATTCGACAAGCAAGCCGGCTTTGATTCAGGTTCCCGGTGCCTGGGAAGAACAGTCAGACGGAAAATATTCTGATCTGGACGGGTTCGCCTGGTATCGTTGTTATGTCAAAGTTCCCAAAAACTGGGCCGACATGACTGCGCGTCCGCTCTGGAGGGATTCCGTAACACTCTCCATTGAAAAGCTGGCCGATGCGCATGAAGTCTATATTAATGGGATACGCATTGGTCAAATTGGAAGCTTCCCCCCCGAGTACGCCAGCGGTTTTGAAAAATATCAGCGTTATAAAGTTCCGCCTGGCACATTGAAAATTGGAAAATATAATACGATTGCTATTCGCGTCTATAACCAGAAAGGCCCTGGTGGTTTTCGCGGCGTGCCTCCGATTCTGTCTGGTTACTTCCTGGAAAATTCACTCAAAGGAGAATGGGAATTCTTACCTGGGGATAATTTGAAGTGGGCGACTGTTGCGCGAGATGAAAAACCGGATCGCGCAGCCTTTGACGAATTCATACCAGCTACTTCTACGCTGAAACGTTCTGCCAAACTTTCTCCGGGTCGGCGAATGGCTCCGGAAAAATCGATGGAGCTGTTTGAGACCGATGGCGATATGGTGGTGGAGCAACTGCTGACAGAACCTTTAATCGGGCAACCTCTATTTATGAGCTTTGACGAGCGGGGCCGCATGTGGGTGGCGCAGTATCGACAATATCCCTATCCCGCCGGTCTTAAAGTTTTGAGTCGCAATAAATATTACCGGATGGAATTCGATCGGGTGCCTCCGCCACCACCCAACCATTTTCCCGGCAACGACCGGATTTCCATCCATGAGGATACGAACGGCGATGGAAAATACGATAAGCATAAAGTATTCGCCGGCGATTTGAACATCGCGACTTCCGTTGTTAAAGGACGTGGTGGAGTCTGGGTGCTCAATCCGCCTTACCTCATGTTTTATCCAGATAAGAATAATGACGATATTCCGGATGCTGATCCCGAAGTTCATTTAAGAGGTTTGGGGATTTCCGATACGCATTCCGCTCCGAACAGTCTGCAGTGGGGGCCTGACGGCTGGTTATATATCGTTCAAGGGAGCAACGTGGTTTCTCATTTGAAAAACAGTGATAAACCTGACGCAAAATCGATTTACTGTGAAGGGCCCGGGATCTGGCGTTATCATCCGGAAACAAAACGTTACGAGCTTTTTGCGGAAGGAGGCGGAAATGCCTTTGGCCTCGAAATCGATGCCGAGGGCCGTGCCTAT
This sequence comes from uncultured Gimesia sp., assembly GCF_937910335.1. GTDB lineage: Bacteria > Planctomycetota > Planctomycetia > Planctomycetales > Planctomycetaceae > Gimesia. The sequence continues at coordinate 14,370 of NZ_CALEMX010000328.1, read as the reverse complement.
TCGGGTCATAATGGAGGTGGCACACGCGGATTTTATTATGTGCAGGGTGGTTACTACGAAAAAGGAACCGAGAGAAAGTATGGTAATGTCAGTAATCCGTATGCGTTCGGTTTGCTGCCTTTTATGAAACACTCCAAGACACCTCGATTCAGTCATGCATTCGTTAAATACGAAGGGGACTCACTGCCCGCCAACTACAAAGGCAAACTGTTGTCTGTTGACCCGCTGCATCAGTATCTGGTGCTTTCCAAAATTGCACCATTGGGTTCTTCGTTTCAGACAGAAGACATTGGCTTCCCGTTGCGCAGTACCGACTTTGGGTTTCGGCCCATTGAAATCAAAGTCGGCCCCGATGGCGCGGTTTATGTAGCTGACTTCTACGAAGAGTTCATTGCCCACGGCCAGCATTATCAAGGTCAGGTTGATCCCAACTCCGGTCGCATTTATCGCTTCAAATCTAAAGAGACTCCGCCTCGCAAAATTGAGGATCTCAGTAAAAAAACCACGCGAGAATTGATAGAACTGCTCAAACATCCCAATGAATGGCATCGACGCACGGCGCTGCGGCTTCTGGGTGATCGCAAAGATAATTCAGAGAATGCCCTTCTCAAGCAGTGGATCAGAGACGACGATGGACAACTTGCTCTGGAAGCGTTTTGGGCTTTGAATTTGTGTCAGGGATTTGATGATTCCATCGCTGAAGAAAGCCTCAAGCATCCCAATCCCCTGGTGCGATTCTGGACCGTGCGACTGCTGGGCGATGACAGGGTGGTATCCAGTCAGCTGAGACCAAAGTTGATTGCATTGGCAAATCGGGAACCGAATGCGGAAGTTCGCGGCCAACTGGCGGCGACGGCGCGGCGTCTGCCCGCGGATGTCTGTCTGCCGATTGTCGATGCTTTGACACGTTATGCGGAAGATGTCGATGACCCGCATCAACCCTTAATGGTCTGGTGGGCATTGGAATCGAAGACGGCCTCTGATCGCGATCAGGCCATTGCTCTGTTCAAGAACAAGGAAATCTGGAATCGACCGTTGGTACAGAAGGTCCTTCTGGAACGATTGATTCGTCGTTATGCCACCGCTGGCGGCCGTACCGATCTGATTACCTGTGCAAAGCTGTTTGAGCTGGCTCCGGATTCTGTCTCCCGGAAAGCGTTGATGTCGGGTTTCGAAAATTCGTTCAAAGGCCGCTCATTGGCTGGTTTGCCTGAAGTGCTGGTGAAAGCACTCGCGGATGCCGGTGGTGGTTCGACGACTTTACAGATGCGACTCGGCAATAAAAGTGCGATTGAGTTGGCTCTGAATGCGTTAAAAACGCCTGGCAAAAATCAGCCACAACTGGTGGAATATATTCAGGTGCTGGGTGAATTGCAGGAGCCTCGGGCGCTACCCGTAATGCAAACCTTGTTGAGTACCACGAAGAATGCCGACCTGCAAACCGGTTTACTGGTGGCGTTGCAGAAATTCAATCAACTAGAGATCGCGGCGACCATTCTTAAAAGCTATGCCGCTTTTTCTGATGATGTACGCGAAGTGGCACAAAGTACGCTCGTCAGTCGCAAAGACTGGACCCGTACTTTTCTGACGGCCATCGATGAAGGGAAAATCAAATCGCAATCGATTCCCGAAGACCTGGTGCGCAAGATGACGATTCATCAGGATCAGCAGATTGCCTCTCTGGTGGCCCAACATTGGAAAGAAGTGAAGGGTGCTTCGAATCAGCAGATGCAGGCCAGTATCTCTCGTATATCGGGATTGCTGAAAGCGGTCAGCACTGATGTGTATCATGGAAAGGAACTCTATCAGCAGAGTTGTGCGAAGTGTCACATTTTGTTTGGTGAGGGTAAACGTGTGGGGCCCGAGCTGACTCAGTATAAACGCGATGATTCGTTACGCATGCTGATGCACATTGTGAATCCGAGTGCGGAAATTCGGGAAGGCTACGAAACGTATCTAGTGATTACCGATGATGGGCTTGTGGTTTCCGGATTTCTGTTTGATCAGGACAAACAGATTGTCGTGATTCGAGGAGCCGACGGTCAGAACGTGACCATCAAACGTGAAAACATTGATGAAATGATCAAGCAACCGAAGTCACTCATGCCGGAAGGTTTGCTGGATAAACTCAGCGATCAGGAATTACGTGATCTGTTCGGTTTTCTGCGCAGCAGTCAGCCGGTGTTTAAGTAAATCGAGACTGAGCGTTTCAAATTTTGTGTGTTTCTTGCCGGTGGCAATGGTGTGCGCTGCTTGCGTTCCATTCAATTGAAAAGGATCGAGTGGATGATGTCTTATCGAATTATCCTGACGATGGGTTTCAGTTTTGTTGCCGCCTTGATAGTGCCCAATGCGGTTTGGTCACAATCGCGGAGTTTGCCGACGGAGCCGGTTGAGATCGGCACAACGCCGCAATTCGTTTTCGATGGTTATATCGTCGACAACCACTTTGCTTTGAAATACAAGCAACAGACGATGGAACGCGTATTTCATGCGCCGAAAAAACATGCGAAGAATCCCCTGATTGCCGAGGATGGGGGCTATGTTACTGTTCGGCGCGATGCAGAGACCGGCCGATTTTTGATGTGGTATCAGACGCATACCCCCCGGTTGAATGCAGAGGGAAAACCCATCGGCTCGGAATATGCGATTGCCTATGCGGAGTCAGAAGACGGCCTGAATTGGAATCGGCCGAAGCTGGGGCTCTTGAACTGGAAGGGGAGTAAGGACAACAACATTGTCTGGAAAGGTATTAATGACAAACGTGCCAGTGGGGCGTGTATGCTTGATGTGCCTGAAGCGGACCGCAAAGGATATCGCTACCTGATGTCCTATCATACCGGGGGAGCCGGTAAAGGGATGAATGGTATTCGGGTGGTTGGATCACATGATGGCATTCACTGGGACAAATCGAGCGACTCTCTGCTGGCGGAACTGCATAGCGATACGCTGAACAGTATTGTTTATGATCCTGTAGACAAGCAATATGTGATGTATTGTCGCGCCAAACATATTTACCGCACGTTTTCGGGTGATATTCTTGACACGGGTGCCTCGCGTCGTGTGGCCCGGATGATTGGACCATCAATTTGGGAGGAGTGGACCAGTGAGCCGCAAACGATTCTGATTCCGGATGAACTGGATAGTGCGAAACGGCTTAATTTTTTCTACGGCATGCCCGTTCGTTATCACGCAGGGATCTTCTGGGGTTCATTATGGCCATTCAAAATGAATACCGACGTCGTGACCGAACTGGCGCTCAGCAGGGACGGCGTTCAATTTGAAAGACTCAGTTCGCGGCCTCAACTATTGGCTCTGGGGAAAGAAGGCAGCTGGGATGACGGGATGGCGTTTGGAAACAACTGGATCGAAGTGGGTGATGAATGGTGGTTTTATTATTCAGGCTTTGACGGTCCGCACGGCACCTCTGCGCGGAAGCCGGGCATGGGTCTGGCGACGCTGAAAAAAGAGCGTTTGATTTCGCTGCGTGGTCCGCGTAATGGCGGAGTGGTTATCACGCGCAAGATTAAATGGCCGGGAGGCAAGCTGGTTTTGAATGCGAATGCCAAAGGGGGCGAGTTAAAAGTCCGCCTGTCGGATGCGAAACGCAAAGTGCTGGACGGGTTCGATTACGATGACTGCGTTCCCATCAGTTCGGATAGTCTGGAACATGAAGTCCGTTGGAAAGCGGCTTCTATCGATACTCTCAAAGGCCAAATCATTCGGCTGGAAATTTTTCTGCAGGATGCCGATCTGTTTACATTTCGCGCGGGTGATGCTGCTTCGAACTGATGTGTTATTTCTACTACGAAAGACACGAAAGGCACGGAAAAATTTGGTATGTGTTGGAATGAGTGCGCTAAGATTGTCCTTGATGCAAATACAAGGTTTTCTATGGAGCGTTACTGGCATCTCGCCTACGAGCATTGTTGAATCTGATACCTTTTTCTATTCAGGATAATTCATTTTCTATATTTAGGAGTCAGTGATGGATTCTTGCCCGCCGACATGTAGATGTGGCAAAGTGTATGAAATTTATTCCAGTAACTCCGGACTGATTGATTATGATGAACGATTAAAAATGTACACAATCAAGTCAGGTAACAGTCTATATACCATCCTTTACTGTTTTGGATGTGGTGAGTCTCTCTTTACCAAAGAAAGAATAGAGTTAGATGATGCGATACAACAAGAAGTAAATGCTCTTTCGAAAAAAATAAAGTGTATGGACGATGTGATTTCAATTTTAGGCCAAGCCGACTTTGTTGGTGATGCCAATCCTGATACCAACATTGGACGGACTTTTATATACAACAATATCTGGCCGGAAATAACGCTGAATTTAATGGAAAGGAAGGATGGTTCAATTCAGTTTACCTACTCTATTAATTGATGGGGTGTGACTGTCTGGGAAGACCTAATTAGACCAGGTTTCTTTTAAACCGTTTTTTTTTACCACGAAAAGCACGAAAGGCACGAAAAATCTGGTATATGACAGAATGAGCGCGCTAAGATGGTCCTTTAAGCAAAGACAATGTTTTCTATGGAGTATTCCCGGCATGGTTTCTTCTTCAAGACATTTATTATGAGTGCTAAGACGTGAAGAAAATTGAGGATATTGAGAAACACCTGCCACAGAAACGCAAAATGCTTCTGTATTGTCTTCGTGAAAATTATTGGGATGTTGTGGAGATCCATGATGAAGGCTCCAGTTGGGCATTCGAAGAAAAGTGGTTGGTAAAGTCAACACGGGAAAACAGAAGGGTTTCGCTTACGCTCTGGTTTTTTAAGCACGACGGTGCAGATGATGGCATGAACCGAGTTGTGGCTACACCAGCCAACAGTCCCGAACCGAATTGTTATCGCGGCGATGTAGCCATTGAATTTGATGGAAGGAAATTTGAAAATCAACTAGAGATTTTTATGTCAGATTTGCATCAGTTGCGGATCAATGGAGAGTTCGAAAATTAAACAGAAGAAAGTTTTAATGGATCAGGTCGCTTTTGAACCGTTTTTTTTCTACCACGAAAGTCACAAAATGCATGAAAAATCTGGTGTCGTCTGGAATGGGTGTGCTGTGCGTGAGTGGCGTGGTTGTTTTTCGGATATCTGCCGGTTACATTTTAGTAAACAGAAATGTGATCTAAATTTAACGATAAATGATATCAGAACAATAAGTTAAAATTTCAAAGGAAGACACCTCATGAGATTCTTGAATACAAACTGCCTGTTCGCTTTTGCTATGTTGCTGCTTGCCGTCGTTTTGGGGTTTGGTGTGATGGGGGAGGTCGTGCATGCGAAAGAGCCGGCACCGGGGGCCGCTCAGAAGATTCAATTGGGTGGCGAAGTCGATCTTGAGATCGTTTATATTCCCAAAGGTGAATTCAAAATGGGCAGTACGAATGCCGAAAAGGAATGGGCTGTGAGTGAAGCAGGGGGTGCGCGGTTCTCTTCGGGAGGCGGGTATCGCGAGGCTTACGAAGGTAAACCTCGTCTGATGCGCGTGAAGAACGGTTTTTGGATGGGGCGCACCGAAGTAACTGTGCGACAGTTTCGGAAGTTTGCAGATGAAACCGGATTTGTTACCGATGCGGAAAAGCCAGGCGGATCAGCTCATTGTTTCAATCCCGAATGGAAGCCTCGGCTTGGCATGGGGGGCCGCCGCATCCCTGGATTGCCATGCCTGATAAAAGCTGGCGCGATCCCAATCATGGTGTCAAAGAGCAAGATAACTTCCCCGTCGTCGCTGTGAGTTATAACGATATGAAAGCATTCTGTGCCTGGCTGACCAAAAAGGAACGCGCTGCGGGAACGCTTCCGGAAGGTTTGATTTACCGCCTGCCAACGGAAGCAGAGTGGGCCTATGCCTGTCGTGGCGGTCGAAAAGACAGTAGTTATTTCTGGTGGGGAAACGATCTCAATGATGCCAAAGGCCGACTGAATATTTCGGGCATCGATTTTCTGCCGAACGCCGATTATGTCTGGCCGGGAGCTAAGCTGATCTGGAGTGACGGCTATCCGATGGTTTCGCCCGTTGATCATTATGGAGAACGAGGGCGGAACGGATTTGGGCTGGCGGACATGTGCGGCGGTGTGTGGGAATTTACGCTCGACCATTTTGATCCCAAGGGCGGACACGAAGACGTCTATTATGCCGATGCCAAACAACGCACTGTGTGGCGCCCCGTCTGTCGGGGAGGCAATTTTTATGATGTGCCCGGCAATGCACGTTGTGCCGTCCGGCTTGGTATCAGTAGCGTGACCTATTCCGATACTCGAGATGGTTTTCGGGTTTGCCTGGGAGTGGCGCGGGAATCGAAATCTGTGCCGGTCCCGAGTAACTAATGTATGATTTGTCTCGGCTCGAATTTTTCTACCACGAAATTCACGAAAAATTCAGCGCTCTTTATTTTGCTTTTGCTGGAAACAATTCTTTGATGGAATCGATGGTCTGTTCTGTGAGGGCCTGGCCTCCTTGGTGGCCGACGATGTTGCTTTCGATGACGGCGCTGTAGCTGCCTCCCAGGGTGGCTCGTTTGTTGGGCACGTAGCTGCCTGCGCCGCAGAGTTGAATCACGAAAGTTTGCAAAGCGGGGCTGCGGGCTTTCATTTGTGTTCCGAAATCGTTGAAGAGTTCGAAATCGTTGGTGCCGATGGCGATATCACCGAGGCGGAGGGTGTGTAATTCCATGCGGTATGGTTTTGCTTTGCCGGATTTCTGCAACTCATATCGATCGAGTACGGATTGCTTCCAGTTTTTAATCCAGACTTTGCTGGGGTCTTTGGCGTAACCGGCGACTTCTTTACTTACGCGGGCGTAGTCTTCTTCGGTGACGATGCGTAAGGGAAGTTCGATGGTTTTGACTTTGTGAACCAGTATGGGGTCGGTGTGTTTTTCTTTACGGGCGCCGGCGTAGGCTTCTTCCCAGCCGACTACGATGCGGCGTGCGATTTCTTCCAGCAGGGTCAGGCCGCGCAGGGTTCGCATCCGTTCTTCGGATTTTTTGCGGAACATGGGTCGTGGGACCTGATCGCCGGCGGCTCCGGCCCAACCCAGGACATGCAGGTCTTTACCGTATATTGCACGCAGGGCCTCACGCACGGGATGCCAGAAGTCGGCGTTGACCGCACTCCTGCCTTCCACCGCCTGTGCAGGACAGGCAATGTTGATGGCGGTGGCAATCAATTCCTGTTTTGCGTTCCAGAAGAACAGGACTTCCATTCCATGGTCTTCGTAGCCTTCGATGCCACGAAAATCTTTGGTATCGGTGCGCCCATACATTCTTGCTAATCCATTGGAATACAAGGCGCGGCGATTTTCCGCAACAACAGCATGCCCCATGCCCCAGCCCGCGCTGGCCGGCTGTTTTGTTTTCCAGGCTTTCACGATGGCGTCCGCGATGCGTTTGGATGCAAAATCAACGAATTCTCGGGGCTGCATGATTCCCGTTGCTGGCAGGCTGTAGCGCCCTTCCACCAACGTGGGAGCCGTGTGGGTATGCGTGGCGTTGAGAATGACTTTATTCACGTCAACTTCTTTGAGCTGTTCTTGTATCTGCGCGCGGACGGCTTCCAGGATGCCGCCGCGAATACAGACCACGTCACACGAAACGAAAATGGCATAGTCAACGGTTTTGTCATCCTCGCGCGATTCTAAGACCAACACATTTGCGGTGACTTCACTTTCCACATTGTGTGCAATACGCGTTCGCATTTGCCCGGTGAGAGAAACGGGCATGTCGGGCGTGATGCTGACGCTCGCACCGCCGACATAAAGATCGGCGGCCTGACACGGTGGTTCTGCAAACGCTGCCAACAATGATGTGGCAACGGCGGTGAATATGATTCGTGAGTTCATTCGTGATGATCTCCAGTTGTTAAGAGACTATGGTACGTGATCAGAAATAGAAAAAATGAACGTTGTTAAACGTCTCAGTTATGATCCCCTTCATTCATACACGCCGATGGGCTCTTTTTCTACCACGAAAGTCACGAAAGACACGAAAAAACTGGTACGTGACATGATTTCTCAAATTCGCGGTTAGGAATTCTTATTATACCCGCCCATTATCGAACTTCTCTCTACTTGTGCATGATTCTCTGTTGAACAATAGTTCGAGATGACCATACTGAGATGTATGATGATCGCCAGCTTTCTGTTTTTTCTGCTTTGTTTTCTGGGCATTGGAATTTATTCTGCGTCGCAGAAGCAATCCAACACCGAAGATTATTTGGTTGCCGGTCGCTCGGTCAGTCCGTGGTTGACTGCACTGTCCGCTGTTTCATCGAACAACAGCGGTTTCATGTTCATCGGCATGATTGGTGCTACCTATCAGGCGGGTTTGTCTTCGATGTGGTTGATGGTGGGTTGGATCAGCGGCGATTATCTGGCCTGGCTATTTCTTTTGAAACAGTTGCGGGAACGTAGCGAGCAACGGCAGGTTCTGAGCATTCCGACATTTCTGGGGGCTCAGGATGTTTCAGATTATCAACAAACTTCTGTCTCGGACGGAAACGTCGCTGGTGATCATTCCGCGTCTATTGATGAGCGCCCGCAAGTAGTTCTACAGCGCGCTGTTGTTGTGCTGGCGGCCCTCGCCACGCTCCTTTTTCTGGGTACTTATGCAGCGGCCCAGTTGACGGCCGGCAGTAAAGCGCTGCATGTCCTGTTTGGCTGGAATGAATCTCTGGGTACCTTGATCGGTGCGGGGATTGTGCTGGCTTACTGTTTTGCAGGAGGGATTCGCGCCTCCATCTGGACCGATGCAGCACAGTCAATCGTGATGCTGATCTCGATGTTTTTATTGCTGGTGATTTCCATTCAAACCATCGGTGGATTTGAGCTATTATGGACAAAGCTGGATGCCATTGATCCTGCACTCGTCGACTGGGAGCCGAAAAATCTTCGTTTTGGTTTTGGATTGTATCTGGTTGGCTGGATCGTGGCGGGCGTGGGTGTAGTAGGACAACCACATATTATGATTCGGGCCATGGTGATCGATTCGGCGGAAAATATATCGCGTGCACGCCGGATTTATTTCAGCTGGTATGTTGCCTTTGCTGTGGCCACGATATTGACGGGACTTTGCTGCCGCGTGTTATTGTCTGAAGCGCAGGGGGCAGATCCGGAAATGGCGCTGCCTTATCTGTCACAGCAACTGTTGCCCGATGTGTTGGTCGGATTAATTCTGGCGGGTTTATTTGCGGCGACTGTATCAACGGCTGATTCTCAAATTCTTTCCTGTTCCGCTGCCCTGACTCAGGATTTATTTCCTCGCTGGCGGCACTCTTACAAATTCGCCAAGGCTGGAACTGTGATTATGACGCTGGTGATCATTGCGATTGTGATGATTGGCCAGAATAGTGTGTTTGAACTTGTGGTCCTCTCCTGGTCCGGGCTTGCCAGTTCACTCGGCCCCTTACTGGTTGTAAGAGCTTTGGGGAAGAGGGTCTCCAGTCGCGTTGGCGTGGCGATGATTCTCAGCGGCATGGTAGCCGTTCTGACCTGGAGATATGGTTTGGGGCTTTCGAGTGCGCTCTATGAAGTGCTGCCGGGAATGGCTGCCGGTTTTCTGATTTATGGATTGAGTCGCCTCTGGCCTCAAGTACCAGATCACTAACCGGAATCTTGAGTGATGGTCTCGTCTGACGGGCCTTCGGAAGATTAATGTTACTGGCCACCTTTTTCTCTGATGGTTCAAAACAGAGCTGTAACAGGTTTGCCTTGTGAGCTGGCGATTTCTCGGCCGGTGGGCATGGGGATGGTTGCTTCGGGTCGATAGCCGAACGCGTGCAGGATGGTTGCTCCCAGGTCTTCCGGTCTGACGGGATTGTTTTTCACAAAAGCGGCGTGTTTGTCACTTTCGCCGTAGATTTGACCGCCCTTGATTCCGCCTCCTGCGAGCACGGTGGAATAGCAGTTGGGCCAATGGTCGCGTCCGGTATTTTTGTTGATTTGTGGCGTGCGACCAAACTCGCCGGTGACGACGACCATGGTGTCATCGAGCAGACCGCGCGTTGATAGATCTTCCAGCAAGGCGGAATAGGCGAGATCAAATGCCGGGCAGCAATAATCGCCGCGGATCATTTCCACGCCTTTGTTGTAGCCGCCGCAAACCGGTTTGTCGCTGCCATGATTATCCCAAAGGTTAAACTGACAACCATCTTTGCCGTAATAGGTCCAGAAGACATTCACCATTTGCACGTCGGCTTCAATCAATCGTCGGGCTAGCAAGAAGCTTTGGCCGTATTCATTGCGTCCATAACGGTCTCTCAGTTTGACCGGCTCGCGATCCAAGTCGAAGACGCGTCCCAGCCCTTCTGAAGAGAGCATTGAAAAGGCCCGCTCGTAATATTTATCCATGCTCTGAGTGACATCTGATTGCCAACCTTTGTGCGAATCTATTTTCAACTGAGTGAGCAATTGTCTGCGGTTCTGGAAGCGTGCGGTATCAACGCCTTCGGGCAGGCTGAAGCCTTTGACGGTGAACTGCTTTTCGGCCAATGAGTCCCGCTTTTCTACATTCAGATAGAGGGGATCGTAAGCGCCCCCTAAAAATCCTGCGGTTTGTCCTTTGTAGAACTGGCTACCGGTAGTGAAGGGGCGTGGTACGGTGACCCAGGGCGGGAGTTGTGAGGCGCTGCCTTGGAGGCTTTGCAGAATCGCACCCATGCCGGGGTGATCTGATCGCTGTGGGGGAAACGCTTTGAGTTTTTGTGTTTCCGGTCCGGAGTCGGCGAGCAACATGTATTTAATGCCGGTGGCATGCGAGGCTGAATTGTGATTCATCGAGCGGATGATGGAAAACTTGTCCGCCTGTTTGGCAACTTCGGGTAACAGCTCGCCAATTTGAAAGCCGGGGGCAGAGGTCTGAATGGGCTGGAACGGGCCACGAATGGAGTCGGGGGCCTCTGGTTTGAGGTCCCACATGTCGAGCTGACTTGGTCCACCACACAGGAAGATAAAAATGCAGCGTTTGGCGGTGTGCTTGTGGCTGGTCTTCGCAGCCTGGAGGAGTGACGCCTCTGGTAGCGATAGACCCATCGCTCCCAGGCTACTCAGCCGCAGCAGTTCTCGTCGACTGAGCCGACGGCCGCTTGAAGTCAGTAGTGACATCATTGACTGAGTGCCTCTCCAGAAAAACCTGTTATACCACGTTACAGTTTCTGCTATCAGTCTAAACAATTCGGGGAAGAAGATTCAAGCCTTTATCGTGAAAACCAGAGGGACAGACTCGGTTAGGGCCTTGATGTTGTGAGGGAGTGGTTTTTTGAAGCGTTTTTTTCTACCACGAAAATCACGAAAGACACGAAAAAATCTGGTAGGTGATCGAATGAGTGCGCTAAGATGGTCCTTTATTTAAATACAAGGTTTTCCAGGGAGCGTTACTGGTATCTGGCTTGCGGGTGCTGTTGAACCGGCTACGTTTTTGTGCTTCGAGATTTAAGAAACGGATTATATTATGATTGAGAATAAGCTAATCGAACTTGGTATTACAGTATCTAATGAAAAATTTCATAACGAAGCACAAATACTTCACGAGTATGAAGAGTTGATAGGTCATTCTATTCCTGAGACTTATAAATATTTCATACTAAAATATAAAACCAGCTTGATTTTTGATAACATTATCATTTATCGTCCGTTACAAAGTTCGCCATGGGGTGATGAAAAGGGAATGCAACAGTTAGACGAATTTTATGGTCTTTGTCAAAGCAAAGGTGAAGATTTAGGGCTCTCAACTCTCTCTTCTGTTTTTGAAACATACTTAAGCAGAATGCCATATTCTGTCGTCCCCATAGCCTCAGCACCAGGAGGGAATCAGATATGTCTGGGAATTATAGAAGAGGTGGAGAATAAGGTGTTTTTTTGGGATCATGAAGACGAACGAGAAATCGTTGGAGAGAATCAAAATGATTTCAAAAACATGTATCTAATTGCAGACACATTTGAAGATTTTATAGATTCACTAATGATTGACAAATCTGATCCAGGTAGTGATGACGGAATTGTATCTTCCTGGTTTTCAGACGATCTGGATTTATAAGATTAAGATTATAGAAATTACTATATGTGTTCGGAACCGATACTGTTCTTTTTGGGCTTTTATCCATCCCTTGTTTATTGCTTTGCTCCGATCATTAGTTGTTTTTTCTACCACGAAAAGCACGAAAAGCACGAAAGACACGAAAAAATCTGCTCGAATTTGATTCGAGCCCACCCTGGTCTGGTTGGTTGTTGATGGTTTTGGGATTCGCCGTCATTCCTTCACGATAATGTCTTGTCGTTTTTTTAGTCTTCCGTATTTGTTTTCACCAATCATCCAGACCTGCATTTTGCCTTTGTCCTGGATCAGATTCGCGGGAATCACAATCTTGCCGTTCTTGCGGTCCTGCTCGGTAATGAACACGTTATGTTCGTCGTAACCGTTTTTGTCGCTCTTTAAGTGTGCGATGATCATGTTCATGTTGTCGGATGAAATTTTTATTTCCCACGATTTACTTTTTGAGACTCCTTCAGTCGGCATGCTGAAATCGAATCTGCAAACGGCGAATTCGCAGGCCTGGCTCAGGGAGCCATCATTCATCACGCAATGTGCGGTATAGTCGCCGCAGGTTGAAAAGGAACGCTCAATGACACCTTTGCCGGGCTGGTTGATTTCTTCGATCACTTTGTCTCCCTGCTTGATGACCAAAGTTTTCACGCCCTGGGCATTCTTATCCATGATATTGATCTTTACTTTCTGATCTTGGTGGTAAGGAACCCAGTCGCCAAGGTCGAGTAACAAAACCTGATTGATGTCGGGGGTTGCGTTATCTTCGTCATAGTTCGGGAACAAAAATGACTCGGCTTTATTATTGCCTCGCCAGGCATCCAGATCGGTAATGCGATACAGCTTTCTGCCTCTGGATGAGATATGCTTGTTGAAACTTTTAATACTGCGATTGGTGTTCGTGGTGGTTTGAGGTCGGCTTTCCTCTACTCTGACATGCGTTATCTGGGCCTCCTTGTTTTTGGTAATTCCCGTTACGATTTCTACATGAGAGCCGGGCTGGGGCGGTGTGAAGATGATGTCTCCCACTTTTGCGGATAAAGCAGACTGTGGCTCCACCAGGGTGATTCCATCTCGATAGGGTGGGGTATGGAGACGGCTGACATACCAGATACCACATTGCAAAGCATAGCTGGTATACGAGGAGCAGACCTTGCCGTAGTAGCACTCTGCATTTTTCACCTTACCATAAAGGTTCTCTGTATAGAGTACGCTCTTCGGATTTTGGACAGCTGCCAAAAATGTTTTGAGGTAAATGTCGAAGCCGATATAGCGACCGACAGATTTGACGCTCGAATAGGGAACTCCCGTGTATTCTGTTCCCGCTTTGAAATGTCCGCCCCTTTTCGGCATGCCATCGGCGACAGGAGTCCATTTCACGCGCGACATGATGCGCGCATACTTGATGGACTTTTCCTGCCAGGTGATGGAGTTCTCTTTTCCGGTTTGCTTATCGCTGGTTTCCCCTGCGGCGGAAGCGCTTTGCAGAAAAATGCAACTGATCAATGAAACAAGCAGGCAGACAGAATTACGAAATAGAGAGGTCATTGAATGATCCCTAGCTTGGATATTTCTGTGAATAAGGGGTGATACTGTGGCTTTACTATAAAGGAATTTGAGTCCATTATCCATGCTGTTTTGTATTGCTTTGTTCTGGTCATTAGTGTTATTTTTTACCACGAAAATCACGAAAGACACGAAAAAATCTGGTAGGTGATTGGGTGAATGTCTAATAGGGGGTTGATTGTTTTTACTCTGGCGGGCGGACAGATGGGTTCCGCTCCTTGTATCTTACTGTTGACTGTCTGCAGTTCTTTGTTCTGATAGGTTGCTGTTTTTTGAGTTTGTTGCATTGGTATTTTGTCAGTTGTTCTCCAACGGCGGCCAGGTCGTGTTTATTTAATCGTTTCGAGGATCATTCTCAGGAAAGCCACATTAACGAGATCGGTATTAACCGCGGCTAATGCCTTGCGGCTGATCTTGTTTTTGATCTTTAGCCGAATGGCGTTAGCCACGGTTTCTCCCAAGTTGCAAAGAACTATTGGAAATAAGAAACACTACCTAGTGCGGAACCGCTCCGATCCGTTCTGATCGTGTCAGACTGTGTGGCGTTTATTTTGTTTTGTTGCTCATGCTCTGATCAGTACTGCTGCATTTTTATGTGCTGACTGTTTGTGGCTATCGGGTAGAATCTCTGTTCGTGGGTTGATTGCGCTGATGTCGTTGTCGGTTATTTTTTACCACGAAAAGCACGAACAGTTTTGGCGGGAAGACACATGGGTCTTCCCCTAGTGCGCCTGCAAGCGCATCGAATCAG
>NZ_CALEMX010000327.1 GCF_937910335.1 uncultured Gimesia sp. | reverse complement strand
TGTGCCGACAGCCATAAAAATCGCACCGATGGATGCCACTCCGTTTAAGAGTGCCCAGCCGGGGTTGTCTGCGTAGGTATAGACTCTTCGGGGCATGCCCATTAATCCCAGAAAGTGCTGCACCATAAACGTCATGTTAAAGCCGATTACCCACAACCAGAATTGGAAGATTCCCCACCGTTCGCTGAGCATGCGGCCGGTCATCTTAGGGAACCAGTAATAGGCGGCAGAGAAGAGTGAGAATACGAGTCCGCCAATCAACACATAATGGAAATGGGCGACCACGAAATAGGTGTCCGTCAATTGCCAGTCGATGGGGACGGCTGCGAACATAATTCCGGTTAAACCGCCGATGACGAATTGTAAAAGAAACGCGACTGCAAAGTGCAATGCGGTATTGAATTGGATTTCGCCGCCCCAGAGTGTGGCGGTCCAGTTAAAGACTTTGATGCCTGTAGGAATCGCGATTAGCAGTGAACCGACGGCAAAAAAGATATCGGCATACATACCCAGGCCAACGGCAAACATATGATGTGCCCAGACACCATAGCCTAGCAGTACAATGGCAACCGAAGAGCCTGCCACGAATGTGTAACCATAGATTGGTTTGCGTGAGAACACGGGGATGATTTCGGAGATCATCCCAAAACCGGGAAGGATTAAGATATAAACTTCAGGATGTCCAAAGATCCAGAAGTAGTGTTGCCAGAGAACGGCAGATCCGCCGCGCGTAGGGTCAAAAAAAGCGGAACCCAGCCAGCGGTCGAGTAAGAGCATTGACAGTGCTGAGTTTAATGCCGGTAACGCCAGGATGATCAGAATGACCTGCATCAGCATCATCCAGACAAAGAGTGGAACTCGCTGCAAACTCATGCCTGGTGCGCGCATGCAGATGATCGTGGCAAAAATATTAATCGCTCCGGAGACGGAACCAATACCCATAATCAGTAAGCCAATAATCCAATAGTCGACACCTTGCAACGAACTATAGGCTTTGGTGGAAAGGGGCACATAGCTGAACCAGCCAGCATTCGGGGCTGATCCTGTCAAGAAACTATAATGTAACAACAGAGCTCCGAAAAATAACATCCAGAATCCGAAAGCGTTTAGACGGGGGAATGCCACATCGCGGGCGCCGATCATCAACGGCACAAAATAATTGGCAAAGCCGGTCAACACTGGCATTCCCACAAGAAAGACCATTGTTGTGCCGTGCATGGTAAATAACTGGTTGAACATTTCTGGTGATAGAAATGAATTATTTGGATATGCCAGTTGGATGCGCATCAGTAGCGCTTCAAAACCGCCGATCGCCAGATAAAAGACGGCGGTCAGAATATACATGATGCCGATACGTTTATGATCGAGCGTACTCACCCAATCGAGCATCACGGTCGAAGTGACCGGAGGGTCGAGGCTGGTAAGATCTGATTGGTTGATCGATCCTGTCGTCACTTGAGTGTCTCCGGTGTCTTCAGTGTCTCCAGGTAGGCTACGAGTTGTTTGAGATGCTCTTCACTCAGCTTAAAGTTTGGCATTTTACATCCTGGTTTGAGTGCTTGTGGATCTTTAAGCCAGATAGCCAGATTTTCTGGTGAATTTTCGATGACCCCCGCACCAATTTCCTTGCGGTCGGCAAAATGTGTCAAATCAGGGCCGATCCTGGCTTTCGCTGTTGTCCCTGCCACTGTATGGCATTGTTGGCAAGTGGCCTGCATGAAGAACTGTTTGCCGGCAGCTTCCAGAGGAGTAAGTTGATCTGGTTGTTTGGTATCTTTTTTCTCACTCGCGATCCATTGCTCATATTCAGGTTGGGATACCGCATAAACTTTGAAGTTCATCCAGGCATGCTGCGCTCCGCAATATTCTGAACAGCGCCCTTGATAGGAGCCTGGTTTGCTGGCTTCGAGCCAAATATAGTTCTCGCGTCCCGGAATGGCATCGATCTTTTGGCCGAGTTGCGCGACCCAGAAGCTGTGAATGACATCTGCTGAAGAAATCTGTACCCGCAGTTTTTTGCCAACGGGTATATAAATTTCGTTCGCTGAGATTACACCCGAGTCGGGATATTCTACTTCCCACCACCATTGGTGACCGGTCACTATGAGATCGATGGTATTATGGTTTGTGCTTCCGTCGGGGGAATCTGTGGGGTAAGCATTGAGGGTGATGACGAGTTGGGCGCTGATGGCGACCAGCCAAATTACAATAATGACAGGCCCGACCATCCAGGCAATTTCTGTTTTTTCGCTACCAAAATCTTGTTCGGGTAGTGTGTGTTTGCGTCGTCCTCGATAAATGGCGACCAGGATTAATCCTGCCACAATCGTAAAGATGATGGCGCTGATTACGAGAACCTGCATGAATAGATTGTTGATAGACTCTGCCTGTGGAGACGCAGGGTCAAGAACAGGAATGACAGAGTTCATAATCAAGGTCTGGAATTTGTTATTCAAAGGTACCTGCGCTTTGAGTTGAGCGAGCAACTGGAATCAATTGGATACATGGTATAGTTTGATTAATGAAGGTGAATTGATCAATTTCTATCAAGAATAAAATCAGAGATGAATGCAAAACAAATGCAGGACCCAGATGAACTATATTACCCAAGTGAATGTAAAAGTTGAACGCTCTTTTACTCAAGTTTGTGATTCTGTTCCAACTAATCGAGGGTTAGCTTTGGTATGCGACCAAGCCCAGAGAATAAACAGGAACTGAAGAGGAAGTCTTAAAAGGTGTAACCAATAAGGAGCTGGCAGAATTTCCTGATGTAAAAAAACGTGAATATTAGCGGGGAAAACAGCAATCAATAGCGCAATGATGCCCCAGGCTGCCTGTCGTGAAATACGAAGAATACAGAGGGATACTCCCAGACTGATTTCCAGTAAACCGCTGAGAGAAACCAACTCTCGATGCCAGGGTAAATAAGAGGGCATGATTTTGAGATAGAATTCCGGATTCACAAAATGCATGGCGCCAGCACCGAGCATAAACAGAGCGAGCAAATATTTTTAAGAATGTTTTCAATTTTTGTCTCTCAATGAGAACATTACTGATCGATTTGTGTTTGCTGAAAATTATTCAAATGACGAAGCAATGATGTTTGATAATCTGACGAGGCGCCAGGGTGCCTTTGATCGAATTGCCGTTGTGAGGATTACAGCGAAGCCATCACGGCGGCGGTCCATCCAGACCATAGTGCCTGTCGATCCTGTATGTCCAAAGACGCTCCGGTCGAGTAAGTTTCCCCAGCTACCTTTCTGGCCGGGATGGTTTAAGCGCCAGCCTAAGCCCCATGGTTGAGAACGTCGGATGGGTTCGGGCAGGTCGGGATAATCATTGAGTCGGTTTGTGGTTGCCATTTCCATCATCGACTTAGAAAGCAGACGTACGCCATTTTGTTCGCCATAGTTAAGCATGCACTGGCAGATGACAGCCATGTCTTCGGGGGAACTAAACATGGCTCCCCATGGAACTCCCAGGTCCTGCCAGTAAGGACTGTTCCATCCGAAATTGGAATCGATCTGATATTCTGGTGTTTCGACGCGTACCAGACGTTCTCGTGGGAACTCTCCGCGACCTAACCAGGTACTTTGTAAGTCCAGCGGTTTGAGGATTTCATCTCTGACATGTTGGGCAATCGTTTTTTTTGTGATGCGTTGTATGATTTCTGCAACAACGAGCGTTCCCATGCTCTGGTAGCTAAGGTTTGTTCCCGCCGGTTGAAAGAGGGGGACTGTATCGTAGATGGCGCCCTGAATGAATTTATTTAAGGGGGCCAGTGATTGTCGCAGTGCTACATTGTTTTCCAGCATATCCGGCATGCCTGAAGTATGTGTAAACAGGTGATGTACCAGAATAGATTCTTTATGGTGCGCAGCAAAGTCGGGAATGTAATGTGTGACCGGGTCGCTTAATACCAGTTCTCCCCGTTCGACCAGCTTTAAGGCGCTCATGTAAACGATGGGTTTGGTGATGGAGGCCAGGAGAAACATGCCGTCCCGTCGAATCGTTTCTGCATTTTTTTCTGGTCCCTGTTTTCCAAAGAACTGCGGCTCGACAATTTTTCCATGTCGACCTACGACGATGGCAGCTCCGGGAACTATGCCGGCGTCTGTCCATTCTTTCAATAACTTTCCTGCCAGTTGCAGACGTGTTCCGTCAAGGTCTATCTCTTGTGGTTTGACGATGGGTAGTGAGGTCATCTGAGAGTTCCTCAAAAAACAGGGTCTGTGTTGACTCAAGCGAACTCATTCACCATGATCGATATGATAGAGCCCGTCAAGCGAATCCATGTATGATAAGATCGCTGCGTACTAAAAAATAAAACACAGCGGTTTTCCATTTTTTCATGAGAGCCTCCTGTGCGGGCAGTTCATGACTAATTCACTACATAAGGTCGATTCAAAATGAAGAAATCCATTGTTATTTTCAGTCTGATTTGTCTGGGACTTTGGAACGCAGATTTGCATGCT
>NZ_CALEMX010000326.1 GCF_937910335.1 uncultured Gimesia sp. | reverse complement strand
GGTCATATTAGAGTATTCTACACTGCTGATTTCTCCGGAAAATAATAAAAAGAGAAGGAATGCGTTTTTCATGAGACGTTTTAGAACTACTCATTCAAAGAGCACTTTCTGTCCAGAAGAAATGATATATCGTCTGTGGAAGGATACAAAATGGACATTTCTGTTTGTGGCACTTGTTGCCGTTTTCGGCCTGGCCCCACTCGCATTGTGCGATGAGATTGACTATTTGAAACAGGTTAAACCGATTCTGAAGGAACGTTGTTTTTCATGTCATGCCTCTTTGAAACAGGAATCAGAGTTGAGGTTGGATACCGGCAAATTTATGCGAAAGGGTGGGGAAAGTGGACCTGCTGTTCTTCCGGGAAAAGCTTCAGAAAGCCCATTACTTGATCGGATTAAAAGCCATGATGATGCTGACCGGATGCCCCCCGAGGGAAAACCACTCACAACAGAGCAAGTAGAGCTAATTCGCAAGTGGGTTTCAGAGGGTGCAAAGTCTCCTGAAAGTGAACAGGCCGAAAAAGACCCTCGTGAGCATTGGGCGTTTACGAAGCCCATTCGTATCAAGATTCCATTATCACAAAAAGGAAAGCCATACAAAAATCCGATCGATGGTTTTCTTGGATCACATTATCTGCAGCATAGCTTATTGCCACAGCCAGCAGCGCCTCGGCATGTTTTATTACGACGCGTTTACCTGGACTTGATTGGTGTACCACCCACACGTGAAGAATTTCATGCGTTCATGGCTGATGAATCTGCTTCTGCATATGAAAAGGTCGTGGATCGACTTTTAGCAGATCCACGTTACGGAGAGCGTTGGGCCCGACATTGGATGGATGTCTGGCGGTACAGTGACTGGTATGGACGTCGTAATGTGCCTGATGTTTCAAACAGTGCACCGCAAGTCTGGCGCTGGCGCGACTGGATTGTGAAATCGTTGAATCAGGACCATAGTTATGATCGAATGGTGCAGGAAATGCTGGCGGGTGATGAGATTGCACCGGAAGATGATGAGGCCGGTTATGCGACGGGTTATCTGATTCGTAACTGGTATGCGCTCAATCCGAATGACTGGATGCGAAATACGGTGGAGCATACCGGAAAGGCATTTCTGGGGTTAACTTTTAATTGTGCCCACTGCCACGATCACAAATATGACCCGATCACGCATGACGATTACTTTCGCATTCGCGCTTTTTTCGAGCCAATCTATATCCGACAGGATCAAGTTCCAGGCGAAGCAGATCCTGGACGATTTGAAGACTACAAATATGGAAAAATTCGCACAATTCAACAGTTGGGAGCTGTACGAGTTTTCGATAAGAGCCCCAAGGCGCCTACCTGGTTCTATACCGGTGGCGATGAACGAAATCGTATCAAAGATCGAGGTTCCATCTCGCCAGGTGTACCTGATTTCCTGGCAGCGTCTTTTCCGAAAATTAAATCTGTTCAATTACCCACTCGCGCCTGGTATCCTGGATTTCGACCTGCGATTCAGAAATCGGCTCTGACTGAAGCTACCCAGTCACTCAAGCAGGCCAAGCAGGAGTTGGTTGTTGCAAAAAATTCTGATACCAAACCATCTAAGGTATTACTCCAGCAACTTGCAAAAGCAGAAACAGACTACACGGAAGCTGTGAAGAAGGCGAAGCAATCAAAAACCCCTGGTGCATTAACGGGGCGTCAATCATTACTGTTAGATGCAAGTGCAGGGCGGCGTATCGTTTTGAACAAGCTGCAACAACTTAAAAAGCTTGAGAACGAATCACGTTTGGAATTTCAGTTACAGATCATGAATGATTCACATGTAAATTTTCAATTTGTCAAAGATATTCCGAAAGGACTGACTGCCAGTTGCGTTGCTTTTGAGAAAGGACGCATTCTTGCGTACAAGCCCGGTAGTACAAGTGAATTCGAAGCGGGTCGTTACGATTTCAAAGCGGAACAAAATCGTTTTCAGGTTGAGCTCGTTCTAAAAACGAAATCTGACCAATGCTTACTGACAGTTCGTTTGCTACCCGTTGGAAAGACATTGATCGACAAACTTCCTGTAGCTTTAAACAAATGGAATCCTGTTGGTGATCCGACAAAAGCGATTGCCTTTGATGCGAGAACCGGCAGCGTTGCCGTCATTGATGAGGTCATCTTTTCAGGACCACCATCTTCAAAATCGGAGTCTGTCGTACATTTCGGGTTTGAGCAACCCCGTTTCTCAGACGGGAATGACATCGTTGGAATCAGTGGTTGGATTCCCTCAACCGGGTGTGTGGATCCTGCAATATCGGTTGTATCTCAGGTCGCAGGAAATCAAGCGCTTCAGAATTTAAAAGCGAAGTTGAATAAAATTCGACGCGCAGTCCGGACCCCGTCGTTACCGCTTCTCGTCGCAGAAGCAAAGGTGACTGCAGCACACACAACACAGGCCAGTATTGAAGCTCGGATAGCAGCGGATCGAGCAAAGTATGGAAAAAAGAGCGCTGCCGATTCGGTCGCTTTGTTTACTCACGCCAGCCTTTTGGAAAGAGAAGCAGCATTTCAAAAGATCCAGGCCAGCGTCTTGACTGTAGAACGTGAACTTTCTGTTGCCGAAGCAAAGCCTGCAAAAAATACCAAACGAAAGCAGGAAATCGAAACAGCCAATAAAAAACTGGCAACAGCAAAAACAGAGCTTGAGAAGGCCCGGCAAAGACTGGCAGATCAATCGCAGAATCAGAAATACACGGCCTTTAGCCCCGTGTATCCGCAAACCAGTACAGGGCGACGCACGGCATTAGCTGAGTGGATTACCAGTCGTGAGAACCCGCTTACTGCGCGTGTTGCCGTAAATCATATCTGGATGCGTCATTTCCACACGCCTCTCGTTGCCAGTGTTTACGACTTTGGCCGCAATGGTAAAACTCCTACACATCCGCATCTTCTGGACTGGCTTGCCGTTGAGTTTATGGAGTCGGGTTGGAATATGAAACAATTGCATCGCTTGATCCTGACTAGTGATGCCTATCGACGGAGTTCATCATCCAGGAATGCAACCAGATGGCTTGAGGTTGACCGCGAAAATCAATTACTTTGGCGGATGAATTCCGGTCGGATGGAAGCTGAGGTTATCCGAGACAGCCTGTTGTACTGTGCGGGAAAACTTGACCTGCAAATGGGAGGCCCCGTTATTGAAAACAAAGAGTCTCTCACTACTCATCGACGTAGTCTGTACTATAGTGTCTATCCCGAACAAGGTGGTAAGAGTCCTTTGGGAGAGCTGTTCGATGGACCTGATTCAGTCGATTGTTATCAGCGTACGCGAACAATTATCCCTCAGCAGGCGCTCGCACTTACCAACAGTGATCTGGTGCATGAGTTGAGTACTAAAATTGTTAGTGACTGGGAGAAAACGAATACGGGTCAATCAAACGTCAATAGTGATAAACTGGTTGAGCAAAAACAGTTCGTGGCAGCAATGTTTGAACAGATTCTCTCACGCACTCCCAAAGATACCGAGCTTGCGGTTTGTATTAAATCGTTTCAACTACCGAAGAATGCAGATAAAAAAACAAAGGCATCTGATACTCGCATTCGTGAGAGTATTGTCCGTGCGCTCATCAATCACAATGACTTTGTTACTGTGAGATAGAAATAATAAGGTAGAATTATGACATCCAATTCACATGAATTCTCTGATTTTCATTGCAACCCCACTCGTCGTGATTTTCTATCGGATTTGGGCATGGGATTTACCGGTCTTGCACTGGGAGCAATGTTGGCTGACGATGGGCACCTAAAAGCGGGAGAACAGGTAGCCGGTCAATCCAAAGCACACTTCGCGCCTAAAGCAAAATCGGTAATTTGGATTTTCTTATCTGGTGGATACAGTCATCTGGAAACATTCGACCCCAAGCCGGCACTCAACAAATACGCGGGAATGACTTTTGATAAAACGCCTTTCGAAAACCCCGTTAATTCGCCGTTGCATAAGAAACGCTTCCGTTCTGTTACAGCTGATGAAGTCAATGTTCGCGATGTTTACCCATCCATCTATCCTATGCAAGTTGGTTGGAGAAAACATGGTGAAGCCGGCATCGAAATAACCGACTGGTGGCCACATTTAGCAAAACGTGTTGATGACCTCTGCTTTATTCGCAATATGTGGACGACCGACAACGATCACGCCGCTGAGAATCAAATTCACACAGGTCGACATCGTCTGGATGAACCACAACCGAGCATTGGTGCTTGGGCTCACTATGGACTTGGCGCTCTCAATCAAAATCTGCCTAAGTATGTGGTTTTAGGCGGACCGACACGCTCGGATACACGTCAGTCAATCGATTCGCTCTATCTCGGTCCACAGCATGCCGGCGTTCCACTTTCGCTTAATGGGAAAACTCCATTACCATTCGGTCAGCGCAAGGCCAGTCAATCTTTGCTGGAACAACAGCGAGAATATGAAATGATCAATCAATTAAATGAATTGACAGCCGT
>NZ_CALEMX010000325.1 GCF_937910335.1 uncultured Gimesia sp. | reverse complement strand
ATCACGCGTGACGTTTTAAGCGGTCAATCAATACCGCTGCAGTCAGGACCGCTCCAAGAACGATTTTTTGATTGAATGGATCGACGTCTGTCAGATTCATTCCGTTTTTGATCACCGCAATAATGAAAGCTCCGATCAGAGTACCAAAGATTTTTCCCTGTCCGCCCATCAACGAAGTGCCACCAACCACGACCGCGGCAATTACTTCCAGTTCATACATTAATCCAAATTTAGGATCGCCGGCCGAAAGTTGTGACGTCAGCATGATCCCACCCAACCCGGCAAGGGCTCCACAAATTGTGTAGACTGCTAACAAAACACGTTTCACGGGAACTCCGGATAAACGTGCGGCCTCTTCGTTCCCGCCGATCGAATAGATGTAACGTCCAAATACCATTCTCGACATCACAAAATTTGCAATCAGATATAGCACGATCATCAAAAAAACCGGATTTGGCACGCCTAAAGTCACACCACGACCCAACCAGAAAAAAGTTGATGGCAACTCGGGAATGGAACGCCCCTCTGCAAGACGAAACGAAAGGCCGCTGGCCATCATCATCATGCCCAATGTCACAATGAACGGTGGAATCTGAAAGGCAGTGACCATGAAACCATTAAACGCTCCCGCCGCGGCACAAACCCCAATACCCAGAAGAATACCGGCCAAAACCATGAACAAACTCGCTTCAGTGCCACCACAATAATCTCGAACGAAGATTGCAGAACTCACCGATGCAAGTGCGACCAATGACCCAACCGACAGATCAATTCCGGCAGTGATAATCACCATTGTCATACCGATGGCGATAATCGCATAGATTGCCGTCTGATTTGCAACGCCCATCAAATTACTGACCTTCAAAAAGTTCGGCCATGTGTAAGGTTTCGGAGTCACACATTTTTTTGAACCCACTGAAGGAAAGCGATCATACACTGTCCACATTGCAGTCACATTATTGGCAGCAATCGCGTCAAATGTCTTTCCTTCGGAGAGAATTGATTCTATCGCTTTTCGCGCATCGGCAGCAGAGCCATTCACTTGACCGAGCACATCAGCCCCTGATGATTCCAGCCGCTTAACAGCTGCTTGTGCGAAGGCGCGATCTTCTTTCGTACTACGTGTGACTACCAGTACATGAGCCTCATTACCATGTTTGGCAAGAATGGTATTGGCCACCTGATTACCAGCACTCGCTCCAGTGGGATGCTGTAGTTTCACCGTCAGCAGACTAAAGAGTATCACCAGCATCAACAACATGAATATCATGCCATAGTCCCGAACGAAGGGGCTATTGAGCAATTTTGATCGTTGCTTTTTTGTCATAATTCAAGCCACTGCCAGTTCCATAATTTCTTGCTGTGTCGCATTGGCAACATCGCCTATTTCGCCTGTAATGCGACCTTCGTGCATGACAAGAATACGGTCGCTCATGCCTAACACTTCCGGTAACTCTGAACTGATCATCAGAATGGCTTTTCCCTGACTGGCCAATTCGTTGATGAGCATATAGATTTCATATTTTGCTCCGACATCGATGCCACGCGTCGGTTCATCAAATATCACTACTTCCGCATTTTTTTGCATCCACTTGGCCAGAACGACTTTCTGCTGATTCCCCCCCGAGAGGTTGCGCGCGAGCTGTTCCTGATTTGGAATTTTAATACTCAATCGATCAATATATTTTGCAAACGCAGACCGTTCATGTTTTTGCATGACACATCCCCAGGCAGAAAACTCGTCCAAATTCGGCAGACCGAAATTCTCTCGCACACTGGCATCAAGCACCAGCCCCTGACTCTTACGATCTTCAGTGAGTAGACAGATCCCCGCTTGAATCGCGTCGCGCGGGCTATGAATTTCAAGTGCGACTCCATCTAGCAGAATCGTCCCCCTATCGGCTCGATCTGCTCCAAAAATCAAACGTGCCAGCTCGCTACGACCCGCTCCGACTAACCCGGTTAGTCCCAGCACTTCTCCAGCATGAATATCGAAACTGACATCACGGACTGCATTAGCTCGACTCAAACCTTTAACAGTCAAACGAGTCTCATTGATTGTATGCTGATGTTTCGGGAACTCATTATTAATCTCACGACCTACCATCATCTCGATCATTCTCTGTCGAGTGAGATCTTCCGTAGTTGATTCGCCAACCACCTCGCCATCGCGTAATATCAAAATACGATCAGCAATCTCGAAAACCTCATCAAGACGATGGCTGATGTAGATCACTCCGATGCCGCTTCGTTTCAAATCACGAATAATTTTAAACAGCCGCGCCACTTCCTGGGGCGTCAGTGCCGCCGATGGTTCATCCATAACGATCAACTGAACATCCTGTGACAACGCCTTTGCAATCTCAACAACTTGTTGCTGGGCGATAGATAATTCACCACAAGGTACGTCGATTGGAATGGCAACACCAATTTGCGCAAACAACGCTTCAGCGCGAAGTCGCTCCTCAGTTCGCCGCACCAGTCCGAAACTTCTCTCTCGCCCCAGAAAAATGTTTTCCCAGGCTGCCAGACCCGGTATGAGGTTAAATTCCTGATAGATGATGCCGATGCCTGCAGCAATCGCTTCGGAAGGGTTCGAAAACTGGACATCAACTCCATCAATACAAATCGAACCCGCGTCGGGCAAATAGACTCCCCCCAGCATCTTGATCAGCGTGCTTTTACCAGCACCATTTTCGCCAAGCAATGCCAGTACTTCTCCACGCTCCATTGTCAAATCAACACCCCCTAAAGCACGGACACCCGGGAAAGATTTCTCGATGCCATGCATGGCGAGCAATGATGATTCCACGAGAGAGGGAGGAGCCGACATAAAGTCCTACCCTTTTTTGAGAAGAGGATCTTTTTCTGCGTCCTCTTTATAGTAGAGCTTGGAAGGGATCAGAATTTCCGTTTCTACATCATCACCATTAAAATACTTGATGATCTGCTCGATTGTAACTTTTCCGATTTGATCCGGAAATTGAATCGGATCACATAGTATTTTACCTTCCAGAATCGCCTCCTTGCCG
>NZ_CALEMX010000324.1 GCF_937910335.1 uncultured Gimesia sp. | reverse complement strand
GAAAGTAGAGAATTGTCTGTTTGCATTGTTTTCCGTCAATTCACAGGCATTGAGGTCGACCGGTTCGCCGCGTCCGAATCCACCGAGATCGTAAATTTTCCAGTCAACGTCGAATTTCCGGATTTGTTCAATCCAAATCTTTCCCCATGAACCCATGCTTGAATCGCAGGCTGAGATGATGAGCAGGTCTTTAATTCTCATTTCAGGTGGTCTCCAATTCCGTATAGTGGCATATCCTTTGGAAAAGTTTCGAAAGGAGTGCCCAGTCGTCGGAGCACGACTGGGAGGACGATCTGGTCGCGGGTTGTGCCCACGCTGACTTCGCGCCACCATTCCCGATTAAACGTCGTAATGTCAGGAGTATGGCGTCGTAAAATTATGCCACCATTCCACAATCCATATTGCGGGGGATGCCCTTCGGATTTATATCGGGTAATCGCATCTTCGATTTGTCTCGGATCACCGCGTTTCACCCTCATGCAGTGACTTGCTTCTTCATAAATACAGTTTCGTTGTTCATGGCGATGAAGAGCGAGGTCCGTTTTGAGCTGATTGATGGCTCCATTCAGTTTGTGCACTTCGACTCGGCCATCAATCCAGAGTGAAATGTCACAGTCAAGTGCTTCGTGAGCAAGGATCTTGAATGATTTTGCCTGCATCAACGGATCTCCCGTCGGGCGGCGATATTGGATATTCCATACTTTCGACTTCAGATTGGGATTGTCAGTAAAACAAATATATTTCACACCCGGTATCTGATCCTGCGGTTCCTTTAAGGAGTCGTATCCGCCGAAGATTGCTGTGTAGACTACCACCGTTTCCCGTTGAAGGATTCGGTCCATTGCCATTAAATAGTCACTATTGCTATAGGGATTGGTCAATGCTGGTCCCTCCAGCGCCTGTTGCATTACGCCTGCAAGTTCTGGGACTGTAAAATTAACGGGTACGGTCGTTATTTCCGGATACAGAGAAGTTGCCGCCGGGCACTCTGTAGAGACCGCAGGCAGGCATGCCGCGGCTGCGTTCGCGAGCTTGATTTGGGGCTTACAATATCGGTTTAGCGCTGTGTCGAAAGGTGGAAGCCGTAATGCTAGAGCAAGCGAGGCACCCTTGAGAACGTCATAGCTATCCCCAATAATGAATTCTTTACCGAGTAGTTGACAGGCTTTTTGAATCCGATCCAATCCGGATTCAACGAAACATTTCAAGCCGGAATACACGATCGGACCATCTGGATTATGCCAGCTCTTCTCGATCCTGGAATCAGACTGGTGTGGCACAAGGTGAACTGCCACATGATCAGGAACCGCTTCTCGCATCACTTCATAACAGGCGGGGCTAGTGGCAATCAAATCATCGAAATTGTGCCTCTGAAATTGCGACCGCCAATAATTGACGGGTGCGACGTCGGTACCTATGGAACAGAATACATCAAGCGGGTCATAAATTAAACGGTCGCATTTCTCTCGAATTATTGTTGGGGAGAAACCGTCCTTAATCGTGATGATTGTTTTTCGTCGTGCCATCCTTTGAGTCTGTTTCGGAGTGACTAGTTTGCACGAGAGATATTTCGATAGTACAAGTCCCCGCATGTCCACACCGCCAAAAGCCCTGTCGCCAACGACAGCATAATTTGCTGTCTCTTCTGGTTCTAGTTTCGAATAAGTTAGCGCCGCAGCTCGTTCGTGTGGTACTTTGAAATGTTTGAGAACAGGCTCAACATCGAGTCCCAGTTCCTGAAATCCGATGATATAATTGCGGATCCTGTCCTCATATTCCACGCGGTAGGGGACTCCTTCGGGGCGTTGAAAACGGTGCGTCCAACGGAGCCAAGGACAACAGAGAACCCGGCTTCCGTTTTTCCTGAATTTTTCCATGATGTAAGTTTCACACCCACCGAATCCTCGAAAATCAGGATGAAAGCCTACCCACGCATCATGACGACAGGAGAATAGCCCCATCCCCTGCTGCCAGATCTCGAACGGTTCCCCCTCCGGGTTCATACCGCGCTGATCAACAGACCAGACTCCCCATGCTCCGTTGCTCCATTCGGGACGCTGATGAGTCGCCGAAAGAACTCCACAATCGGAGAGAAGGGGGCCGGACAGGAGGTCGTGACAGTCCGAATTATTCTGGAAATATTCAATTAATTTTTGAATCGCTCCCGGAACTAGCATGACGTGGCAGTCAATGCAGAGGACCGATTCTCCGCGTGCATGGCGGAATACTTCGTTTCTAGACTGCGCTGTACCAGTCGAAGCTTCATAGGGATAATAATATCCGTTAGGAACACGGTTGAGAATCCAGTCTTTGACAAGCTTTCCGTGTTTCGAATTTGGGTTGTTGTCCACTACTACGATTTCGCAATCGCGCATGACTTCTGCATGGTGCAGCATCAGTGATGTTACTGTGAAATAAACTCCATCGAAATCGTCAAGCGTCGCCATGCCAATTGTGAGAAGTGGTTTGCTCAACTTACAATACCTTTGAGAGTTTTCGAACCGGCAACTGCAGCTCGTTCCGGTTTCTTTACGACCTCACAAAGAAGAGCGGACCACGAAAAAAGAGAGCAGGCTGCCCATTTGAAGAGGCGGCCTTGACGGTAATGTCATTCCTACTGTTGATCTGATTTCTGCGACACAAAACATATTGAGAAACAAGTAAACTGCTCACTCGTTTTATCCCTTTGTGGAATGATTAATGAGGTCTTTGAGTTGTTGGAGTTGGAGTCATCGGCGTTGTGGTCAAGAACGGATCTAAGTAACTAGACCCTTTCCGAGACTCACCGAGTTCCTCAGCCGACATGGAAGAGCTTGCACTAAATCGTCGCCCGTTCCGGTAATTGGTGACGGCCAGCACCCCTGCGGCGACGAATACATCCTGCCATTCCAACACTTGGGCTTCGGTAACTCCAAAGCGTGCTGCAATGCCACGTACTGTTTC
>NZ_CALEMX010000323.1 GCF_937910335.1 uncultured Gimesia sp. | reverse complement strand
CAGGCTGACGGCCGCAAATGCCTCAGTGGGTAGCCCACATTACATGTCGCCGGAGCAAATCAATGGCCACGATGTCGACCACCGATCTGATATCTATGCATTAGGTGTGACAATGTATCACATGCTGTCAGGTCGACCTCCTTTTGAAGGAAATACTATCCCTCAGATCATTGCACAGAAATTGAGTGGGGAAACTAAATCATTGAGTGACGGACCAAATGTTGTGTCCGAGCAGACGTCTCAGCTCGTTAATGACATGCTAAAATTGAAAGCGGACGATCGTTTAGATAATTACAACCATTTGATAAATCGAATCGATGCATCACTGCAGCAACGTCTCACGTTGCAAGAGGGCACTGAGTCAATTGCCGACACACTCACCACGATCTTAGAAAGACCGCCTGCACAATCACTGCCGACCACCGAAGTCAACCAGACTGGTACTCGGTATTACCGACGCTTTTTTAAGACGGCAACCATAATGACCTCGGTTTTATTAATCGTTAGTTTGTTGCTGATTCTCAACCCAGGTGCTTCAACAACGCCCGTACGAGATATGACTGCCAGCGGTTGGAGCGAACCCTTGTTTAATGGCCAGACCCTGGGTGTGATGCCATCCAGTGGAAGTTGGACTGTCGACGAAGATGACGAGGGAGCTTCGATAATTTCCGGTAGCAACGGTATGATTCGTCGGCCATTACTTCGCAGTGACCTGAGCCCGCCGCGACCACTGAGAAATTACAAGCTACTGTTATTCGTTCGTCTGCACGACGCCACAGCGGTAGAACTTCATTTTGGAATCGCTGCGGACCAGAATCGTAATGGTATCCGATCTGTATTACGCGTGACTCCGGAACAGGTTGTATTAGCCAGAAAGCCCAATGATCGAGGCTCACTTTCAGAAGTGGCGACTCCTACTATTATCAACAATCCGAACGATCAATATCATGTCGTTGAGCTGGAACACCAGCATGGACATTGGTGGATCTTCTTCGACGATCAGTTGATCGGTACAGTGCATTCTCAAGAGAACGCGACGCTCCCCGAAATCCGTCTTGCAGTCGAGGGAGGACCTGCCTGGTTCGCAGATTTACAAGTGGAAGAACTGGTACCAGCGATTAAAGCCGCTAAACCACAGAATTAAGCCGGCCAAGTTCAGCATGCCAACAAGATAAGATTCTTGCCAGCTTCTTAAACGAGAGAGGCCAATAACAAACGAGTTGTGGTCACCGGTGGTTCGGGGCGGTTGGGCCGTGAAGTGATTCGAATTTCCTGCACATAGATTTAACCGACTTCTCTCATTGATGACTGTCCCATAAGCCCTGTCCTATGACGTACACTATTCTACAATTCTATTACCTTAGTGGTCGTCCTGTTGATTTTTATCCTGTCCAACCTTTATAGTTATTTAAAAGAACTCCCCCCAACAGGAAGGCCTCAATAAATGTTTTCAACGATTGATCTTCAATGGAATTTCATCAGAAGTATGCATGCGGTAAGAATTCTGCCAGCGATTCTGACTTTATTCAGTATGCTTTTTCTGGAATCAGCGACGGCTGCCGACAAACAGCCCAATATTATTTATATTCTCGCTGATGACCTCGGCTATGGCGATGTGAGTTGTTACAACGCGGAATCAAAAATTCGAACACCACATATTGACCAGCTTGCAGCACAGGGAATGAAGTTTACCGATGCACATACGCCATCTGCCGTTTGCACACCGACGCGTTACGGAATTCTGACGGGGCGATACTGCTGGCGAACACGATTGAAGTATCGCGTGCTGGACGGTTTTGACCCGCCTTTAATTGAAAAAGATCGCCCAACAGTGCCCTCTCTGCTCAAACAGGCTGGATACGATACAGCGTGCGTAGGCAAATGGCACCTAGGGATGCAATGGACTGAGAAAACAGGCCAGCCTGTACCTGCCGTTCCCATTGATCGCAGAAAGCGACCACGGGTGGGAGATGATGTTGATTATACACAACCGGTGACCGGCGGCCCCACCGATGTTGGGTTTGACTGGTACTTCGGCATTTCTGCTTCTTTGAACATGTCACCATTTTGTTATATCGAAAATGATCGGCCCGTAATTATTCCTACGATCGAATCGGAACGCATCTCAACGGAATTTCTTTCAGTTGACAAGGGTATGCGCTCTCCCGACTTTACGATTTCCGGAGTTATGCCCACACTCACGGGACAGGCAGTGCGTTACATTGAACGACATTCAAAGTCGTCTCCGGATCGTCCTTTTTTCCTGTATTTCCCGCTGACAGCGCCGCATTTGCCATTAGTGCCCAATGACGAGTTTCGTGGAAAAAGTGAGGCCGGCGAATATGGGGATTTTGTTCTCGAAGTCGATGCCACCGTTGGTGCGATTCTGGAAGTACTCAAACGAACTGATGAAGCAAAGAATACATTGATCATTTTCACATCCGATAACGGCGGTTTGTATCACTGGTGGACGCCACAGGAAGCTGATGACCTGAAGAATTATCGACTGACACATCGTGCAAAGTATGTGAAAGAACGTGGCCATCAGGGAAATGCGCACTTGCGAGGCACGAAAGCAGATATCTGGGAAGGTGGCCATCGTGTTCCGTTTATCGCGCGCTGGCCGGATCACGTTCCCGCCGGTTCAACGAGCGATGCTTTGATCGAATTGACTGATTTGATGGCGACCTGTGCGGCAATCATCGGCACTAAACTTCCTGCGGGTGCAGCCGAAGACAGTCGTAATATTTTGCCCGCCTTGCTCGGCAAGAAAAGCGACAAGCCATTGCGTGAGTATGCGATACATCATTCGTTATGGGGTAACTTCGCTGTGCGTCAGGGGCCATGGAAAATGATCCCCACCCGCGGTTCGGGAGGTTTCACTTATCCCCGCGACATCAAGCCAGCCAATGGAGAACCTACGGGACAACTCTACCACCTGACGAATGATCCTTCTGAAACAAAAAACTTATGGAGTAAGCATCCCGAAGTTGTGCAACGTCTTTCTCTTCTATTGGAAAAAGTACAGAAACAAGACTAATGAATGGAAATTCCGATAAATCACGCTAGCATCAATGATTGCTTTGACAATTGAAGGAGTCGCATCAGCACTGGAAGAAGACGCGGGAAGTTTCCGGGAAGTACTCACTTCGAAAATCACATGATATTCGAAATAACTGAAACGCGTTCGGAAGAGGGTATCGCGAAAGCGATTTCAATCGAAACGAATCGCGTCCAGGTTCATCAGAAGAAGTGCCTCTACTTTCAGGGAAGCTT
>NZ_CALEMX010000322.1 GCF_937910335.1 uncultured Gimesia sp. | reverse complement strand
GTAATGGACTGAATTGTGAAGTGGAATTTCTGGATGACCATCGAATTGTGTATCACAATACCGATTGCACGAAATGGTGTGGAGTGGCGATGGATCCACCAATCCCAGAATCAGAGTCTATTTATGAAAGCCGCTATCACGCGCGGCAGGAATCTGAGGCAAACCTATTGGGGGTCGTGTTTTCCTTTGCGGGAATTATGACGGGTGCCCCTTATAAGGTAATCGATGACCAGCACTGGTGCTTTCAAGGGACGAACTTAAAACAAAACGATCTGTTTGGAACAGAAAGCCAGCACATGCGAATTCCAGGAGGGGCTTCAGGGCACGAGACCGATAAAATTTCTCCTAGTTCGCCAGCTAACGTGCATCTGGTAGCACAGGGGATCAACCCTGATCAAGGAGGCGCTGATATGGTCCATTTCCAAACACATTCTGGAGGTGAAGTCTTTTCTGTAGGATCGATTTGTTGGATTACATCAATGCTCGTTGACGAAAATGTATCGAAGGTCTCACGTAATATAATTGATCAATTTACAAAATCATCATGAATCTACTAATTTGAGAAACCAATGAAACGCATTCTTCGCAAACATACGACTACTGTTTTTTCTGCTCATTGTGAACCTGTGTTGTCAGTGAGCCCGGGAGAAACTTTCATCATTGAAACAGAAGACTCGCGTGGCGGACGTACCAGATTGCCCGAACAATGTACACCAGAATCGCTACACAAGATGCGACAACAGGGGTATGCCGGTAATCCAGTTGTAGGCCCAGTCTATGTGGAAGGGGCGGAGCCTGGTGATACTCTTGCGGTTGATATTCAAGACATGGTTTGTGACACACAGGGTTACTATGGATATTGGCCGTTCGAACAACATCTGCAGGATCTCATTAAAGATCCAGTCACACGTCTGGTAAAGATTGTGGAAGACAAAGTGGTTTATACATTTCACGCAGGGGGAAAAACGCATGAGATGTTGCTGCCTGTCGCGCCGGTGATCGGTACTATTGGAACGGCACCCAAGGAAGAAGTCGTTTATACCTATCACACGGGAACGCATGGAGGTAATCTCGACGTGCCCGAGATTGGACCGGGATGTACGGTCTATCTGCCTGTGGCAGTCAAGGGTGCATTTTTGTCATTAGGAGATTGCCATGCACGGCAGGGTGATGGAGAATTGTGTGCGGTTGAAATGCGTTCCGAAGTAAAATTATCTGTGCGCGTGCTTAAAAATTGGACTAAGCAACAAAAATGGTTGCGTGTGGAGACAGAGGAAGAATTAGTCACAATTGCCTGTGATCGACCTTTGGAATCTGCGCAATGGTTGGCAATTCGAGAGATGATTTCCTGGCTTGAAGAACGGCAGGGATGGACGAAAAGTGAATCCCGCGAATTTTTGAGCATCGCCAGCGATGTCAAGCCGGGACAATCACTGGCTGGGCCTTATTCTATGCGTGTGCTTGTTCCTAAAAAACTTCTGTCCTAAAAAAAGTCACGACAAAATCAAACAGCAATTAGCGATTCTTCACGGTCTAGAATTGGTCGCAAAAGTTTGTCAATCTCTTTACATTCCAATGTTGTTAATTGACGTTGAGGGGCACGAGCGGGGCCAAAGTCTTTTCCAGTAACCTGCATTGCATACTTTAACATGCTGATACTAAAACTCTCTCCACAGCGTGCTCGATATTGTTCAATCGGTAGGATCGTGCGCTGCAATGACATTGCTTCCACAAAGTTTTGTTCAACCAGAGCTGCATGCAGTGCAAGTACCAAACGGGGGCAGAGATTGACAGCGCCGGAAGTGAAGCCTGTCGCACCGGCCAGCATATAATACGGGGCAAATCGTTCTGCGGAACCACAGAGCCATTCACAATCACCAGAACTCTGCTCCACGATTGATTGAAAATGATCCATGTGATTCACCGCGTATTTCATTCCGATGATATAGGGATTGTTCGCTAATTTCAGCAGCAACTTGTCACTGGGAATCTCCCGAGTTTTATAGATCACTGTGGAAGCATGTGTCGATTCGATGAGACGGAGAATGTAGTCAGAGGCTCCTTCATCGCAGAGATATGGGTGCGGTAAAGGCATTACCAGGAGGCCGGCGGCACCGCGTTTAATAGACTCACTAGCCAGTTGAATCGCATCTCCGATGGCGCCACTGACTGGAGCCAGGATCAAGGCATCCGGACCTGTCGCCTGGCAAGTGGCTTCTACCAGTTTCAGAATTTCTGAATGCGAGAGACTATGGAATTCACTTGTGCCGGCTGCAGGCAAAAATACGCGAATACCGGCTGCATACATTTCACTAATATGACGGGTATATAGTTCAATGTCAACTTTATCGTGTTGATCATAAGGGGTAAGAGGAACAGCGTGGACGGTTCGTAAATCAGAACCGGAAATTAACTGTGACATGAGATCACCTTTAAATTATCAAAGAGGGTGTTAGATATCGGTGCGCCACTGCTTTAATTGGTCTTCATCTAACTCAACTCCTAAACCAATGGCGGTTGGTAATTCTGCTGTGACTGGTCCCAGAGACAATGGTTGTTGTATCAGATCTGCTTCGTGGAACAAAGGGCCCAGGCAATCGGCAGGAAATCGTTCGCTGTCAATCACTTTCATCGCGGCAGCGACATGCAACATGGCTGCGCTGCCAATACCCAATTCGAGATTACTACCAATCGAGCAGGTGAGCCCCGCGGCTTCAACCAGATGGCAAATGGCGACGGTTCGCGAGATGCCACCATTTTTTCCAGGGTAGATACTCAGAATGTCTGCGGAACGTTGGCGACAAATTTCCCAGGCATCGGCAACAGAAAACACGCTTTCATCAGCCATAAGAGGAATCTCTGTAAATTTGCGTAACTCTTTCCAGGCGTCATGCTGGCCAATTTGAATGGGTTGTTCGCAAAACGACAATTGAAATTGTTCCATTCGGGGCAATGCGGCGCAAGCAGTGCTGAAATCCCAGCCACAGTTAGCGTCTATGCCCATACTCATATCAGAACCAATTGTTTTTCGTACGGTATCGAGTCGTTCAAGATCGCGTTCAAGATCGAGACCTACTTTCACTTTGAAACTGGTAAAGCCTTGATCGAGAAAATACTGGGTTAGCTCAACTACTTTTTCAGGTAAAAAAGCGCCGATGACCGTCTTGACTGGTATCGAATTACGTACTTTTCCTCCCAGTAGTTGGTAAACAGGTTGTCCTGCTGCCTTGCCAGCCAGATCCCACAACGCCATCTCTACGGCGGCTTTGGTAAAGGGATTGAGCTTGATCACCTGATCCATTTTTTGGATCGCGACATTGATATTGAGCGGATCTTTGCCTACCAGGGCGGGGGCAATGAGTTGGTTCATTGCTGCCAGACAGCTTTGACTAGTTTCTCCGCTCCAGCGCGGCGCGAGTGTAGCTTCTCCTAACCCAATCAACCCTTCATCTGTGTTGATCCGCACGATGACATAAGGAGAATCGACATGTTCTCCATGTGCCGTTTTGGTTGTCAAAAAAGGCTTTAATGGTACTTTGACCGGAATGGCTTCGATCTTGGTAATTTTCATAGTACGTTTTTCAAGTCAAGTCGTTGCAGTTTCCAGCCCCAACTCTTGGAGAGAGAGCACCTGTTTCCAGTTTTCATAAATAATGCGATCAATTACTTCCTGAGGAAATTTGGGAAACGCTGTTCCTTCAACGACTTGATTGACTTTATTTAGTCCGGAGATGACTTGCTCCGGTGTGGCCGATGGAAAATCAGAGCCATAAATCAGTTTGTCTTCAACACCATATTCAAGCGCAGTCATGAAGGCTTGATAGTGTCTTAGAGGTCGATAGTGGAGCGCAGACACATTGGAATACAAGTTAGGATGTTTACGAATCAACACCACACACTCTGTTTCCCAGGGATGTCCCATATGCGAAATAATCATTCTCAGATCAGGGCAGGCGACAGCGATGTCTTCTAACTGAATCGGGTTAGAATACTTTAAAGGCCCAGAACGGACGAACGATGTTCCCTGATGAATGTTAATCGGAATATTCAGTTCTTCAGCTTTTTTAAACAGTGGTAGATGCTTAGGATCTTGAGGATTCCAATTCTGATAAATGGGAGAGACTTTCAGTCCTTTCATTCCCAAATTCTGGACGTAGTGTGTGAGTTGGTCGACACAGTCGACGTCATTTGGATCGACAGAACACCAGGCTACAAAGCGGTCTGAATGCTCTTTTGCAAATTGAGCAATCAATTCCTGATCACAGTTGATGCCGCAAAAGGGGGCTTTAATTCCAAATACGATAGCCTTGGTGCAGTTTTTAGTTGCTTCGAGTAATGCTTCCGGTGTCGAATCAAAGGCGTTCTGCTCTTCAGTTTCAGATCCGGCGAAGTAGACGTCGGCTGAATTCTTCATTTTTGCTTTTTTGGCTGCCCAGGCAAATTCGACAAATTCGTCAGACAAGTGATCCGGGTACCACATTAAATTGGTATGAGTGTCAATCAGCATTAGTGTATCATCCAGACGGAAACAGTGATTTCAGAACATAGAAATTGCAGGTTGTAAGTTTGCTGGCGATTCTTACTCCATTTCATATTTTGTTTTGGCGCGGAGCAGATGTGCTCGCATTCGTTCACGTGACAATTCCACGTCACGATTTTGTAAAACTCTGGCAATTGCCAAATGCTCTTTCATTGCCTTTAACGAGGTTTTTGGTGGTAGTTCCTGATAAACACCGAGTAAAGCCATTTTCATGATTAACGGATCAATCGTCTCCAATAGAACTGAACTTTCAGAAAGCTCCAGTAGCGTACGATGAAACGTGTAATCAATCTGTCTTCGATCTGAATCATTTAGGTCGTTAAATTGCTCAATGATGCGTTTGCAATCACTGACAAGATTCTCAAGTTGTGCATCGGTGGACTTCACAGCAACTCGGTCGATTACTTCTGATTCCAGTAGCAGACGCACTCGATAAAGGTCGACGATTTCCTCGAGGGTCGCATCGACAACCTGCCAACCGCGCCTGGGAATACGAATAAAAAGTCCACGTGCACAAAGCCAATCGAGTGCCTGACGAACTGTTCCGAGACTCGCGTTGAAATCATTTGAAATTTCCTGAGCACTCACATTTTGACCTAAAAGAAATTCACCATTCAATAGTTTTTCAAATATCTTACGATAGGTGGCTTCTGTTTCTGTTTCTCGGTTGAAGTCTGATGCGGAAATATTTTCCAGGTGTTCTGTTTTTGGCTGTTTGACAACGGTTATACGGCCATTATCTCCGTTAGAGACCCAGCCTTCTTCGGAGAGAAGGTTGATTGCCTGCCGGACTGTGGTGCGTGAGATATTCAAATCACGCGCAATCTTGAATGGAACTAGAGTTTCACCCAAGGCAATCTGATCATTTAATAATTGGGAGAATAAATATTTATAGGCACGACGAGTCAACGGCCCACTATCCGAATTAGAAAAATCCTCCGGTATGTCGGTCTCCGGTTCCTGTTTTCTGTTGGTCCAGTCAGATAGCTTCAGGTGGATCATTTGAATTCAATCTTATACGGTATTGAGATAGATGGAATTGTTTTTTTGTGGAATTGGACAATTGAAAGTACTATGACGTTTACACAAATTGAGTATGAATAGCGTATTGGCCAAAATGAGAAATGTGTATTTAGTTTATAAAGAACACCGTGTGTGTCAATGGAATAATTACTAATTTCTCAATCCTAGTCTCTCATTTCTTGATTTCAGCACTCCTCTGTACGTATCTTAGTTCTGATTCGTGATTTTAATCTGAGAGTTTTTGATCTGGGTTTATGAATGCCCAGCAAAAAGTCGCCATTAGATAAATTCCTGCGAATAAAAATAGAACCAGATTCCAGTCTGGAACTTCCATGCTTTTAATTTGTTCGAAGAGCTTTCCGACAATGATAGGTGAAGTATAACCGCCTAATACTCCCGCCATATTCATAATGGCAATTAATAATGATGTATGATTTCCACCCAGATCCATCGAGGTGACCCAAGCTGACGGGTTACCGATTCCGGAAAGAAACGTT